>DIKJ01000146.1:36280-39512 GCA_002424525.1 Bacteroidales bacterium UBA5621 | reverse complement strand
ATGATATCACATCTCTTTCTTCAGCACTACTGGTGGATAATAGTCTCACTTCTTGCGGGTTTTCTGGTTCTGCTGATGTTCGTTCAGGGGGGGCAATCGCTGATCTTTTCCCTGCCAAAGAATGAACTGCATAAAACAATGATAATAAATACAATGGGGCGGAAATGGGAATTCACGTTCACAACTCTGGTAACATTCGGGGGAGCCTTTTTTGCTTCCTTCCCCCTTTTCTATGCAACAAGTTTCGGGGGGGCTTACTGGGTATGGATAGCGATCTTGTTTTCTTTTACGATACAGGCGATTGCATATGAGTACAGGTCAAAACCTGCCAATATATATGGCAGAAAAACCTTCGACATCCTTCTTCTGATAAACGGGTCGCTGGGTCCATTCCTTATCGGCACGGCAGTGGGGACATTCTTTACCGGTTCGCAGTTCACCATAGATTTTTTATATCAGATTAAATGGGCCAATTCGTGGCACGGACTCGAAGCCCTGCTTAACGGGAGGAATGTCGCCCTGGGTCTGGCAGTGCTGTTTCTTGCCAGGTCAAACGGCCTTCTCTACATTATTAACTCCATTGATGATGATGAGCTGGTACATAATTCTGTCAGAAAACTGGCAATCAATGCATCAGCATTTCTCGTTTTCTTCCTCTTCTTCGTGATAACGCTTCTGCTCTCTTCCGGCTTTGCAGTTGATTACAGCAACGGAGCCGTCACCATGGAAAAATACAAGTATTTCAATAATCTTGTTCAGATGCCGGTCGTGCTCATCATCTTTATTGCAGGCGTGGCTGGCGTCCTGTACGGGATCGGCAGGACACTTTTCAGCAGATACCGGAAGGGAATTTGGTACAGCGGAGCCGGGACTCTCCTGACAGTTTTTGCTCTCTTCCTGGTGGCCGGTTTCAACGGAACCTCCTTTTATCCGTCAACCGCAAACCTGGCCAGCTCCCTGACTATCAGGAACGCATCCTCAAGTTTATTCACGCTCAGGACAATGATGTATGTGTCGTTCATCATACCTTTCGTTTTCGGTTATATCTGGTACGCCTGGAGATCGATAAGCAATAAGAGGATTACAGGGGAGGAGCTGGGGAAAGAAGGCGGCAAGGTGTATTAGGGCAGGGAGCATGGAGCAAAGAGCGTAGAGCGTAGAGCGTAGAGCGTAGAGCGTAAAGCGTAAAGCGTAAGACCTTCAGACCATAAGAAACAGAAACAGCATAATTAAATAAGTAATAAACATTATAACAATGTATATCAGCGAAATCCTTCAATACCTTATCTGGCCTGCGTTTATTATTGTCACCTGGTTTGCGGTCAGATTCGCTTTATCATATTATGAGAGGAAATTTCCGGAAAAGGAGTAAACTTCCGAAAAATCCTTTTACGTTTGCAGTCTTTAACGAATCCTTTTGATTTGAATGGATATTATTCCTTTAAAGTCGTGGTTTGAAGGGTCTGACGCTTTCCCTTTTATTATTGCCGGGCCATGCAGTGCCGAAAGCGAGGAGCAGGTCATGTCGACTGCCTCTTTTGTGGCATCGACGGGAAGGGTGAGCCTTTTCAGGGCTGGTGCATGGAAACCCCGCACGCGTCCCGGCACCTTCACCGGTGCGGGCCACAGGGCTCTCCACTGGCTTGAGAGAGTAAGGGAGGAGCTTAAGATTCGTGTTGTGGTGGAGGTTGCATATCCATCACATGTCGAAGCATGCCTGAAGCATGGAATTGACGCCTTCTGGATCGGCGCGCGGACCGTGTCAAATCCGTTCTCAGTCGAGGAGATATCATCTGCGCTGAGAGGCGTGGAGGTTCCTGTACTGATTAAAAACCCTCTTAGTCCCGATATAGATCTCTGGCAGGGAGCCGTTGAAAGAATCTATTCTGCCGGTGTCAGAAAGATCGCGGCTGTTCACAGGGGATTCTCCCCCTTCGAAAGGACGCTCTACAGGAATATGCCTAAATGGGAAATACCGATTGAGTTAAGACAAAGGATAACAAACCTGCCTGTGATCTGCGATCCGAGCCATATGTCCGGCAAGGCGGAATATGTCCCGGAGATAGCCCAGCGGGCTCTCGATCTAACGATGAGCGGATTGATGATCGAAGTGCACAACAATCCGTCAGGAGCCCTCAGTGATGCCACTCAACAGCTGACCTTTGAACAGTTCAACTCCCTTATTTCGGGTCTTATAATCCGTAAAAGCATAATCGACGACATTGGTTTTCTGAATCATCTGGAGGAGTTGCGTAATCAGATTGACTCTATTGATTATCAGCTGGTTGATCTTTTATCTTCGCGGATGAAGGTCTCAGAGAAAATGGGTGAGTACAAATTTAAGAACAATGTGGCAGTGCTTCAGATGGATAGATGGCTCGAGATATTAAGGACCAGGGGGGAACACGGTTCACTGAAAGGACTTGATCCTGCCTTCGTGGAAAAAGTGCTGACAGTGCTTCACCAGGAGTCCATCCGGATCCAGACATCAATCCTTAATAACCTCCGATCGAACGGGGAGCACTGGTCAGAATAGCCTGGAAACAAATGAGGCAACTATATAGAGCGGGATGATGAGTAGTGCCGCGCTTATCCCGAATATAATCAGGGAAAGGAGCACCAGTCCGGCCAGCAGATATCTTCCCTCGTTCCCTTTTATAGCCAAACCCTTGATCTTCAGCGAAAGCATCGGTATATTGCTGACCATCAGCAGGGAAATGACAATTGTATAAATGCCGAGTGCCATCGGTGACGAAACGAAGGATTCAATAAGGGAGTATTCCGAATAATGTCCGGCAATTACCACGGAAATAACCGCAAGAGCGCCGGCCGGAGTGGGCAATCCGCTGAACGAAGTGGCCTGGGAGGGATCGAGATTGAATTTTGCCAGACGCAGGGCCGCGCATACAGGCATTAAAACGGGAATGAATATGATGATGGTAACCAGGATGTCACGATATGCAGAAAGACCAGGGAAAATAACCGGTTCGAGGCCGTAAAGCATCATGTACATTATAAGTGCCGGAGCAACACCGAAGCTTACCACATCCGAAAGGCTGTCGAGCTCTTTTCCCAAAGCCGAGTAAGCCTTCAGCAGCCTTGCGGCAAAACCATCAAGGAAATCGAGGATCATTGCAACGAGTATGATCCACGAAGCTGAGACAAGATTTCCGCCGGCAGCACAGATTATGGCAATAAAACCTGCTGCCAGATTGAGCAAAGTGATAATGTT
>DIKJ01000146.1:22043-36084 GCA_002424525.1 Bacteroidales bacterium UBA5621 | reverse complement strand
GAGAGACCCTTTATCCTCTCGTATCTACTTTTTTCTTAAATTTGCGGGATTAAAAAACGGCTCGGATGATCGATTTCACCAATGTAAAGATTGCTGTTGACTTTGATGGCACCATCGTTGACCATGAATACCCTGAGATCGGCAAGGAGAAGCTTTTTGCCTTCCAGACCCTGAAGGAACTTGAAAAAATGGGAGCACTGCTTATCCTCTGGACCTTCCGTGCAGGAAAGGAGCTTGACGAGGCGGTTGACTACTGCCGCAGGAATGGCATTGAATTTTATGCCGTCAACAAAAACTACCCCGAGGAGATTTACGATGAAACCATAAGCCGGAAAATAGATGCCGATATTTTCATCGACGACAAGAATGCAGGAGGTTTTCCGGGATGGAGCGGGATATGGCAGATGCTTGTCCCCTACGAATTGCATGAACAGGCTGTTGAAAGACGCATGGCTTCACTCAGGAAGAATATTTTCCAGAGGATCATAGAAAAGTTTAAACAACCCGGCGGCAAGGGCGGAAACAGCGTTATGATGTTTCTGATGCTTCTGGCAGCACTTACAATCTCATGCTCGGGACGTACGGGCAAAACCCCGGTGCAGGGAAGCAGGCCCTCAGCAATGGCCAGGCCGGTACAGCAGGCAATGCTTTTCAGGATGAGTGCCCCTGAAGAAAATGCAAGGTATCTTTCAGGTGATGAGGTAAGGATCAGACTTACACCGCTGGATAACGGCCCGAATCCCGATTCAGTGGTCCTGTCCTGCGATGGCATACAGGTCTCGGTTTTAAGATCGGAACCCTGGGAATATACGGTTCCTTCATCTTTCACCGCCATGACGGGAAGGAGATCGCTGAAAGCCGTCGGTTACAGGGATGACAGCATGCAGACAATCACCCGCTTCATAGAGGTCTTTTCAGATATAGTGCCCCGTATTTACGGATACAAGGTTTTGAATACTTACCCCCACGATACGGAGGCCTTTACACAGGGGCTCTTTTATAACAGCGGATTCCTGTACGAAGGCACCGGGCAGGAGGCCGGCTCGAGCCTGAGGGAGGTCGAACTTGAGACGGGGAGGATAATAAGACTGCTTAACCTTGAATCATCTCTTTTCGGGGAGGGAATAACCCTTTACCGCGATCGCATTTACCAGGTGACATGGCAGAATAAGGTCGGTTTTGTGTACGACAGGGCCACGTTCAGGCTGATCAACAAGGTCTATTATGCGACCCAGGGCTGGGGATTAACGACTGTAAAAGACCAGATCGTTATGAGTGACGGATCCAATATCCTCTATTTTTTTGAACCTGAATTGTTTACAGTTGTTTCGCGGCTTGAGGTTTACGATAATGAAAAAAAGGTTGACCAGCTTAACGAACTGGAATATATCAACGGGGAGATCTGGGCAAACGTCTGGATGACTGATATGATCGTACGAATCGATCCAGCCACCGGCAAGGTGAATTCCTGGGTGAATCTCTCCACACTTTTCCCTGAGCAGAAAAGAAGGGAGGCCGGTGCGGATGTCCTTAATGGTATTGCCTACGATGAAGAGGGGGGAAGGATCTTTGTCACCGGCAAGCGATGGCCAAAACTCTACGAGATAAGGGTTATTGAATAAGTTTTTTCCCGTAGACAATTTTTGTTCCTGCAGGTATAATACTGAATGATACAGGCGTATGGCCCAGCGATTCCCCGTCAGCTTCTGCGTATAAAGGGGACTCTGATTCTACAAGCAGGTTGTTGCTCCTGTAACCGTCCACCTTCGGATGAGAAAGTATAGTTCCGTCATACAGAAGCTTGAGGCTTCTTATTATTTCCCACCTGCTCATATCCTTTATGACAGTTATATCAAGCAGTCCGTCATCCGGCAGGGCATCAGGGGTTTGCCTCATCCCGCCGCCGCAATACCTGCCGTTGCCCACATTGACTGAAAAGACCCTGCTGTGCAATATCCTGCCATCAATAATCACATCGGACTCTGTTTTCCTGTAGGAGATGAGGCTCGACAGCAGGTTGTAAAAATAAATAGCCTTACTGCTTTTCCCCTTCTCCTTCTGCCTGTTTGTCTTGCTTACCACCAGGGCTTCAAACCCCAGGCCGGCTATATTGATGAAGTACCTTTTATGTTGCTGATTGCCTTCATGATAGCTGATAACACCAATATCATGAAGAAGCTGTTTGTTCTCCTTTATTATACCAACAGAACCTTCATAGACCAGTGGTATGCCGAACATCCTTCCCCAGTCGTTGCCCGTCCCGACCGGTATCATAGCTGTAACGATCTCTTTCGGGGAGCAAAGCTCCTGGGTGAAGATCCCGTTAATGACTTCATTCAGTGTACCGTCGCCACCCACTGAGATGAATTTCCGGAAACCGGAACCGATAGATTCTCTGACAAACTCCATGGCCTGCCCCTTTTGCCGGGTGAACCGGGAAACGATGGGGATGCTTTCCCTTTCAAACAGGCTTAAGATCCTCGACCAGTCCTTTTTACCTTTGCCATTCCCGGCATTGGGATTAATGATTGTGAACCATTCTTCCCTGACACGATTTTTTGTCATCTGAAATTCGATTTATTGCCCGGTAAATATGGCAATAAGTATGTTAATAAAATGTTGAAAACCGCAAAAAAATTGTTTACAATTACATTATTGTCTGTCGGCACCACTGGCTCAATTAGTCGTAAATTTGAAGCTCGAAATATTCTGAGAAAAATCATAAGTATAACAGATGGGCAGGATCATAGCAATAGCAAACCAGAAGGGCGGGGTCGGGAAGACGACAACGGCAATCAACCTCGCAGCAAGCCTGGCTGCACTGGAAAAAAGGGTCCTGATAGTTGACAGCGATCCTCAGTCAAATGCCACCTCGGGCATTGGCATTGACACGCGCCAGCTGAAAAGCACCATCTACGATTGTCTGATTGACGGGAAGGAGCCGCAGGATGCCTTGCATGAATGCGGCATTGACAACCTTTCAATCATCCCCTCCAATATTGATCTGGTGGGTGCTGAAATTGAAATGCTCGACAGGCCGGAAAGGGAAAAGATTTTAAAGAATGTCCTTGAGAAGATAGCGGGAAATTATGATTATCTATTCATCGACTGTTCTCCGTCGCTCGGGCTTCTTACCGTAAATGCCCTTACAGCTGCCCATTCGGTGATTATCCCTGTCCAGTGCGAATATTTTGCCCTCGAGGGCCTGGGCAAATTGCTGAACACCATCAGGATCATTCAGAACAATCTCAACATGGATCTCGAGATCGAGGGATTCCTGCTTACGATGTATGATTCGAGGCTCAGGCTGTCGAATCAGGTTGCTGAAGAGGTTAACAAGCATTTTCAGGAGATGGTTTTCAGGACCATAATCCAGAGGAATGTTAAACTATCTGAAGCCCCGAGCTTCGGACAGCCTGCAATACTTTATGACGCTGACTCCAGGGGATCTGTCAATTATCTCAGTCTGGCCAGGGAGCTGATTGAGAAGCATGAAAACGGGGTGAAAGAGTAAAGGAATAGTATTTACAATGACAAAAAAGAATGCTTTGGGAAGAGGACTGGGCGCCCTGATTGACGGTGTGGAAAAGGAGATCCTGGAAAGGAAAGTGGAGCCAAACCTTAATATTGCAATTGACTCGATTGACGGAAACCCCTTTCAGCCAAGGACCAATTTTGATGAACAGGCACTTGAAGAGCTGGCAACATCCATAAGGAAGCTGGGTATTGTCCAGCCTCTTACCGTCCGTGAAGCGGATAACCGGAGGTACCAGCTCATTTCCGGAGAAAGAAGGCTCAGGGCAGCACGTCTTGCCGGGCTCACACATGTGCCGGCATATATCAGGACCGCTGATGACCAGGCAATGCTCGAGCTTGCACTGGTCGAAAATATTCAGCGCGAAGATCTTGACGCTATTGAAGTGGCTATAAGCTTTCAACGCCTTACCGAAGAGTGCAGGCTCACACAGGAACAACTGAGTGAACGGGTGGGCAAGAAGCGTTCAACCATCGCCAACTACCTGCGCCTGCTCAAACTGCCTGCCGAGATACAGCTCGGCATAAGGAACAAGAACCTGATGATGGGTCATGCCCGGACCCTGATCAATATCGAGGACCCTAAAAAACAGATCAATATCTATTACCGGATAATCGACGGCGACCTTTCGGTGCGCCAGGCAGAAGAACTTGTAAGACAGTTGCAGGCTGAAAAGGGAAAGGATCCTGTGAAAAACGAAAAGAAGAAAAAGCTTAACGAGGATTTCTTACAGCTTTCCGAACACCTTACGAAGATATTCTCTGCCGATGTAAATTTCCGGATCAACGAACAGGGAAAAGGGAAAATAGTAATCCCCTTTGAGAATCCGGAGGAGATGGAGCGCATTTTAGGAATATTTGATCGTCTGAACAACTGAAAATAATTATATTTGTCGCGCTGATATGCAGGTACCGGTGAAAAATGCCTGTAAATGTTTATTTTGGGTGCGATAAAAAAAATAGCGATCCTGATTATCCTGCAAATGATTTGTGCCCAGCACACAGCTATTGCGCAGGATACAGTACCTGTTCCCTTACGGAAATACCGCCGATTCAGCCCCGAGCCGCTTAAAGCCACCATGCTTGCAGTAGCTTTCCCCGGAATGGGGCAGATCTATAACCGGAAATACTGGAAAATCCCTCTCGTCTATGCAGGATTCGGAGGCCTTATCTACACCTTAGGGTTCAATACTACGAACTATAACACGTACATGAAGGCATTTCAGGACTTTACCGATAAAATCCCTGAGACAGACAGTTACATTGAAATGATAAAATGGGCTGATCCTTCGGAATATGACCCCGTGCTTCACCCCGAAACATATAATCGCTCAACTGCCTCATGGGTGCAGGACAGGCTTCTGAAGGGTGTGGATTATTATAAAAGATACCGAGATCTGTCATTCATCGGCATAGCTGCGTGGTATCTCGTAACGGTGCTCGATGCCAATGTCGATGCAAGCCTTTTTAATTTTGATATCAGCAATAATCTGGATCTTGAAATAAGTCCTGCCCGGTTACCCGTGCCCGGCGTTACCGGAGCAGGCCTCAATATAAGTCTGCAATTAACTTTTTAAATATGTTCAAATTATGAAGAATAAACTCTTTTTTACTGCAATTTTTCTGGGACTTTTTACAGCTCTGAGCGCTCACACTTCTTCCTCGGGTGACACCATCATCCTGCGGTCGGATATTGAAACGGAAAAGATCACCCGCGATCTCGACAGCCTGGTCAGCAGCTGGTATGTCAGGATGGCCCTCAGGGATTTCCCGTTTGATTTTGAGCACGACTCAGCAGGGATAGTGTTGCCCGATTCGATTTACGAAAAACGGCTCAGCCAGATTCATTCCGTCATTAACCTGCCGTTCAACAGCATTATCCGTAACCATATACATGTTTATACAATCAGACAGCGGGAAAAGTTTGCGGCTGTTCTGGGACTGATGAACTATTACTTCCCGATGATAGAAGACATCTTTGATTCCTACGGTCTTCCCTCGGAGCTTAAGTACATGGCCGTAATCGAGTCGGCTCTAAATGTAAATGCCGTTTCGAGGGTTGGGGCAACGGGCATGTGGCAGTTTATGCACAGTACGGGGAAAGCTTACGGCCTTACAATAAACTCTGTTATTGATGAAAGGAGGGACCCTGTAAAATCCACTCACGCAGCGGCACGATTTATGAAGGATCTTTATAACATATACAACGACTGGATACTGGTTATTGCTGCCTATAACTGCGGCCCCGGAAATGTGAACAAGGCAATACGCCGTTCAGACAACAGAAAAGATTACTGGGAGATATATTACAGGCTTCCAAGGGAAACACGAGGCTATATTCCTCAATATGTAGCGGCAGCATATGCGATAAACTATTTCGGGGAACACAGGATAAGGCCCCTCCCGCTTAATATACCGGTGTCTACCGATACAATTATGTTCAACAAGGATATCCATCTGAGTCAGATATCGGAAGTAATGGGTATTCCGGCGGGGGAGATCAGGGTACTTAATCCCCAGTACCGCACCGGCCTTGTTCCGGGCTCCTCAAAGCCGATGGCACTTACCCTGCCGCTGGCTCATCTGGGCGACTTTATCGATCTCAACGATACAATCAGGAATTACAAATCAGACGTATATCTAAGCAAAGCAACAAGAATTGATGATCCCTCAAGGACGACTTTCACTCCGGTCAGTATCACGGGTAAAACAAGGCTTAACTATACTGTAAAGGAAGGTGATAATCTTGGCTTCATAGCAGAATGGTTCAGGGTGGGGTTGTCTGACCTGCGCAACTGGAACAATGTGTACAGCAACAGGATTCTGGTTGGTCAGAGGCTGGTGGTGTACGTCGATCCGGCAAGATCAGAATACTTTGAGAAGATCAATTCAATGTCGTTTGCAGAGAAACAGAAAATGGTAGGAAAGAGTATCCCGTCAAACACTTCAGCAACAGCAACACAGACTCTGGCAACGGCCAGCGACGGGGAATATATTACCTATACTGTCCGGAACGGCGATACTGTCTGGGATATTGCCAGGATGTTCGGCGATGTAACCCCTTCAGATGTCCTGAAGCTGAATAATATCTCGGATCCCGCAAAGATCCGGGTCGGCCAGATACTAAGGATCAGAAAAAAGAGCTGATCCATTAACAAAATATGCGCCCTTTCAGGTCATTCCTAATATTGCTGATCCTGCTTGCTTGTCTGACCGGACTCGGTTATCTTGCACCCGGTAACCTCAAGCTCCCTTTGATCAATGAGTTTATACCATGGAACCTGAAAGTGGAAGATAAAGCAGGGGATTCTGTTGTTGCCGACGAGCCTCAGATTCCTGTTGCAGACACTCTCTTACAGCCGGTTGACGGCCTTCCCGTGCCCGGCACAATTGTTACCGACACTGTTTCAGGGGAGAGTGCCGGGCCTCTCCGTCAGTTCTTCGATCTCATTGAAGAGCCCGGCGAGCAGATCAGGATAATGTACTATGGCGATTCGCAGATTGAAGGCGACAGGGTCACATCTTCGCTGAGGCAGCTGATACGGGCAGGTCATGGCGGCACCGGTCCCGGACTCTTTCTCCCCCTTATGCCGGTGATGTACACCAAATCAGTCTCGCTCCGTGCCTCTTCGAACTGGAAAAGATACAATTACCTGTCGTACAGGGAGGGTGAGATAACTCACCGCGACCTGGGGCCCTTCATGAACGTCTGCCGGTACCTGCCTGAGGGCGTAAGATCGGCATCGCCTGTTAAGGCATCTGTCAGGATAGTACCTTCGGCTTTCGCCGGCAGAACAGATTCGACATTTGAAAACCTCAGGATCTTCTATGGAAATTCATCCGGCAATGTGAGGATCCTTGTAAGGGCAAACAATTACCTGCTTTATACAGATACTCTTAAGAACGGACCGGGAATTCACGAAGCTGGCTGCTTCCTCTATAATGCCCATAACATTTATATCGAGTTTGAGGGAAGAACGAGTCCTGATATTTACGGGATCAGCATTGAGAGCAGCGAAGGAGTGATAATTGACAATATTCCCCAGAGGGGCAGTGCAGGGCTTGAGTTTACAATGGTAGGAAGTGACCATCTGAAAGAATTTTACCGGATTCTCTCTCCCGACCTGTTTGTACTGCATTACGGGCTGAACATTGTAAAGAATGTCAGGGAGGAATACTCGTATTATGAAAGAGGCCTTTTACGCCAGCTTGCACTTCTCAGGGATGTGTCGCCGGAGACTCCGGTAATTGTGGTCGGCCTCACGGATATGGCTTACAGGGAGGGCGACAGGATCATATCATATCCGAATATTCCGGCGATAATTGAGGCCCAGAGGAATGCAGCTGCCGAGGCTGGTGCCCTCTTCTGGAACACTTGGCAGGAAATGGGAGGAGAATCATCAATTGTCCGCTGGGCCGAAAGAATCCCGCCCCTTGCGCAGAAGGATTTCATACATTTTACCAATCCGGGGGCCGACACCCTCGGAAAGATGCTGTTTACAGAATTCTTTGCGGACCGGTCGCGGGACACCCTGACAGAGCCGGACAGACCTGCAGGTACAATTGCAGAGCTTCAACTGCCGGTACCGGCTGTTTCTGCCGGCCGGAATGGAGATTCAGAAGAAGAGGTTGTTGCCAGCGTCATTTCCGGGATATTCAGCTTCAATCCCACGAAACCTTTTATATTCTCGGCACCGGCATTCTGGATCTTTTTCCTGCTGGTCCTTGCAGGCTATAGTCTTATTTACAAAAAGCTGTCTGGCAGGAATCTGTATCTTTTTGTCGTAAGTCTCTTCTTCTACTACAAAACAGGAGGGTTGTTCCTCCTCCTTCTGATAATCGTCACCTTTATCGACTTTTTCTGCGGGCTTTTGATCCATCGGTCGGAGTCCGTCCGTTCCCGCCGTTTTTTCCTTGTTCTGAGTATTCTGTCCAATATCGGAATACTTGCATATTTCAAGTATACCGGTTTCTTCGTCGATACACTGAATAATCTTCTGGGAACAAGCATTGAGGTGTATGATTACCTGGCGGCCTTTTCAAACACCCATCTCGGCACCAGTTTCAATGTGAGTAATATAATCCTGCCGGTCGGGATATCTTTCTTTACTTTTCAATCGCTTAGCTACACAATGGATGTGTACCTTCGCAAACTTGAACCGGTAAGGAACATGGTTGATTTCGGATTTTATGTCTCCTTTTTTCCCCAACTTGTTGCAGGACCGATAGTAAGGGCTTCCGAGTTCATTCCCCAGCTTTACGCTGAGTTTCATCTGGCCCGCAGGGAATTCAGTCATGCACTGTTCCTGATCTCAAAGGGACTGATCAAAAAGATAATCATCTCCGATTTTATTGCTGTTAACTTCGTTGACCGGGTCTTTGAACTTCCGGCTGTCTATTCGGGCTTTGAAAACCTTATGGCCGTTTACGGTTACGGGCTCCAGATCTATTGTGATTTTTCGGGATATACCGATATCGCAATTGGACTGGGCCTGATTCTTGGTTTCAGGATACCGGTCAATTTCAATTCTCCCTACAAGGCTGTGGGTGTTTCTGATTTCTGGAAAAGGTGGCACATATCCCTTTCGAGATGGTTGAGGGATTATCTTTATATTCCCCTGGGAGGAAACAGGAAAGGAAAGGTGCGGACAGGCTTTAACCTGATGATCACCATGCTTCTGGGTGGTTTATGGCATGGAGCTGCCCTCAGATTTATTATTTGGGGAGGATTGCACGGAATAGGCTTGGTAATAAGCAAGTTATGGGATTTTTTATTTGGCAGTCGCATAGTCAGGAACAGGATGACGAGAGCTTTAATGGTTTTTCTTACTTTCCAGTTCGTCAGTTTCTGCTGGATCTTTTTCAGGGCACCTGATATGGACCATGCATTTATAATGTTAAACCAGATTGCCGCGAACTTCTCTCCCGGATCATATATGGCTGTTCTTCCCCTGTACAGCACGGTGTTCTCCCTGATCATTGCGGGATACCTGATCCACTTTCTTCCGGAAAAGGTCAAGGAGTCATATCGCGGACTTTTTATCAGGATTCCCCTGGCCGTTCAGCTGGTGGCCGTTCTGCTTATGGCTGTTGTAATATACCAGATCAGAACTGCCGATATAATGCCCTTTATTTATTTCAGATTTTAGAGATAGGAGGCTTTCCCAGCCCTGGTAAAAGGTGCTATTGCTCTTTCGTAGATACCCTGGACGTAAGCTATGGCCATACCGTAGTTGGTAACCGGAACACCGGCTCTTATGGCCGCCTGGAGCCTGTTATGAAGCTGTTTTCTGGTTATCATGCAACCTCCGCACTGGATTACGAGTGAATAATCTATCACGGGCCGGGGAAGAAGGTCAAGCCCTGCAACAACGTCATAATCAATCTTCTTCCCGGTGAAATTCGAAATCCATCTTGGTATTTTTGTCCTTCCTATATCATCGCAGGCTACATGATGGGTGCACGATTCGAGCAGGAGAACCCTGTCTCCGTCACGAAGTCCGGATATCCGGGGGGTCCCCTTCAGGTACTGTTCAAAATCGCCCTTGAACCTTGCCAGCAATATGCTGAAGCTTGTCAGCGGTATTTCGGTGGGTATGGAGGCATCAGCTTTTTTGAATACCTGCGAATCGGTAATGGCGAGGGCAGGCATTATTCCTGTCCGTTTAAGGAATTCATCGACTTCCCTCTCTTTGAGGACTATCGCAACGGCATCATTATCAAGGATATCCCTGATCGTCTGTACCTGTGGCAGTATAAGGCGGCCCGCGGGCGCCTCGACATCGATCGGAGTTATAAGTATGACAATATCCCCGTAACTGATAAGATCGCCCAGAAGGGTAGGGGTCCTGTATGAGTGCTCCGGTATGGTTTTGCCGATCAGGTTTATCAGGTCTTCATAGTTGCGCCTGTCGACGGCGGAAAATTCAAAAAGATCACTGCCTGTTATGCTTTTGATCTTTTTCCTGAAATCCTCCGCCGGCTCCTTCAGATCAGACTTGTTATGGATTATTATGAACGGGATATCATGGTTGCGGAACCTTTCAACCAGATCGTCTTCGTATTCTCCCCATGTGTTTTCTGTAACAATCAGTAGTGCCAGGTCAATTATATCGAGAGTCCTGACCGTTCTTTCCACCCTTTTCTGTCCCAGTTCGCCCGAGTCGTCTATGCCGGCGGTATCGACCAGAATCACCGGCCCGAATCCTGTGATCTCGAATGATTTCTTAACAGGATCGGTGGTGGTGCCGGCATGATCGGAGACGATAGCGATATCCTGCCCTGCAAGAGAATTGATCAGACTGCTTTTACCGTTATTCCTGCGGCCGTATATGCCGATGTGGGGCTTAGATTCTCTTCCTTTGGAAACCATAACGTCGCTATTTTTCATTTATGCCGGGATCATCCAGGGAGAATCCCAGTTTCAGCAGGTTACCTGGCCTGATGATCTCCTGCAGTCTCTCTTCGTCAATTATTTTCAGTATCCGGTTGGCTTCAAAAATATCATGGTTTTTCTCCTTCATCAGTCCTGATAATTTTGCCGATTGGTGGTACCCGATGTAAGGGATTAGTGCCGTGGTTATTGCCGGACTGTGAAGGAGGGACCAGGTACCGGAGCTTTCATTGATAATCAGCCCTTCAATAAGGTTATTCTCCGCAGTAAGATTCGCAGAGATCAGGAGGTTCAGGCTTTCAATCACCGCGCAGCCAATTACCGGAAGATATGCGTTCAGCTCGAGGCAACCCTGTCCGCAAAGTGAGCTGACAAGAGTGTCGTTAGAGTAAACCTTGTGAGCCACGGAGATGACAAATTCAGGAATGACCGGATTGATCTTGCCGGGCATAATAGAACTGCCAACCTGCTTTTCGGGGATGATAATACTTTTATGCTCTGCTATATCCGATGCAAGCAGTCGCAGGTCGGATGTCATTTTCTCAAGGTTGACGGCATGCGCTTTCAGAGTGGCATGAATCTCAACCCATTTGTCGAAGTTGGAGGTGGTATCGGCCAGGTTTTCACTGTGCGAAAGGGCCAATCCTGTGAGCCGGCGCAACTCCGGCACAACCTCCATAATAAAGAAACGGGGAATGGCTATCCCGGTACCGGTGGCACCACCACCCAGGTTAACCGGTTTTAATCTTTCGGAACATTTTGAGACCCTCCACCAGTCGCGCGACAATGCGTCATTATAGGTACTGAACAATAATCCGAACGATGACGGAACCGCTTCCTGCATCTGGGTAAAACCCGGTCTCAGTTTTTCGCGGGAACCTCTCTCCAGCTTTTCTATCTTGGTTCTCAGACTGTTAATCTGTGCTTCAAGCTCCTGCAGAAGTCTCATGACAGCAACCGTAAGGGCAGTAGGGATCACATCGTTGGTGGACTGGTAGATGTTTGCGTGTTCTGTGGGATCGATCGTGTTATAATCACCGCAACGTCTGCCACTCCTGAGCAGTGCTGCATTGGCGATTATCTCGTTTACGTTCATATTGATGCTGGTGCCCGCGCCTCCCTGAACAGCCGGCACTATGAAATGTTCGAAGTATTTACCCTCCGCCACCTCACTGGCCGATCCGGCCAGTGCATCCAGCAGATCATCGCTGATCAGGGTGATATTTAGTTTTTCCCCGTATTTTTCCAGCGCGGCATCCCTGAACTTCCTGTAAGTGTTGTAGCATGCTAGTTTTGTTATCCCGACGGCCCTGTACCATTCGACAGGAAAAGGAGTCTTCGCGGGGAAATTCCCGGAGGCTCTCAGTGCATGAATCCCGTAGAGGGCTTCTGAGGGGATCTGTTTTTCACCAAGTGTGTCTTTTTCTGTTCGATACATGTGCGCATTCTTTACTCCGCGGCAGGGAGGGTTATGGATTTAAGCCGGAGACCGGCCTTGCATATGCCACCACATCCGCTCCCGTAATCTCATCCTTGCAGAGGATGATCAGTCGTTCAAGGACATTCCTGAACTCTCTTATGTTGCCTGTCCATTCAATTTTCTGGAGCTCCGTAATGGCTTCGCCGGTTATTTTCTTTCTGCTCATCCCGTACTCATTGCATATGACCGTATTAAAATGCTCTGCCAGTATCGGTATGTCATCTTCTCTTTCGTTCAGGGTAGGGACATGTATCAGGATAACACTGAGCCTGTGGTAGAGATCTTCCCTGAAGGTATTGTTCTCGATCTCTTTCCTGATGTTTTTGTTAGTTGCAGTTATCACTCTCACGTTTACATGAATATCCTTGTCGGAGCCTACCCTTGTTATCTTGTTTTCCTGGAGGGCCCTAAGCACTTTTGCCTGTGCGGAGAGGCTCATGTCTCCGATCTCATCGAGGAACAGGGTTCCACCGTTTGCCTGTTCAAACTTGCCTATCCTCTGCCTGATTGCCGAGGTGAAGGAGCCTTTCTCATGTCCAAACAGCTCACTTTCAATAAGTTCAGAAGGAATGGCCGCGCAATTGACCTCAACGAACGGAGCCCTGGCTCTCTGGCTCTTTTCATGTATCTGATGTGCAACAAGCTCTTTTCCTGTACCGTTGGCGCCTGTTATAAGCACGCGGGCCTCGGTGGGAGCGACCCTGTCGATCATTTCCTTGACCTTCCTGATAGCTTCTGATTCCCCGACTATCTCGTACATTTTGCTGACCTTGTTCCTGAGGACCTGAGTCTGGGTAATAAGGGTTGATTTATCGGTGGCGTTGCGTATTGTTATGAGAAGCCGGTTGAGGTCCAGCGGTTTTTCAAGGAAATCGAAGGCTCCCTTTTTTATTGCTTCCACGGCTGTGTCGATATTCCCATGGCCGGAGATCATAACGACCGGAATGTCGGTGGTGGTCTCATAGATCTTCTGGAGGACCTCTATGCCATCCATCTTCGCCATCTTGATGTCGCAGAGCACGATATCATAGGAGTTTGAATTGAACAGTTCCAGTCCCGAGGGTCCGTCCTCAGCAAGATCAACCTCATGCTTCTCATATTCCAGCACCTCTTTCAGGGTGTTCCGAATAGCCCTCTCATCATCAATTACCAGAATTTTCGCCATCTGTATTTCTGTTTTGTTTGTTAATCTCTTCTCACCCGCTGTATCTCAACCACTTCCACATTTCTTTCCAGGAGGTTTTCTTTCCGTACATAAGTATCCCGACCCGGTAAATCTTGGCGGCCATCCAGACAAAAGCCATAAAGGTAACGAGCATCAGCGCCATCGAGAGTGCCAGCTGCCAGTATGGTACATCGAATGGGAGCCTCGCAACCATGACAATCGGTGAAGTCAGTGGTATGATGGAGAACCAGAATGAAAGTGAGCTCTCGGGGTTCTGCATTGTGCCAATAGCGACCATAAGAGCAAGAATAATCGGTATTGTGACAGGCAGCATGAATTGCTGGGTCTCCGTTTCGTTGTCGACTGCGGAGCCGATAGCTGCAAAGATTGAGGCGTAGAGGAGATAACCGGTGATGAAATAGAAAATAAATGAAAAGATGATCAATCCCCACTGCTGGTTCATGGCGCT
>DIKJ01000146.1:21394-21960 GCA_002424525.1 Bacteroidales bacterium UBA5621 | reverse complement strand
GTGACCTCTGCAATGTTGCTTTTCTGCATGACGGTCGTTTTTACCACCGATACGATCCCTATTGTAAGTATCACCCATATCAGGAATTGGGTGAGACCCACAAGGGCAATTCCGATTATTTTCCCCATCATAAGCTGAACCGGCTTAACCGAAGAGATTATCACCTCTACCACCCTGCTGGTTTTCTCTTCAATCACACCTCTCATAACCTGGGAGCCAAAGATGAAAACAAGCATATACATAAGAAAGCCGCTGATATAGGCCAGAACCATGGCAATGCCCGTGCTGGTCTCCTTTATAACACCGGAGGCATCGATCTTCACTGTCTGTACCGAGACATTTGTCTTGACGCTTTTCATTATCTTATCAAGATCCTCGATGTTGTAAGCCAGAAGCTTCTGCTTCTCGATCTCTTTCTCGAGAGAGTTCTCGATATGATCGAGCAGCCCGATAGGAGGCTGGCTTTTTGAAATGAGCTGTATGGCGTTCGGGATATTGATGATCTCAGGTGAGATGTATAGTATGCCATAATATCCGGCCTGGTCATAAGTTGTTTTCATGTCCTC
>DIKJ01000146.1:1217-21358 GCA_002424525.1 Bacteroidales bacterium UBA5621 | reverse complement strand
AGATCGGAACGCTCTTCGATCACTGCTATTCTTTTAAAATCCTGTCCCTGGTTGAGCATGACGACGGTTGGTACGATTATCAGCGCGGCCATCAGGACCGGCGCAAGGATAGTCATTATGATGAAGGATTTTTTTCTGACCCTGGTCAGGTATTCCCTTTTTATTATTACAGGTATTTTATTCATGACTTGTTGGTTACAGTTGTTTCAGTTCGGGTTAATTACGGGTCTCAACCACCCTGATGAATATCTCGGTCATGGAGGGGAGTGCCGGATTAAATGAGAGCAGATTTCCTGACTTCGTTGCGTTGCTGATAATATCATTTGTCCTGATATCGCTGGTTGTTTTCAGCCTGACACTGCTTTTTCCGTTTTCGCTCTGACGGGAAATGATCTTATAATGACTGTTTCCCTCCATATCCGCTTCTCCTTCAAAAACAAGGTCATATTCATTGGCAGCCCATTGTTTCCGGATCTCACCTACGCTTCCTTCGAGGATGGTTTTTGCCTTGTTGATAAGGGTGATATTGTCGCACAGCTCTTCCACTGAGCCCATGTTATGGGTGGAGAATATTACCGTGGCGCCCCTTTCCCTCAGGAACAGGATCTCATTTTTAATGATATTCATATTAACAGGATCGAATCCGGTAAACGGCTCATCGAATATCAGAAGTTTTGGTTCGTGGAGAACAGTAATGATAAACTGGACTTTCTGCTGCATTCCCTTTGAGAGTTCCTCGACTTTTTTGCCCCACCAGTCGACAATCTCAAGCTTTCTGAACCAGTATTTTAGTCTTCTCATTGCTTCCGCCTTTGAGAGACCCTTAAGCTGTGCGAAATAGAGAGCCTGTTCACCGACCTTCATCTTTTTATACAGGCCTCTCTCTTCGGGGAGATAACCAATAACCATCACATCTTCAGGCAATAGTTTCTTTCCCCCGATAAAGAGCTCACCGGAATCAGGGCCTGTTATCTGGTTGATGATCCTGATCAGAGTGGTTTTCCCGGCACCGTTGGGGCCCAGGAGACCGTAGATGGATTGTTCGGGGACGGATACGCTGACGTTGTCAAGAGCCAGTTGTGTCCCATACTGTTTTGATACATTCTTTGCTTCAAAAAGTGCCATTAGGAGATAGATGTATTGTGAAAAGAAGTGTAAATATAGAAAACTCCGTTAAAATAACAGTTTAACGGATGATGTTTAAATAACTCAAGTTGGTGGGTGCTGGTTCCTTGTTGCTGGAAGCAGGAGGATCATGTCTGTTCGAAATAGCCTCTCATCCGTTCAAAAAAGCCTTTGTCGCTTTTATCAGGTTTGGGCCTGAATGATTCGGTGTCCCTGAACTTTTCTATAAGCTTCATTTCCTCCCTGGATATGTTTTTGGGTATCCAGACGTTTACATTTACAAGAAGGTCTCCTCTTCCGTATCCGTTCACTTCGGGCAGGCCCTTGCCCCTGAGGCGCAGTATTTTTCCCGGTTGGGTGCCGGGTTCAATCTTGATTTTCACGTTGTTATCTACAGTCGGAACTTCGACATGACTGCCAAGGATGGCATCGGGGATACTAATAAAAAGGTTATAAATCAGGTCATTGCCTTCTCTTATAAGATCAGGGTGCGATTCTTCGTCGATAACAACAAGAAGATCACCGTTAATCCCTCCGCGGCGTGGTGAGTTGCCTTTTCCCGAGAGGGTCATCTGCATACCTTTCCCGACCCCTGCGGGAATATTAATTTTGATTACCTCCTCTTTCTGAACGATTCCTTCACCATAGCAGACAGGGCATTTCCGCGTGATCGTCTTTCCCTCGCCTCCGCATGTGGGGCATACTGAGGTTGTCTGCATCTGTCCGAGCAGGGTATTTGTAAGTCTCGTAACGTGTCCCGATCCGTTGCAGGTTGTGCAGTTGGTCATGCTGTTGGCATCGGCTGCTCCTGAGCCTCCGCATGAATCGCATGAATGATATTTGCTTACCTTTATTTTCTTTTCGGTACCTGCAGCAATCTCATTCAGTGTGAGTTTAACTTTCACCCTCAGGTTGCTTCCCTTGTTGACTCTGCGGCTGCTGCGGCGCGAACCTCCGAATCCGGCAAAACCGCCGAAAGCATCACCGAAGATATCTCCGAAGGATGAGAAGATATCTTCCATGGTCATTCCGGCTCCCCCGAATCCGTTGCCCATTCCTCCCAGTCCCTCATGTCCGTACCGGTCGTACCGGGCTCTCTTTTCATCGTTGCTCAGCACTTCATAAGCAGAAGCGGCTTCCTTGAAATTCTCTTCAGCTTTCTTGTCGCCCGGGTTCTTATCGGGATGATATTTCAATGCCTGCTTCCTGTAAGCCTTTTTTATCTCCTCCTTTGTGGCTCCCTTGGAAACACCAAGCACCTCATAATAATCTCTCTTTTCCATCCCTGTTATATTTTTCTGCTGTCGCTCCCGGACACGATACCGGAGATTACTCCCCGACCAATACTTTTGAATGCCTTATTACCTTGTCCTGAAGGTAATAGCCCTTCAGAATCACCTCGATGATCTTCCCTTTCTTACCGGTTTCCGGAGCAGGCACCGTTCCGACAGCTTCGTGCAGGTCAACATTAAAAGGGGCATCCCGTGATTCGATCTCTTTTAAGCCATTCTGTTTAAGAAATTCCGTGAGCTTCTGATAGATGAGAATTACTCCCTCCTTAAGCGGAGCGTCCTCTTCACAGGTATCCATGTGTTTCAGGGCTCTTTCAAAATCGTCAATGAAGGGCAGAAATCCGGTCAGAAGGTTCTCCCCTGCATATTTGGATAATTCTATTTTTTCGCGCAGTGTACGTTTCCTGTAGTTATCAAACTCAGCTGAAAGGCGCAGATATCTGTCCTGCATCTCTGCCAGTTTTTCCGTCAGATCCTTAATTTCTTTACCGGATTTGTCAGTGGCAAAAGTATCATCTGCCTTGTTGCCGGCACCGTTTTCTGGTGAAGAATCCGCCGCACTGCCCTCCTTCAGATCTGCGGTGTCCGTAATATGTTTATTTTTAGACTCTTTACTATCGGTGACCTGATTATGCTGTTTCTTCTTTGGCATCATCACAAAAGTAATTTCAGTTTGGTATTACTTAATTTAACAAAATATCTGCCAATATAAATGTATTGACAAATTGTCATTCCGTTCTTTCGATGATGGCGCCGAGTGAATTGAGCCGCTGGTCGATATTCTGGTATCCACGATCGATCTGTTCGATATTGTATATCACGCTTTTTCCTTCGGCCGACAAAGCGGCGATGAGAAGGGCCACTCCGGCCCTTATGTCAGGGGATGACATCGTGGTCCCCCTGAGCCTTATCATCTTGTCGAGACCTATCACCGTGGCTCTGTGGGGATCGCAGAGAATGATCTGGGCTCCCATGTCAATAAGCTTGTCAACGAAGAACAGCCTGCTTTCGAACATCTTCTGATGTATCAGGACGGCTCCTTTTGCCTGTGTGGCGGTAACGAGGAGGACACTGATCAGGTCAGGGGTCAGCCCCGGCCATATTGCATCAGCGATGGTCATTATTGATCCGTCGATAAAGGTTTCGATCTCATAATGATCCTGGTAAGGGATGTATATGTCATCACCTCTCCTTTCCAGCCTGATTCCGAGTCTGCGGAATGAATCGGGAATAATGCCAAGGTTATCGTATGCCACGTTCCTGATTGTTATCTCTGACTCGGTCATGGCAGCAAGCCCGATGAATGACCCAATTTCTATCATATCGGGAAGTATGGTGTGAGTACAGCCGCCAAGGGTGTCAACCCCGTCGATATAAAGAAGGTTTGAGCCTATCCCGCTGATATTTGCTCCCATGGATACCAGCATCTTGCAGAGCTGCTGAACGTAAGGTTCGCATGCCGCATTGTATATTGTAGTCCTGCCACGGGCAAGCACTGCAGCCATAATTATATTCGCGGTACCGGTTACTGATGCCTCATCGAGATGGATATAGGTCCCGGTGAGCGACGAGGCCTCTGCTTTAAAGAAGGGATCAGTTGTATCGAATTCAACAGCAGCACCAAGTTTCTGAAATCCTGTAAAATGGGTATCAACTCTTCTCCGCCCGATCTTGTCGCCTCCGGGCCTTGGAATGTATGCTTTTCCAAACCTGGCAAGGAGCGGGCCGACCATCATGATCGATCCCCTGATGGTTATGCTCTTGTTCCGGAAATCGGAGGTCTGCATATAATCGGGATCGATGGTCGAGGCCTGGAAGCTTATTTCTCCGGGAGACTCCCGGACAATCTTTACCCCCAGGGTACCAAGCAGTTCAATGAGCCTGTCAACGTCGCTGATGGCGGGGATGTTTCTGATAGTGACTTTCTCAGAAGTAAGAAGAGAGGCGCAGATGACCTGCAGGGCTTCATTCTTTGCTCCCTGAGGGGTTATTTCTCCCTTAAGCCTCCTTCCTCCATGAACAATGAATGTCCCCATCAATGACGGTTATGTCCTTTCTTCCTGGCGAATTGCTTGTTCTGCTGTTTCCCGTGCTGTTTGATCTGTATAGGTTTCTTTTTTACCGGAGGGATCAGATCCTTGACTTCCAGTATTTTAACGCCATCAGTCATTTTAAGTCGGCCGCGTGACAGCAGTTTCATATCACCGATTATCACTTCATCGCTTACCTGGCTTCTGTTCCAGGTTATATACGATTTCTTCATCTGGTTCACTATGAGAGTGGTAAGGTACTCTTTCTCCTCACCATCCTCCATTTCGGCCGCAGCCTCAATCATTAATCCTATAATCCGGCCATAGTGAAGGTATCGTATGTTGCCCTGCTGATACGGGATCTGGTTCGGTTTTTCGGTGAGCTTCTCAATCTCGGGTGCAGGATACGGAGAATCAATATCCAGCCCGAAATCGGCAATAAGCGCAAGGTGATCCCATAGTTTATGCTTGTAATCACCGACATCACGAAAATGAGGATTCAGATTGCCCATGATCTGAATGATGGTTTTCGCCGCACGGTTCCTTTCATCCCTGTCCTCTATCGTCTTGATATGATCGATCATTTTCTGCACGTTCCTGCCATATTCCGGCAGGGTCATCTTCTTCCGCTGGGTGTTGTAATCGTAATTCATAGGATGGAATTGTTTTATGCAAAGTTAATTACTTATTTTGTTAATCTTGGCACAGGATTTTATTTGTTAAACTTTAGTATGATGAAACCCACATGATTGATCCCAAACACAAACACGTATGAAAATAATTCATATTCAATCATGTGGGTTCTCCCGCTTAGGCGGGACAGGCTATCCGACCTTAAAAAATTAATCAGATAAATATCTTTATATGAGAATTTTAGTGACTTTTTTCCTCTCTTTTCTCACAGGCCCCTTTTGTTTCCCGCAGGATGGTTACAAAAGGGATCCCCTGACTGACGTCGTTCAATATACATTCAGCCTTTCGGTGAGCGACACCAGTGATGTTGTTTATGGAAAGGCAGGGATCCTGTTCAGGTTCAATGATGAAAGCAGCAGCTTCGGGCTTGACCTGATGAACGCAGGTGATGACGGGAGGGGAATGATTGTCGACTCAGTTTTTCTTGATGGGGCCAGCGTCGGATGGATCCACCGCGACAACAGGATCAATATCACGTGGGAGGGAGAAACAACTGCAGGTAAAGAACCGGAAGTTGTTGTTTATTATCACGGGGTACCGATTGATGGGCTGATAATATCAAATAACAGATTCGGGTCGCGGACTTTTTTTTCCGATCACTGGCCCGACAGGGCGCGAAACTATCTGCCCTGTATCGATCATCCTTATGACAAGGCAAAGGTTGATTTCATTATTACGGCGCCAATTCATTACGAGGTCGTTGCAAACGGGTATCTGGCAGAGAAGAGCTTTACTGCCGCAGGTACAAAAGTGACGCACTGGAGGGAAGAAGTACCGCTGGCCACCAAAGTAATGGCTTTTGGTGCAGCTCCTTTTGCTATACAGTATGCCGGAAATGTCAGCGGGATACCTGTCTGGACTTATGTTTTCCGGGAAAACCGCGAGGAGGGATTTTACGATTATGCTCCGGCTGTTAAGCCCCTGGCGTTCTTCACCGGACTTATTGGCCCGTATCCTTATGAGAAACTGGCAAATGTGCAATCGAAAACCATTTACGGAGGACTTGAAAATGCAGGTTGTATATTTTACTCTGAAAGGTCTGTTACCGGCCAGGGTAAAGTTGAGAACCTTCTGGCTCATGAGATTGCCCATCAGTGGTTCGGCAATTCAGTTACTGAAAACGACTGGCACCATATCTGGCTCAGTGAAGGTTTTGCGACCTATCTGACTTCAGTTTATCAGGAAATGCAATACGGTCGGGAGAGGATGAAGGAGAGCATGGGGTCGTCGCGGACACGCGTTCTGGATTTTTACAGCCGCTCGCCGCGCCCGGTGATTGACACATCAGTCACTAACCTTATGAGGCTCTTAAATGACAACTCCTATCAGAAAGGATCCTGGGTCCTTCATATGCTGAGGTCCGAACTGGGAGACGAGCATTTTTGGAAGGGGATGAGGCTCTATTATGAACGGTTCAGGGATAAGAATGCCCTGACGGAGGATTTTAAAGAAATCATGGAGGAGGTCAGCAAAAGAGATCTGGATCAGTTCTTTCACCAGTGGCTCCGGGTTGCCGGCCAGCCGGATCTCAGGATCAGCACCGCACCTTCAGCCAGAAAAGGGAGAACAGACCTGATTATCGAACAACAGCAGGAGTATCTTTACCGGTTTAATTTTGAATTCCTTGCAAAGAGCCCGGTAAAGTCATTTCATAAAACAGTCAGCATAAGAGAGAAAACCACAAAGATCATGCTGAAGACCGGTCAACCGGTTGAAATTATTCCCGATCCCGATGTAAAGCTTCTGTTCAGGATCCTTCCCTGATCCCTCAGACGGGTATCAGAGGCCGAGGAACTGTATTGCGATCCCTGAAAGGAAAATGACCGCACCGGCAATAACATGACTGTACCTTTCGACCGGCTTCAGGTTTATTCTGCTGAGACCGAGCTTGAATGCGAGCACCACCCCCATCATCGTGGCAATGGTCACAACCGAAAAAAGAACGGAAACAGTGATTACACCGGCAATATTGTTTTCGGCTGCGGGATACATCAGTATTGGTATCAGGGGTTCGCAGGGGCCAAAAACAAAGATCAGGAAAAGGATCCAGGGCGTCGTTTTAGCGACATCTTTTTCATGCACGTGAATGTGATCTTTCTGATGGTCGTGCTCGTGGGCATGGTCATCGCTGCCATAATGAAAATGATGATGTGTATGCTTTTTTTTCCTGTAAAGATTACGAAGGCTTATTATCATATATACCAGACCGAAAGCGATGAAAAGCCAGGCAGCGATATTGCCTCGGAACGATTCAACGTCAACCAGTTTATTTACCGAGATACCTACGGCAATACCTATCATACCAAGCACTACAGAACTGAGAACATGACCAAGGCCGCATAAAAAGGTAATGATCATTGTCTTTCTCAGTGACCATTTCCTTGCTTCGCTGAGAACGATAAAGGGAAGGTAATGGTCCGGTCCCAGCAGGGTGTGGAAAAACCCTATCGAAACAGCAGTGACAGACAGAAGGAATATAGTGTTATCCATAACTTATGCCCGATAAAGGGACATTATCTTATTATAAAATGCAATTATACCAATAAAATCAAGAAAAACA
The DNA here is from genome assembly GCA_002424525.1 of Bacteroidales bacterium UBA5621. GTDB lineage: Bacteria > Bacteroidota > Bacteroidia > Bacteroidales > VadinHA17 > LD21. Next base: position 13,658 of record DIKJ01000146.1, on the reverse strand, counting down.
CAATCATGATAAAAAACACCCGTCACTGATGCCGGCCCCTGATGCTGTCGCCGATTTGGCTTCGCCGAGCTCGCGGAAGCCGGCAGGGATTACAAATCCGCGCCAGCCTGCTATTCCTCCGCCGGAGGAGGTGCATTCTTTCACCAGTACAGACCCCAGGCATTATCCCTGAAAACATACTCGTGGACATTGACATTCTGATTGTAAAGCAAAGTTCTTGAATCCTTCAGGAATGCTTTCATCTGTTCAAAATCCGCAGGATTGCTGAAGAATTCCGGCATTTTTTCAAACTTTGATCCCGGAAGAATAAAGAATTCTCTTCCGTTGACGCCAGCCGGGGTATAGACCCAGGTAAGGAAATATCCTGCCTCATTTATCTTCCACGATCCGTCCTGTTTTACGACAGTAACCCTGACCATAGCACCCCCGTCTGTCCTGGTTTTTCTCTGGTTCGACACAAAATTTCCCAGGGAATAGACAAGGAACCTTTCTTTTCCTGAAGAATCGGGCTTGCTCCATTCCATCTTCTGGATCACATGCGGATGGGAGCCAATGATAAGGTCGGCGCCTTCTGAAAAGAAATGATCCGCCAGATCAGTCTGAGTGCGGGAGGGGACTGATTCATACTCACTTCCCCAGTGGAGGAACAGGATAACCAGATCAGGATTTTTGCCCTTAGCCCTCCTGATATCCGCGGTAATCAGGTCTTTATCAAGCATATTGACTATTGCAGGTTCCCTCACCCTTATACTGTTTGTTCCGTATGTGTAGTTCAGCAGGGCGATGGTAAGCCCTTTTTCCCTTATCATCAGAGGATAAAGTGAATCCCTTGCGGCTCTGCTGACAAATGTCCCGGTATGAAGCACTCCAATGCTGTCAAGTTTTTGAATGGTGCTTATTATTCCTGCCGTTTCACGGTCAGCGGAATGATTGTTTGCAGTTACCAGGCAGTTTATTCCGGCATTGAGGCACGCTGAGGCAAGCGCGGCAGGTGAGCTGAATCTTGGGTACCCCGTATAAGGGGGACCGGCAAGTGTAACCTCGAGGTTGGCAATAGCTATATCCGCATCCGAAATCTCTTCCCGTATATAGCTGAACACATCATTGTAGTCATATTCACCTGTTTCATTATTCCGTGCCGAAAGTATCTGTCTATCGTGACCCATGATGTCGCCGATATAAATCAGCGAAACGGTGTCAGCGCGGGTGCCTGCCTCCTGACCGGCCATCCATGAATATTGGACAACCAGAAATGCATAAAAAAGTATCTTTCGTAGCATGGCAGTTTTTTCAACTTCCGGAAATATAATTAAATTAATCCTTAATAGGAGGACCTGAATTTTTTAAATTATTAAATTTGATCGTTTTCTGTTGGTTCCGGAAGGTAATTGTAATAAATGAAGATCATGGGCAGGACAGTTGGAAGTCTGTATATAAAAAAACTCTCTTTTGCGGGTATAATTGTAACTCTTGGAATTGTTTTTGCCAATCTGGCGACAAGTCCCCTCTATGTTATGAAAGCAGTTATTGCCGGGAGTCAGGGTGTTGATGAGTTGCTTGTTTTCGGCTCACTTTCGGGGATCTTCTGGACACTCATTCTGCAAACGACAATCAAGTATGTCTTTATCGCCTCTGCCGTAAGCAATAAAGGGGAGGGAGGTATATTTGCCCTCTTTACCCTGATACGGCAAAAATCTTCCTGGCTCGCTGTCCTTACCATGGCAGCCACAGGTGCCCTGCTTGTCAATGCGATTATAATGCCGGCAATTACCGTCTCCTCCTCTCTCGAGGGATTCAAAACTGTTAATCAGGGGATACCGGTGATCCCACTGGTACTGGTTACCTTTGCACTCTGTTTTTTTATCCAGCAATTTGGTACGAACATTTTGAAGGTTGTGATAGGTCCCGTTATGATCATCTGGTTCCTGATGCTGGTGATAACAGGATCAGCCCAGATTTTTCATTATCCGGAGATCCTCAAAGCTGTAAATCCAGCTTTCGCATTCAGGTTTCTCTCCGAGTATCCGGGGGGATTTGTTCTGCTGGGAGCAATATTCCTCTGTACCACCGGTGCAGAGCTTCTTTACTCGCACCTTGGGCTGATCGGTCAGAAGAAGCTTAAGGTGACCTGGACATTTGTTCTGATAATTCTGATAATTAATTATTTCGGGCAGGGAGCGTGGCTCCTGCGGCAGGAAGTGATCCCTGACGGGATAAATCCTTTTTACGGAGCTATGCCCGTATGGTTCCTTGTCCCGGGAATAATTATTTCAACCGCAGCTGCAATTATAGCCAGCCAGGCGCTTATCAGCGGGTCATATACACTTCTCAGCGAAGCTATGTCGCTCAATTTCTGGCCCAAGATAAGGGTGTTTCACCCGACCGAACAGAAGGGACAGGTTTACATTCCCATGCTGAACTGGTTCTTGTGGATAGCATGCAGTGTGGTAGTGCTGTTCTTCAGGGAGTCGGGCAATATGGTTGGTCCCTATGGGTTATCTGTTGTTATTCCGATGATCATGACAACCCTTCTTCTGTCACTCTACCTGTATAAGAGCGGGGTCAATCATCGTTTTATACTTCTCTTCCTGATGGTTTTCCTTACCTCGGAATCCTGTTTCCTGGTTGCCTATCTGTTAAAGATACCCGGTGGAGGATGGCTTACGATAATTCTCGGTTCACTCTTTTTTGCCCTGATGTATGGCTGGTATTTCGGGAGGAAGATCAAGAACAGGTATATCACATTCGCCAATCTTCATAAGTATATCGATCTCTTCATGGATCTGTCGAAGGATGAATCAGTTCCCAGGAGTGCCACCAACCTTGTGTATATTATACGGGCCAACAAGCACGATCAGGTTGAATCGAAGGTTATCTATTCCATTTTCCAGCGCCAGCCAAAACGTGCAGACACTTACTGGTTCCTGCATGTGAACAGGGTTGAAGAACCCGACAGATTTGAATACCAGGTTAACCACATTATTCCGGGAGTATTGATAAGAGTTGATTTCCACATCGGGTTCAAGATCGAGCCCCGGATCAATATATATTTCAGGGAGGTTCTGGAAGATCTGGTAAATTCCGGCGAGATCAGGCTTGATAGTTCGTATAATTCCCTGAAGAAGCATGAGTTCCCGGGTGATTTTAAGTTTATACTTATTGAAAGAATAATGCCGCGCGACATGAGGCTTTCGAACTGGGAGAAAGTTACCCTGGCTCTTAACAGCGTGGCAAAATACCTGAGCATAAATGATATCAAGGCGCTCAAGCTTGACTCCACCAGCACAATTGTCGAACAGGTCCCGATAACGATCGATCAGCCTGCCGATCATAGAATTAACCGGGTCAACTGATCTTTCATCTTCTCCTGAGGATGCCTGAGGCGCAGAGGTAACCGCTGAAAATTGCACCTGAGAATCCACCGCCGGTCTTATCCCAGGCTGATGCAACATGAAGGTTTTCCGCAACAGATGAGACTCCGATAACCGGTTTGGATGGTATCTGGGCAAAGCCGTAAACTGCACCCCCGGGGTTGAGTGTGTAGCGCCTGACAGTCGCGGACGTGCCGGTCTCATAATATTCTATCTCACCGGATATTCCGGGAAGAAGTTTCTCAAGCCTCCCGATGAATATGTCAGCAATCTCTTTTTTACCCGACTTGTATTCATAATCTGAAAGATATTCCCAGTGGTTGAGATAATCTATACAACACACGGCTCCCACACTTTTCCCATCCGGGGCAAGGCCCGAATCAATCTGGCCATAATCGATGAAAGCAAAGCTCCTCCTGCTGAAATCCCCCTTGTTGTTTTTCAGAATATCTGCCTGAGATCTGACAGAGTTGTCAAACACAAAGGTCGAATAGCTGTTATTACCAATCTTTCTGAGCGGGTTTTTAAAACCAAAATAGATTGTCAGCAATGATGCGCCCGGCTTCTGGCCGGCTATCCCATCCTTTAATCTTTCCGCGAACTCTCCGGGCAGTAATTGTGCCATCCCGGGCAAGGCTGCATTGGCAATTATTTCACTCCCGTGAGCAGTAAGTATCTCTTGTGAGGAACTCCTGCTCTTCCTGTATGTGATTCCGGTAAGCTTATTATCATCAGTGGTTATGCCCGTTACGAGGTGGTTTAGCAACAGTGTTCCTCCGTGTCTCCTGATGAAGTTTGCAAGATGGTCTGAAAGATTCTGGGATCCTCCCATGATGAAGCTGGCGCCGTTCCTGTAATAACTGCCCTGTGCAACTGAGTAGTAAGTTAAAGATATTGAGTACGGATCGTCGGTAAAATAGCCGAGATTTCCGAGCAGGACGAGTTTAAGATCATCATTCCGTATGATTGAGTCAAGGAATTCCCCCAGGCTTTTTTCGTGAGCATCATTTCCCCCGGCAGGTTTCCTTTTCGGATTCAGGATCTGTTCAAAATATGCATCTATACCATCGCTCTCAGCCGGATAAACTTCCTTAAGTCGTCTGGCAGCCTCAGCAGGATCGTGGGGGATAGTGATATCAACACGGTCGTTTACAAAGCGATAGAATTCCGGAACCTTTACAAATTTTACATTTTCGAAGACTTCCAGTTCGTTAAAGATCCTTGTTTTCATATCGCGTGGCGAGGGTCCGTCCATTTCGTGCAAGCCCACCTCGAGGGTATAACCGCTTCTCCGGAAAGTGGTGGCACACCCGCCCGGCTTGCTGTGCTGTTCAACCACCAGGACCTTTCTGCCCTCTTTTGCCAGCTTTGCGCCTGCTGTCAGGCCTCCCAGACCGGCCCCGATAATTATTGCATCATAGTTCATGTCTTACATTATTATATTCAATAAGTTCTGAGTGACCGGAGTAAATTCACAATTTAATCACTCTGTCCGTCTTTCGCTCCGAACTTCTTCGACAGGGTATCGTCTGAATACCCTGGTCCTGTCGAACAGGTACCTGTATGTTTTATAGTTCTTAACAGGGATACCCCCTACCGAAATGAAAATTTTCCTCATCCTGGGGTTGAAGTCACCAACCCACGTGAACTCTATTTCAGTATACTGAGGTTTCCCTTTCAGTGCTTTCGCCAGATTGAGAATAAAACCTGACTCGATGCCGAGTCCCTGAAATTTTGGGATTACCCCCATAAGCATTCCCCTTGCCCGTGTAATGGTTTTTTGTTTTTTGTACCAGAGAAACCTGATCATGTTGATGAGATTCATCTTGCCGTTCATATGTCTGAGAATCTGGTTAGCGTCAGGAAGCATCAGATAAACTGCGATCGGTTTTTCCTCGTAGTAAGCGATCCACATGAACTCCTCATCGAGAATTGCTTTTCCCTTTTTAAGAAAAGCTCTGACATATTCCGGTTCCAGAGGCTCGAAATTAGCTTTAAAAGCCGACCAGGTTTCATTGAAAACCGCAGTAAAGTCATTCACATATTTATCTTCCTCCTTCCAGGTAAAATGGCGGAACTCATATCCTGGTTTACCGGCCACCCATTCCGCGATTTTCGTAAACCTCTCCGGAAGGGGTTTTGTAATATCGAGGTGAAATCCCTCCATATTGTAGTAGGTCATAAAACCGTACGATTCAAACAGTTCCTGATACCAGGGGTGGTTATATGGTATCTCGAAGGCCGGTTGTGTGAACCCGTTAACGAGCAGGCCCCAGAACTTATCCGTTTCTCCAAAATTTATGGGACCGTCCATCGCTTCCATTCCCCTGCTTTTAAGCCAGTCGCGGGCAGTGTCGAAGAGCAGGAAAGCAGCATCCTTATTGTTTATACACTCGAAAAAACCGACGCCTCCGGTTGGCTGATCATAAGTGTTCGCCAGGTTATAATCAATGAATGCAGCTATCCGCCCGATCAGTCTCCTCTTTTCATCAAGAAGGATCCATCTCTCTGCTTCTCCATGCCTGAAATATGTGTTCCCTGAGGGATCGAACACAGCTTTAAGGGAACTGTCCAGGGGACACACCCATAAAGGATCATCCTTATAGATTATACGTGCCGCGTCGAGAAACATTTTTTCCGTGTTCCTGTCAGTGACCTTGATTGTTTTCATGGTGGTGGCAATAATTCCGTATGGGTAAACTATTTCATATAGACCTGGTCAACCAGCGACCTGTACTTCTCATGGATAAAATGTCTCCTGAGCTTAAGGGTCGGTGAAAGTTCACCGGAAACAGGACTCCATTCATCCTTGACCAGTCTGAACCTGTTGATCCGTTCGGCAGGATTCAGGCGCTTGTTGAACTTACCCACCTCGGCTGAAAACAGCGACTGTATCAGGGGAAGCATTATCAGTTCCTCATAATTGCTGAATGAGATTTTTTTTGAGGACTTCCAGTCTTCGAAGTATTTGAAATTAGGTGATATCAGGGCACTGGCAAACTTCTCGCGTTCCCCTATAACCATTATCTGGTCGATTACCGGGGATTCCTTGAAGATGTTTTCGATAATCTGCGGAGCAATGAATTTACCGTTCGACAACTTGAAAATCTCCTTCTTCCTGTCAGTTACCATCAGGAACCTTCCATCCTCGATATGACCCAGGTCGCCTGTATGAAACCATCCATCCTCATCAAAAGCCTCTCTGGTAAGTACAGGATCGTTGTAATAGCCAATCATTACGTTGGGCCCCTTGCATAGTATCTCACCGTCGCCGGCAATTTTAACCTCAACGCCTTCTATTGTCATTCCCACAGATCCCAGCTTCGCCTTCCCTTTTTCGGTCCTGTTGATCGTGATGATTGGAGATGTTTCAGTGAGGCCGTACATATTTATTATTTTGATGCCGGCGGCCCAGAAAACCTTCTCGATCCTCGGATTAAGACTTGCACCACCGCACCCTACAAGCCTGACATTTCCGCCGAGAGCCTGCCTCCATTTGCTGAAGATCAGTTTATCCGCAATTTCAAGCCTTTTGCCGTAAAACCATCCGTTTTCACCAAAAGGCTTATATTTATGTCCAAGGTCTACAGCCCGGAAGAAAAGAAATTTTTTAATCCCCTTAAGGTTCTTACCCTTTGACATAATCACATCATAGAATTTCTCGAGTATCCGTGGGACAGCATCAAATCCATCGGGTGAGATCTCCTGTATGTTTGCAGCTATTGTGCCCATATTCTCTGCATAATAGATGCTGCTTCCGCTGTACTGGGTCTGGTAATTGCCGAGCCTCCCGCCGACATGGCAGAGAGGCAGAATGCTTAGATATTTGTCGGATGGTTTAAGATTGAATACTCCAGCGGCTGAAATGAAGTTACTTACCAGGTTCCCGTGAGAAAGCATCACACCCTTCGGCCGGCCGGTGGTACCGGAAGTATAGATGAGGGTGGCAAAATCTTCCTCAGCAATACGGTTTTTCTCTCTTTCCACAGCCTCTCTTGTCTGGTCATTGCACCTTACCCCTTTTGCAACTATCTCAAGCCAGTTCACAGCACCTTCGACATTATCAAAGGTGATTATCCTGACATCCATCCCGGCACTGGTTACCACCTGGTCCAGGTTTTTCCAGAGCCTGGCGTCGGAAACTATAATCATTTTTGCCCCCGAATGTTCGATAATGTACTGGTATTCCTGGTTTGAGAGGGATGTGAAAACCGGAACATGTACAATACCGGCCATGGCCATTCCCATATCGGCAAAATTCCATTCCGGGCGGTTTGACGAAATGGTAATTATCCTGTCTCCTCTCCGGAAACCCGATTCATAAAGGCCGTAGCAGAAATTATAAGAGTGGTCAATGTATTCCTGAGAGCTGAATTTAATCCAGGCGCCGTTCTTTTTAAAGCATAAGGCATCCTCTTTTTCAGAGAAGAACTCCTTATATCTGTTAAGAATATCAAAGGTTCTATTTATACCCATTCAGTTTACTTTTAAGGTTACCGCGATCAGTGTCTGCCGCAATTTAATAATTATTGGGCACAAACATTACAGGGTTTAATTTGGATTAATATCTTAATAATCATATATTGGGGATGGGAGATAGAAGGATAAAGCTAATATTAACCCATTGAAAACCTTATTAAAACCAGGTATTATGAAAAAAATTTCTCTGTTACTGAGCATCCTTGCCCTGACGCTCTGTGCTGCGGGGCAGTCGCAGGTAACGCTTGTTGTGGATGGGGGAGCATCAAAACATCAGATCAGCAGGCATATCTATGGCCATTTCTCCGAACATCTCGGGAGGTGCATTTATGACGGATACTGGGTTGATCCTGCCATGCAGGTTCCCAAACAGGACAGGATCAGGCTTGATATTGTTGATGCCCTGAAGAAAATAAAGATCCCGAACCTGAGGTGGCCCGGGGGATGCTTTGCTGATGAGTATCACTGGCGCGACGGGATAGGACCCAGGGAACAGCGCCCCACCATGATCAATACAAACTGGGGAAACATTACTGAGGATAACAGTTTTGGCACTCATGAGTTTCTCCTGCTCTGTGAATTGCTTGACACCGAGCCCTTCATTGTCGGGAATGTCGGCAGTGGCACAGTGGAGGAGATGTCGAAATGGATTGAATACCTTAATTTCGACGGTGTCAGTCCGATGACCAACCTCAGGAAGGAAAACGGCAGGGCTGAGCCGTGGAGAGTCACCTACTGGGGGGTAGGGAATGAGAACTGGGGTTGCGGAGGGAACATGACTCCCGAGTATTATGTCACCCAGTACAGGCAATACTCCTCCTTTGCCAAGAACTATCCGGGAGCGCCTCTGCGCAAGGTTGCCTGCGGTGCAAGCGGAGCCAACACTCGATCAGGTAAAATGGAGCTCAGTAAAGGGGCAGATCCTTACATCAGCCAGGATTACAGATATAAACACATTTGACAATCCTTCGAATGTCCGGATTACCGGGTATGACGGGGCAGGAAAAAAGGGCAATCTGCTGACTGCGGTGATACCGGCAAAATCGATTGTTTTACTTGAAATAAAATAACATACTTCCGGGTCCTGGTTTCCCGGTATCTCGGTCCCTGGTGTTAGGTCTTCAATAAGATTATTTATCAAATTATTCGAAACATTATGAAGAACATTCATAGAAAGTGTCTGCTCATAACAGGATTGTTATTCCTGGCTATTTATGTTACCGGTCAGCCTGCGGCTGAAATCAGGGTCCTGGCAAACAAGCCGGTATCTGAGATTCAACCCACCATGTGGGGTGTATTCTTTGAGGATATTAATTTCGCTGCGGATGGCGGCATATATGCAGAGCTGGTTAAAAACAGGTCATTTGAGTTTTCTCTGCCATTGATGGGCTGGAGACAGATAAGGGAAAAAGGCAGCGGGAGGGTTGTCCCGACTTTGTATACCCCTGTAAATCCTGTAAATCCGCGCTACATATATCTTGTTGTTGATGCCCCGGAAGGGTGGTTCGGGCTTCTGAATGAAGGATTCCGGGGGATGGGGATAAGGGAGGGTGTCCGTTATAATTTTTCTGTCAATGCGCGTATCCACGGGGATGCGGATCTTAAAATGAAGATCGAGCTGATAAAACCGGATGGAACCATTATTGCAAGTGCTGACAAAGGGGAATTGGGGCCGGAATGGCAGACGCACATGGTCTCATTGCTGGCAACAGCAACAGAACCAAAGGCCCAGCTGAGAATACTTTTCACCGGAACCGGGCGGACGGATATCGATATGGTATCGCTCTTCCCGTCAGATACCTGGAAGGAGAGACCGGGAGGATTAAGAAAAGATATTGTTGAGATGATAGCCGGACTGAACCCGGGATTCCTGAGATTTCCCGGTGGCTGTATCGTAGAGGGAAGGGACCTTGAGAACAGGTATCAGTGGAAAACAACGGTGGGACCCGTCGAGGAAAGAAAAATGATCATGAACCGATGGAATGTGGAGATACGCAACAGGCAGACTCCTGATTATTTCCAGACTTTCGGACTCGGATTCTTCGAATACTTCCAGCTGGCCGAAGATCTTGGTGCCGAACCTCTGCCAATCCTAAACTGCGGGATGTCGTGCCAGTACAATGCAGCCGAAGTTGTGCCTCTTGAAGAACTCGATCCATATATTCAGGATGCCCTCGATCTGATAGAGTTTGCCAATGGCCCTGAAACAACAAAATGGGGGAGACTGAGAGGCTCAATGGGCCATCCGGAGCCCTTTAACCTTAAATATATCGGCATTGGGAATGAGCAATGGGATGAGCAGTATGTAGAACGTTACAGGGAATTTGAGACGGCACTCAGGCAAAAACATCCTGAGATAAAGATCGTATCGGGCTCAGGTCCCAGGGCTTCAGGCGAGGCTTTTGACTATCTGTGGGCGGAAATGAAAAAACTGGATCCGGATCTGATAGATGAACACTATTACATGCCGCCCGAATGGTTTTTAAACAATGCCACACGGTACGACAATTACGACAGAAAAGGCATAAAGGTGTTTGCCGGGGAATATGCGGCACACGGCAGGGAGGATAAGGATGCAGAGTCGCGCAATTCCTGGTTCAGCGCACTGGCAGAAGCAGCGTTTATGACAGGTCTTGAACGCAATGCTGAAGTGGTTCACATGGCTTCATATGCTCCTCTTCTTGCTCATGTGGAAGCATGGCAGTGGAGGCCCGATATGATATGGTTTGACAACCTGAACGTTGCAGGAACGCCTAATTATTATGTTCATAAAATGTTCGCAGGCTACCGGGGAACACATGTGATCCCTGCTCTGAGGGATGGTGCTCCCGTAACCGGTGCCGACAGCCTTTATGCAAGCGCTACGATCGACAGGAGGGAAGGCAAAGTTTATATAAAGGTGGTAAATTCGTCAAAATCCCCGAAAAAGCTGGCCATTGACGTGGAGGGGATAACACCGCAGAAAACTGCTGATATTGAAACTCTTACTTCAGGAGGTCTTTATGACTACAATACCGTAACCAATCCAAAACAAATCTATCCCTCAAAAAAACCTGCTGCAGTAAAGGGGAGGAGGTTAAACTTTGAAGCAGATCCGATATCTTTGAGCGTTATTGTTCTAAGTTACAAGAAATAATCTGATATGGAGTTTTTTCATTCCCTGCTCGATTGGTACATGGCCAATCTGAATTATTTCACGGTGGCTCTGCTTATGACCATCGAGAGTTCGTTCATTCCCTTTCCGTCGGAAGCTGTGATTCCGTTTGCAGCATACAAGGCTGCCCAGGGTAACCTTAATATTTTCGGTGTTTTCCTGGCGGGTACGGTCGGTGCGCTTATGGGGGCGCTGATAAACTATTATCTTGCGAAATACCTCGGACGCCCGATTGTCTATAAATTTGCCGGTTCGAAGCTTGGCAGACTGCTGCTCCTTTCTGAAAAAAAGGTAGAGCATGCCGAGGATTACTTTAACAGGAACGGCAAATCTTCAACGTTCATAGGTCGTCTGGTCCCGGCTGTACGCCAGCTTATATCAATACCCGCCGGCCTGGCTGAGATGAACTTAAGGGATTTTGTCATCTATACTACAGCCGGAGCAGGAATCTGGAATATTATACTTCTGGTTATCGGATATTTCCTTTATGAAATCAGGGAGCAGATATTCCCCTACATGGTTCCTGGGCTTATAGCTCTGGGTACTGGTTTTGTGATCTATCTGATTGTAAGGGGAATACGAAAGAAGACCGAAGCCGGAAGACCGAAGCCGGAAGACTAAAGCCCTTTTTTTGCTCCGAGCTCTGAGCTCTGAGCCCTGCTTGCCAGCCGAAGCTTTAGCGTAGGCTGGAGCCCTGAAAGACGGAATGTAAAGATATTACCTGAGCCAGTTATCGAGTATAGCGCTTTGCTGGGGAGTCGGATCAGCCATTGGTTTTATTTCGAAGCTCCTGATGGTTTTCTCTCCGAGGATAATTTCCAGGGTATTCCTGTTCTCACGGTGAGTCACCGAGATGGTGATTTTGTCTCCCTTTTTCAGACCTGAGAGCTTTTCTTCGAGCTGACTGGCTGTAAGTTTCATTCCATCCACTTCATTGATAACATCCTGGAAGCTCAATCCGGCCTTGTAAGCGGGGGAATCCCACTCCACACGGGTAATCATCAGATTGTCGCCTTCCTGGCGGGTTGAAGTGCCAAGCCATCCTCCCGGCTGCGGTATTGGTTCTGTATCAATGCTCAATCCGGCATAGGCCAGGTATTTTGCATAATCGATTTCGCGGGTGGTAGGGATATAAATATCAAACAATTCATCCAGAGGCTTGCCGGCGGTTTTTTCGCAGACATCCCTGAATTCCTTATCTGTAAATCCTCTGTTCTTCTCTTTGTAATATTCATTATAAAGGGTACGCATCACATCGTCGAGAGAACGCTTGTTGTCCGACTCATGGCGGATCTTCAGATCGAGCAGGAGACCAATCGCACAACCCTTGTCATAATAGGAGATGGTTGTGTTTAAGGAGTTTTCGGACCTGTTAAGGAAATAGAGCCAGGCATCAAAGCTCGATTCTGCTGCAGACTGAAAAAGGCGACCGGGAAT
>DIKJ01000146.1:0-1177 GCA_002424525.1 Bacteroidales bacterium UBA5621 | reverse complement strand
AAAAACCTGCGCGGTTCAGTATCAGGTTCTCGTAGTAGACAGTGACCCCTTCAGAAAACCAGAGCATGGTGGTATAGTTCTCCTTGTCATAGTCAAAAGGTCCGAGTTCAACAGGTCTGATGGTTTTTACGTTATACAGGTGAAAGAATTCATGCGCGGCAAAGCTGAGCCAGCGTCTGTACCCGTTGGGAGTATCGAAGCTGGCCGGGCTGGCAAAGACCGCCATGGAATTTGTGTGTTCAAGCCCGCCGCCCCCGCGGTTCATTATCAGGAAAGTATAATGTTTATATGGGATATCACCTACAACCTCGATTGCCGCTTTGATCATTTTCTTATGATCTTCAATAAATTTCGACCGGTCTATACTACCCAGGTTCTCAGCGGCCACAGTATAGGGGATTCCATCAAGCTCAAATTTCAGGACCTCGAGATTACCGGCCAGTATGGGGGAATCATAGAGTACATCAAAATCGGAGGCATAGAAAACGTTTTTCTTTCCCGGAACCGGTTCAAGGCCAGTGGAAACGACTGAGAACTTCTCATAGGGAATGACGTTTACAGTTACAGGGTGGCTTTTTTTTCCGCCAGGATGAAGAAATATCCCTGTGGGCGAAATGAATCCCCGGCCGTCGTCAAGGAAGGGATCGGCCACCGAGGTCCTGAAGGAATAAACCTCATAGCTGACTTTTACAAAACCGTTTCTGATTGAGTTAACTCTCCACCTGTTTTTCTGTGTTTTTTCCCAGGGAAGTTCCTGTCCTTTATTATCGACTGCCCTGAAGTTTACAACGTTTTTGGCATAATCCATTATCATATAATACCCGGGGGTCCAGGAGGGAAGTTTAAACTCTACAGATTTTTCCTTAAAACCGTCATAAGTGAATGATACCTGGTAATAATGGTTGTTGGGATTCTCCATCGACACGGTGTACTCAATAGTACTGCCGGACCTCTTCTGCTGGTCACTGCTCCACGATGCAAGAGCCAGGACTAATGCAATTAAAATTATGGCTGAATGATTTTTCAGGTTTCTGAAGGCGGGAATAGTTTTCATCTTCTCAGGGGTTCTGTTTTGAACCATGAAGATAATGGTTTTGCACTAATCAATAATCAGTGACAGTTCCTTTTTTCCCCCAGTTCCCAGTACCGAGAACCGAGCACCGAGCACCGAGCACCG
>DIKJ01000097.1 GCA_002424525.1 Bacteroidales bacterium UBA5621 | reverse complement strand
GCTTCAGCGAAGGAGGGCTACGCTCCCCGCTCCCCGCTCTACGCTCTACGCTCTACGCTCTACTCTCAATGCCCTCCGCCATCACTCCCAGTTAACCGGCTCAATTCCATGACCTGCCAGGTACTCATTGCACCGGCTGAAATGCCTGTTACCGAAGAATCCCCGCGGAGCTGAGAGGGGAGAGGGGTGCACCGATTCAAGCACAAGATGTCTTGTTCTGTCGATCGATTCGCCCTTCTTCAGCGCATAAGCTCCCCAGAGAAAAAAAACCAGATTCTGTTTCTCCCTGTTCAGAATGTTGATAACCTGATCAGTAAACTCCTCCCATCCCTTCCGCTGGTGCGACCCGGCCTGATGTGCCCTCACGGTAAGGGTTGCATTGAGAAGCAGAACACCCTGTTCTGCCCACCGCTCAAGATTACCGGTACGTGGAGCTGTGATTCCCAGGTCAGACCCGATCTCTTTGAAAATATTTACCAGGCTGGGAGGAAATGCAACGCCGTCTTTCACCGAAAAACAGAGTCCGTGAGCCTGTCCGGGTCCATGATAGGGGTCCTGTCCGATTATGACAGCCTTTACATTGTCGAACGGACAAAGGTTGAAAGCATTGAAGATAAGCGGACCTGGAGGGAATATGGTATTTGTCCGGTACTCGTTCCTGACAAATTCAGTCAGCCGCACAAAATAATCCTTGCTGAATTCCACTTCCAGCCTCTGTTTCCAGCTATCTTCTATCTTAACATCCATAAGAATGCAATGTCTTTTTTTTCAATTGCCAAAACAATATTTATTGTACTCAATTGCCGTCAGCTTCAGCTGACAGATCAAAGAAGCAATCTCATATTCAATCAATTGCCAAAGCAATATCTATTCATTCAATTGCCAAAGCAATATCTTTTTTTTCAATTGCCGTCAGCTGAAGCTGACGGACCAAGTTTAAGAGTCTGATTGTAATTTGGGACTTAAGTCCCAAATTGCAGGCCAATTTAGGATCTCCCTGCTTAAATTAAAAACAATGGACTGCCATTTTTGAACAGCAGTCCACAGTTTTTAACCCCACACATCACCCTTAAAACCTAAAACCAAAGAAAAGTCGAATTATATAAATACCTGAATTCTGATTTTAACCTTAAACTTCAGTTATAAAATTAAAGTATTTCCAACAAACTAAAAAACTTATTACGCGAATGTTAATAAATAATTGATAAATATTCAATCAGAGGAGATAAAAGATTTAACAGGTCGCTGTATTTACCAATTTTAAACAGGACATGACATTATATATGATTCTTCGGTCTTCGGTTCCGCTCTACTCTCTACGCTTCCGCTTTGCGGAACTTCGTCGCGGCGTCTACCCCGCAAGGCTGGAGCCCCGCTCCCTGCTTTGCCAGCCGAAGCCTTGGCGAAGGCTGGAACCCCGCTCTACGCTCTACGCTCTACGCTCTACGCTCTCCGCTCTTCCTCCTTTTTTCCCCCCAACCCTGAGAGGAATTCAGGCAAAAACAAGTACCTTTAAAAGAAAAATGGCTGTAGAAACGGAACGTAAATTTCTTGTCACAGATGAGTTCATACATCAGGCTGTTGCTAAAACAGAGATTGTACAAACCTATCTGTCAATTGATCCGGCGAGGATTGTAAGAATTCGCATTGCCGGGGACAACAAGGCATGTCTTACGATTAAAAGCCTGACTGAAGGATCGTTGCTGAGCCGTAAGGAGTGGGAATTTCCTGTTAGCATTGAGGAAGCCCGGGAGATGATGGCAGCCTCCCTGCCCGGCAAAGTCGTAAAAACAAGAAACTACATACGCTCAGGAAAGCATATGTTCGAGGTGGACGTGTTTCACGATAAAAACGAAGGACTGGTTCTTGCGGAAATCGAACTTTCACACCCCGACGAATATTTTGTCCGCCCTGCCTGGCTCGGCGAAGAAGTTACTGGCAACCCCGCATACTATAACTCGAATCTGATAAAGTAACCTGCTTACTCACCCCTGGCTTAAGCCAGGGGATCCCGGCCGCCCCTGCAGATCCTTCCTATAGATCTGCTTCGGATCGTCCGGACCGTAAAAATCCTTCAGGCTGGCCGCCAGCTCATAGCCGTTTCGCAGGTAGAAAGCTTCTGTGGGCTTATAGAGCGGCCTTCCCGAAGTTTCTATCCACAAGATCTTCCCGCCGGACCTCCTTATGTCCTCCTCAATGGCCTCAAGCAAAACACTCCCCAGACTCTTGTTCCTGGAGTTGCTGTGAACTGCAATCCAGTAAAGATCCCACGAATGTGTCGAAAAACTGTTCCTGCCGTAATTCGCAAAAGCTTCGAGCCCCTCTTCATCAACGATCTTCATCCAGAAATAACCGCTCTTTTCAGAACCCTTCTCCAGCGTCTCGTCAGCTATCTCAAGTGCTGTCTGTATCTCATATTCATAAAAGAATTCCGTCGATCTGAGTATCTCCTCAATACCCTTCCTGTCAGTGCTGGTAATGCCAGCTGATACTATTGCCATAATACTATTTGTTCACGTCGTTGATGATCCGTTCAAGTACTTCGGAAAAAGGAAGTCCGGCTTCGACTGTCGCTGCCACAACACCGCTGTCGGGTGAAAGGCATGGATTGGCGTTCACCTCAATCACATAAGGGAGATTATCCTGCCCGATCCTCATGTCAACACGGGCATAACCCCTGAGACCGAATACTTCCCAGCACTTGACAGCTGCCGATTCAATCCTCTCTTTAAGCCGTGGATCAAGATCTTTTCCTGGAAACTCCCTCACCGTGTTAATATACTCGAAACTCTCTTTTTCCCACTTTGCCCTGAAATCGACTATCCTTGCCTTATTCTCATCGTAATCACGAAAAACTATTTCAGCAGGGGGCATTACCTCAACTCCCCCGGCACCTGCAAGCAGGGTGATGTTAAACTCCCTGCCGTCAATAAAATCCTGGATCAGCCAGTGGGTGTCCGTCAGACCGGCAAGCCTGGTTTCATATCCCGGTTCACAGGTAAACACCGAGTCTCCTGTTATCCCCAGCGATCCATCCTCCCAAACCGGCTTTACTATATATCGCTTTCCGGGTGTGAGCATACCATGCTGAGAGGGTTTGTATGTCCCGGGCCCGTCTATTCCCGATGCCAGAAGGGTCTTACTGGTCAGCAACTTGCTGGTGGTGATGAACATAGCCTCCAGGGGACTGCCTGTATAAGGTATGGAATGCATGTTGAGCAGGGCAGGGATAAAATAACAGAGTTCTCCCTTGTTGCTGATCGATTCCACCAGGTTAAAAACAAATCCGGGTCTCTTATCTGCCAGAGCAGCCAGTTCGCTCATGAAATCTGAAGTGATCCCCGTCCTGAAACAGCTGACCCCCGACTCTTTAAGCGTGTTTTCAATGAACTCAACCTGATCAAGAACGTCAAGTTCATCAGCAAGAGCTCCCTCAAGAGGCTGATTGTACAAAATACAACACTCCTGTTCTTTCATTGGTTTCTTATTGGCTTAGCCGCACTCTTTTAAGAACCGCTTTCATGATCATTTCCATCAACGACTGGTAATCAATACCGGTCTTCCCCGCCAGTATAGGCAGGTCTGAATGTACCGGATGAAGGCCTGCCAGCGGATTGATCTCCATGAAGCATATCCTTCCGGTTCTGTCAGCTTTTAGATCAACCCGTCCGGCATCAACGGCTCCCAGTGCTTTCCAGACATCAAGGGCAACCCTTTTGCACTCTGCAGAGTAATCGCTCTCCATGGGTATATACCTGCAGTATTGCTGGTAATTCTCCTTATATTCCACTGAATAAGGAAGATTATCGGCGCATATTATCTCCATACCGCCTATGGCAACTGCGTCATCACACGACCCGATAATACCGACAGTAAACTCCCTTCCGGGAAGATACTCCTCCGCAAGAGCCGGCTGATGGAACCTGTCAAGTATCCATCCGGCCATCTCGCTGAGCTCGGAAGGGCTTTTTACAAGGCTCTTCTCCGTGATACCCTTTCCAGTTCCTTCCGACACCGGTTTTACGAAAAGCGGGTATTCAAGCCTGCACTGATCAACGTCGGAAGGGGAGGAGATAAGCATTCCCGGACTGACTGGAACCCCGCTTGCAGATACAATAAGCCTCGAAAGATACTTGTTGAGCGATATCCCCATGATTACAGGCCCGCTGAAAACATAAGGGATCTTATACTGGTCGAGAATGGCCGGCACAACAGATTCCCTGCCATCCCCGTAGAGACCTTCAGCAATATTGAACACCAGATCCCATTTCCTGCCTGCCGCCAGCGCTTCGATAAGCTGAAAACAGTTCCCGATGGGTTCCGTTTCAAATCCCATCTTCTGCAGGGCAGAATCAATAGCATCGATCGTCTCCTGTTTGTCAAATTCGGCAGTATCCTCCATGGAGTAACCGCGGTCAAGATACCATGACCGCAGGTCAAATGTCAGACCGATCTTCATAAATCAGCTCTGTTTTTCAGGATATTCACAAATAACACCCTTGTAGTTGCGCATTACTATATGCTCATTGGTATGCTCAACAACATAATTGGGGAGAAGAGGGATCTTTCCGCCGCCACCCGGTGCGTCAACAACAAATGTCGGAACGGCATAACCACTTGTAAAGCCTCTGAGGCCTTTGATAATTTCAAGCCCTTTCCTGACGGAGGTCCTGAAGTGCCCTGACCCGGGGATAAGATCGCATTGATAGAGATAATATGGTCGTACTCTGATTTTTAACAGTTTGTGCATCAGCTCCTTCATCACGGGAACATTGTCGTTGATCCCCTTGAGGAGAACCGTCTGGCTTCCAAGGGGAAAGCCTCCGTCAGCCAGCTTGTTGCACGCCTTTTCGCACTCAGTGGTTATTTCCGATGGATGTGAAAAATGAAGGCTGATATAGAGAGGATGATACCTGCGCAAAACGCTTATCAATCCATCGGTGATCCTCTGGGGAAGTACAACAGGTACTCTCGTTCCTATCCTGATGATCTCAACATGCTCAATTTTTCTGATATTTGAGAGAATGTAATCAAGCATATCATCTGAAAGGGTGAGGGGATCTCCGCCACTTATCAGCACATCTCTGACTTCCTTATGGCTTGCTATATAATTAAAAGCTCTTTCGTAATCTTGTCTGCCTGGCTTATCCAGCTTTCCCACCGAATGGGACCGCGTGCAATACCTGCAATAATTCGAGCAGACCTGCGTGACAGTGAACAGGACCCTGTCGGGGTATCTGTGAACAATACCCTTTACCGGGGAAAACATTTTCTCATGGAGGGGATCTGACTGTTCCCTGCTCGATTCCAGCAACTCTTCAACTACCGGCACTACATTGCGTCTCAAAGGATGCGAAGGCCTTGTGTCGTAGATGAGAGAAGCAAAATACGGGGTTATCCGCAAGGGAAGACGACCCTTAAGGTTGTTGATAGCCATGATCTCCTTCTGGGACAATCTCATGATCTTACTCAGGCTCTCCAAACTTGTATAAGCATTACGGAGCTGCCATTTCCAATCATTCCAGGATTCTGTAGTTGTTAGGGGAAAGTAGCGGCGCATAAACTCCGCACTCCGGTTGCTAACTAACTGATTTGGGATTTCGATTTGCGAAAAAAACATGGTTTTCGCGCCAGGCTCTTCGTCAGAAGAACAACCCACGAGGCGGCTCTCACAGTGGTGAGCCGTAGCCTCATTTTTGTTAGCATTCATTTCAGATGATGAAAATAATTCACCTTGTAGTTTTTAAAAGTTTTCTCTGGTTTTAATTAATAAAATGATCATAAAAAATTGGGACGAAAATATATATAAAGTGAATACATTGTACCTCCCGGGCACCAAAAATATTAACGATACTCTTTTTTTTTTAACAAGGCTATTCCGGAGTGTTTGGTAATATTATTCAACACTCTGAATATCAATAGCATGTCCGGAATTTTCTCATATGAACAAAGGGTCCGGTTTTTGTAGTTTTCTGACAAAAATTTGCTGGTGTCTGAACAACGTGTTGCGAAATAATGTAATCTTGTGTCTTTTTTATGAGTGCGGGCATCAAAAATATCATCACCCGGTCGCAAATTAAACAGCTTTTCAGGGATATCCGGGAAGCTGTTTCAGGAACAGAACAGGATTTTACGGAAGGGAAGCTGAGCAGGGCGATCCTCCTGCTTTCAATACCGGCTGTTCTCGAAATGATCATGGAATCCAT
>DIKJ01000116.1 GCA_002424525.1 Bacteroidales bacterium UBA5621 | reverse complement strand
ACCTCTTCCCACGATACCGAAGCTTCATCTTCCTTCCAGCAATCATAATCGGTGCTCATCGCTATGGCCGCATAGGGAATACCGATCTCGTTGGCCAGAATAACCTCAGGTGCAACCGACATATTGATAATGTCAGCCCCCCACTGCCGGAACATCCTCGATTCGGCCCTTGTGGAAAACCGGGGACCCTCAATTGTGATCAGGGTTCCCTTTTTATGTATGGTCAATCCAAGGCTTTTCGCTCTGGAGAAAATAACACGGCGAAGCTTCTCATCGAAAGGATCAGCCATGGAAGCATGATTCAGACTGCCTGGTTCAAACTTATCAAAGAAGGTTATTGACCTGTGACGGGTGAAATCGATGAACTGATCAGGGATCACCAGATCCCCCCGGCGGATATCCTCCCTCAGACTGCCGCAGGCTGTCGTTGCTATTATGTGCGTACAGCCGGCATCCTTCAGCGCAAAAATGTTTGCACGGTTGTTTACCCCTGAGGGAGGAATGGTATGATCCCTGCCATGACGTGAAAGGATGACTACTGCTGTTCCTCCGATATTCCCGCATAACAGCGGGGAAGAGGGAGCGCCGTAAGGGGTAACCGGATTAAGAACCTCCGGAGATTCCAGTAAATCCGGATCCTCCAGTCCGGAACCACCTATGATGCCGATCTTATTCATTTTCATCCTTCAGGTATTGCATCAGCACGTTCACTGCCTCATCCATGTCATTCCCAAAGGTGAGTATCCCGGCACGGTCGCCCGCCATCACTATTATCCTTTTCTCAATGACATCCGACTCGCTGAAAAGCCTGATGATATCCTTTGCCAGCCCCGCAGTTCCGTAATCCATGGCAGGATTGGTTGTCGGCACCTTATAGATAAGCTTGTTCCAGAGATCGATGCTGTGTACATGGATAATGGCATTGACGTCGGGATCGGCAAGATAGATCGCAGCATGGGTAAGCGACTCGGACGATGCCTTCAGGGGACCGACGCACTGAACGGCATTGTCATCTATGTTAAAAGAGACGACCTTGACGTAATGGCCGGGCTCCAGATCTGGTATCTCACCCGTTGCCGAACCGGTGATGATGAACTGGTTGGTCCCTGATATCCTCATGCTTATGTTCCCGTAACCGACACCATTCTCGTAGGCCCCGATAAGATCCATGTTGAACAGTATCTCCCTCCAGTAATTAATTATCTCATACTGTTCGTCAGAAATAACGAATCCCGACTGACTCCAGTGACAATTAAACTTTACTACCCCTTCCATCGTTAATCAATTTATCTGAAAATAGTCTCTTAATATCTTCTTCTGTTGCTCTGCAGACACCTTTCTCCGTTATAAACCCCGTTATGAGCCGGGCCGGCGTTATGTCAAAACCCGGATTGGATGCTGCAGCGTTTTCGGGACAGATA
Source organism: Bacteroidales bacterium UBA5621 (assembly GCA_002424525.1). Lineage (GTDB taxonomy): Bacteria > Bacteroidota > Bacteroidia > Bacteroidales > VadinHA17 > LD21. The sequence goes on along the minus strand of DIKJ01000116.1, from coordinate 4,694 downwards.
CGTACTGTCTGAATGGTACCGCCGGCAAGACCTGAAACAGTCGTCACTTCTTCCTCTTCGCGCTCTTCTATTATGATTTCGGCACGACCGTCACGGATGGTGAAATCGACGGATGTGGAAGGGAGTGCGCAGTAAAACGGAACACTGTTATCCGAGGCTGCCAGAGCTTTCAGGTATGTCCCGATCTTATTGGCGACATCACCCTGCAGTGTAGCCCGGTCGCCCCCCGTTATCACCAGATCAACCTTCCCGGTCTGCATAAGATGGCCCCCTGCATTGTCTGTAATAAGTGTATACGGCACACCATGACTCCCAAGCTCCCAGGCAGTCAGCTTCGCACCCTGGTTAAGGGGCCTGGTCTCGTCAACCCATACATGCAGGGGAATACCTTTATCGTGGGCAAGATAAACAGGTGCCAGCGCCGTTCCATAGTCAACGCATGCCAGCCACCCTGCATTGCAATGCGTTAGAATATTGACAGGGCTTCCGTTTTTTGCATGGCTAACCTCTTCAATCAGCGGCATTCCATGCATACCGATGAGCCTGCAGTTCTCAATTTCGTATTCCCGTATCTCAACCGCTGTTTTGAGGGCGAGACCGGATAACGAATCCTCGTGCTGAGCAGTAAGCAACCTGTCAAGAACCCTGTTTACGGCCCATGATAGATTGACAGCCGTGGGACGGCATGATATGAGATACCTGGCTGCATTCTTCAGATGTTCCCGGATGTTTGTACGGGAATTGATCTCAAGGGTGGCCAGATACATGCCAAAAGCCCCCGCAACACCTATCAGCGGAGCTCCGCGTATGGTCATATCCCTGATGGCGTCATAAACTTCTTCGGCTGAACGAAGCTCCTTTGTTTCAAGATAATAAGGAAGCTTCCGCTGGTCGATAACCCGCACAACGGTCTCGTCACCCTCATCGGGCCAGATACTTTGATAATCTTTGTCGCCTATACGCATTTAAAAGGATCTTCCTTGTCAGTATTTAAGGTTTCAAAATTACAAAATATTAAATGATAATTATTCTGAGGCCTGTGTTTCAGGAACCGAACATTCAATAGTAGAAAGAATCCGGAACCCCCCAACCCCCTTCTTTTTTGAAAATTCGACTGATCCATTCGAAAAATTTTGCCGGGAATTATTTTAATTTTATATTTGACTCTATGAGAACTTAAAATTTAAATCCTTGTTATATGGTTAACAGAGAGATATTTAGGAAGAAGGTGATCATAACTGCCGGGCAGATTTTCAGCCGTTTCGGTTTCAGGAAAACGACAATGGATGAGATTGCCAGCGAGCTCAAAATGGGTAAAAGTTCCATTTATTACTATTTTGAAAGCAAGGAGAAAATCTTTGAAGCGGTTATCAGGCATGAGGCCAATACCCTTAGAAATGAGCTGACTAAAGCAATTAAGGAGGTCGATTCGCCGATCGATAAGATGAAGAACTATGTGTTTGTCAGAATGAAATCGTTCGAAAAACTGGCAAATTACTATAATGCCATATTTGACAAGAACCTCGATCATTTTGATTTTATTGAAAATGTAAGGGCGAAGTACGACAGGGAAGAGCTTGCGATCCTGAGGCTCCTGCTCTATCACGGAAAAAGGAAGAAAGTTTTTAAAGTGGATAACAGTGAGTATACTGCCCTTGCCATTCAGACAACACTTAAGGGACTTGAGGTACCGTTGTTCTGGAAGAAGAAGGAAGTTAACATTGAAAAACGCCTGAATGCCATACTGGATGTTCTGTTCAACGGCATCCTGATCAAGTAGGCCCTATCTTTTTATAACCAGCCGTTTATTCTTTTTAATACTCAGCCAGAGCGCTACTGCTCCAACCAGCACAAACGGGATGCTGAGCCATTGTCCCATATTCAGTTGCATGGAAGCCTCAAATCCTACCTGATCCTCTTTAAGGAACTCAATGAAGAAGCGCGCTGTGAAAATAAGTATCATAGTAAGGCTGATCAGCGCTCCCTGTATATGCCCCCCTCTTTTTCTCCAGTAGATCCACGACAGGAGCAGAAAAATAAACAGGTAAGCGAGAGCCTCGTAGATCTGTGTGGGGTGTTTCGGCACTGTTTCCCCGTTGCGCAGGAAAACAAAGCCCCAGGGAACCGTAGTTTCTACTCCGTAAATCTCGGAGTTCATCAGATTGCCGGTGCGGATAAAGAAACCCGACAGAGCCACCACGATGGCTATGCGATCGAGGACCCAGGCATAATCTTTCTTCTCCTTCCTCACAAAAAGCCACAATACCAGCAGAATACCGACGGCGGCGCCATGACTTGCAAGGCCCCCGTGCCATATCATAAGTATTTCCAACGGGTTCTTCAGGTAGTAGCCCGGCTCGTAGAAAAGACAGTGGCCCAGCCTTGCCCCGACAATTACTCCTATGGCCATATATACCGTGAGACGGTCGAGGACAACATCTCCCAGCCCCTCATTGTCAAATATTTTCTTCATGATAATGTAGCCGAAAAGGAACGACGAGGCAAAAAGCAACCCATACCACCTTATGGCAAATGAACCAATCCTGAAAATTTCCGGATTGACATCCCAGGGGATAACAAGTAAATTCATGCTGAAAAGATTAAGTTAACGCCAAAGGTAGAAAATATGTTATTAAATGCACTCAAAGGCGGCTAAAGTTTACATCTCCACCGGAGGCATCAGGATCCTAAAGTCAGAAGGAGCGGATCAACTCTTAAAGAAATGATGTAAGTTTGTAATTCACCCAAACAAGGGTAATTTATGAAATTGACCGTACCAGGTTTCCTTTTGATTGCTTTGCCGGTTTTTGCACTGATATCATCATGCGCGAAAGTCAGCTCCCCGTCAGGCGGACCAAGAGACAGGGAACCCCCGGTGGTGGTTAAAAGCAATCCCCCCAGCGGTACTGTAAATTTCAGGGGAAAAAGCATCGCTGTCACGTTTAACGAATTTGTTGTCCTCGACAGGATAAATGACAAGTTCATGGTTTCACCCCCCATGAATACCAGGCCGCGGATATATATCAGAAGGAAAAATATAATTATTGATCTCGAGGACCAGCTGAAGGATTCCACTACATATACATTCTATTTCCAGGATGCTGTAAGGGATCTGAATGAGGGCAATCCCATCAACAATTTCCAGTTTGTCCTGTCCACCGGGCCGGTTATCGATTCCCTTTCGGTTACGGGGCGGGTTTACAATGCTTTTAACCTGGAGGTCCCCGAGAACACCCTGGTTCTTCTCTATGGACAACTGGATGACACTGCGGTAGTAAAACAGCTTCCGGATTATATTACGAGGCTGGAACCCAACGGAGCATTCCGGATCGATAACGTGCGCGGAGGCGCCTACCGTCTTTATGCCCTTAAGGATATTGATAACACCAAGAACTATAACCTGCCTGACGAAGAGTTCGCATTTTGCGATACAATAATCGATATCACTCCGGAGAGGCACTATCTCCCGCGAAAGGAAGAGCCGGCACCAGTCAGTCCCGGAACGGATAAAAATGCCGTGATTCCGGAAGCCGAAGGAGAATATACCCTCATATTGTTTCAGGCTGAGAAGACGCAACGTTATCTGACATCATCCGCACGACAGCTTCCATACAAGCTCGTTTACACCCTTTCCCTGCCACCCGATACGATGAATTTTGAATTTTCAGTTCCCGATACCGACAGGGAGAAATATCTTATCGAGACCACCCGGAACAGGGACACGGTAACCGTCTGGCTTACCGACAGCACGCTCTACAACCAGGCCATTTTGAACACGGTTGTCAGGTATCCTTTTACTGATTCCACCGGAACCAACGATTACAGGAGAGATACGATACAGATGAGATTTCTTCAGCCAAGGGCGGCCCGGGTAAAACCAGCACGCACACCATTCAGGGTCAGCACGGGCATCGTGTCAGGACAGCTGAAGCCCGGGGCACCGCTGACACTCAAATCAGAAACACCCTTCAGAACTCCTGATACCTCACGAATCAGGATCTACGAATTGAGTGAAAGCGGCAGGAAAGGCCTCCCCTATAAGCTGACAAGGGACACCCTGACCTTTTGCAGATATTTCCTTGAAGCCGATCTCCGGCAGGGAAGAAACTACTTATATATCACCGATTCACATGCCTTCGGCAATATTTATGGCGATTATTCCGATTCTGCCGGGGTGAAATTTTCGTTGAGAAGCCCGGAATCGTACGGCATGCTTACAATGAACGTCTTAAACCATACCGGGAAAAGGATCGTCCAGCTTCTGGATAACAGGGAAACGGTTATCCGTGAGATATATATGGATCAGGACGGATCAGCAGAGTTCCCCTTACTCGAAAAAGGATTCTACAGAGTACGTGCAATCTATGACCTGAACGGCGACGGAAAATGGACAACCGGAGATTTTTTCTCGGGCCGGCAGCCGGAACCGGTCTCATATTATCCTGGTGAGATTGAAATACCGGTTAACTGGCGAGTGGAACAGGAGTGGGATCTGGAGCTGAAGAACTATAAAAAACAACAGCTGAGGGCCAGGAGGACCCCCGGAAGATAGGGCAGGAGAACGGATAATTTGTCATCCGGCAAACTTTAAGCTGAAATCATGCAGGCTGATCTAAGTTTGACAATAGAACCTGCCATAAGTATAATTGGTTGATTAAATAATTATTGTATTTTTGGTTCCTGTGGCTTTATAA
>DIKJ01000211.1 GCA_002424525.1 Bacteroidales bacterium UBA5621 | reverse complement strand
TGGACGTAATGCATTGGTTTTTTGGCAAATACCCAGTTGCTGCAAGAGGAATGGGAGCAAGGCACAGAAGGGTAACAGGCGACCAGTGGGATAACTTCTCCGTAGAATATGTTTTTGATAATGACATACGCGTTCACAGTCAGTGCCGTCAGATAAACGGATGCTGGAACATGGAAGCGAACAGGATACAGGGGACCAAAGGCTCATCAAATTGTCAGGACACTGTTGTGGATCTTGCAGGTAATGAGATATGGAAATATCAGTATCCTCTGGATGAGGAGGGTCAGCCTCAAAGACGTCTGTTGAAACCTGCAATGGATCAGGAGCATGTCGACCTTGTTACTTCAATACGTACCAACCAGGCATTCAATGAGCTTGAGAATACCGCAATTTCAACTATGATAGCAATTATGGGCCGCGAAGCTGCCTATACGGGGAAAGAAATTACATGGGAAGAAATGATGAATTCCGACATGAAGCTCGGTCCTAAGGTATTTGCTTTCGGTCCGGTTGATATTCCTAAGGCTGTTCCTGTACCAGGCCTGGCTTATGATGCCGAGGCAGAGAGAAAGAGAGCAGAGGAGAGAGCCGCCGCAGCAGCAACCAGGAAACAGGCAGCAGCAACCAATTAGGGATTGCCACTTTACAATAACTAATTTCAATATGGATAATTCAAGGAGAAATTTCATAAAAAAAGCAACAGCAACAGGTGCAGCATTTATTGCTGCACCTTCGCTGATCGGATCTATCGAAGCCTCGGCTCAGATCAAGGCAACTGATGCAACGGCCCCCTTCAAACTGAAATATGCTCCGGGTGTGGGCTTGTTCCGCCAGCACGCCGGACAGGATGTTATCGATAACATCAAGTTCTGCCACGACATGGGTTTCAGGGCAGTATTCGACAACGGCCTTATGAGACGTGAACCGGAGCTTCAGGCAAAAATGGCATCTGAACTGAAACGTCTCGGAATGGAGATGGGACCATTTGTCATAAGGGCAGATTCGCGGATACAGGACTTTGTCCTGAATACAGAGGAGACCAGGGAGACGATTCTCAACAATGTAAAGGAAGGTGTTGAAGTCGCCAAACGGACAGGTGTGAAATGGGGACTGATAGTTCTGGGGAGGTACGACCAGAGACTGCATATAGATTATCAGACTGCAAATGCAATTGACAACCTCAGGTACTGCTGTGATATTGCCGAACCGGCAGGAGTTATACTGGTACTTGAACCGCTCAATCCGTACATCAATCATCCAGGGCTCTTCCTCCAACGCATACCGCAGGCTTATGCCATCTGCAGGGCAGTGAACCGGCCTTCATGCAAGATCGTTAACGACATCTACCACCAGCAGATAACAGAAGGAAACCTTATCCCGAACATCAATGCTGCGTGGGACGAGATAGCCGCATTCCACCTGGGAGACTCGCCGGGGCGTAACGAGCCGACAACCGGGGAGATCAACTATAAGAACATCTTCAAGCATATTTACAGTAAAGGCTATGAAGGTGTTCTCTGTATGGAGCACGGGATAAGCCAGAGGGGAACAATCGAGGGTGAAAAACGTCTTATCGAAGCATACCGTGAATGCGACAGCTTTGAAGTTTAAAAGATTGAAATTATCTTTGAGAGGCTGGGTGATCAGCCTCTTTTTTATTTCGTCAATATGAAAAACATGAAGACTACACTTAAAAAGATCCTGATCTTATTGTTAACGGGCAATTTGTTCTTTTCCGGATGCAAAAAAGAAGAGCCGAAACTCTTTGTCGGCAGATTCAACAAACCCGGTGAAAAGGGGATGTCAGTTTATGAACTCAACAAGCGGAAAGGAGAACTTACTCTTATCAGCGAGGCTGACGCTGGTCCTTCACCGGCTTTTATGTGTTTCTCAGAACAAAGAGGACTGGTATATGCGGCGAATGAAGTTATGGAGTTCGGAGGTGTTTTTGGAGGCGGAATCACAACTCTGCGGTATGACAGTGAGAAAGGTTCATTTGATAAAGTCGGCGAGATACATATCCCTTACGGAGGACCCTGCCATATCTCATTGTCGCATGACGGGGATTATCTGTTAGTGGCTAACTATCCTAACGGATCGGTTGCTGTGGTGAGGCTTGATAAAAACGGCATCCCGGAAGAGATCACAGATATTTTTCTTTATCTGAAAGAGTCACCCAACGATTCGCATGCCCACATGATTCTGCACGATCCGGATGGCAAAAGGGTTTATGTTACAGATCTTGGAATGGACAGAATAGTCATTTACAATTTAGATCCCGTTAACGGCAAACTTATTGAGGTTGAAAACGGAATAATTACCCTGCCCCGCCGGTCAGGTCCGCGTCATTTTACTTTTAATGCTGACGGATCGCTCCTGTACCTGATAAATGAGTTTGGGTCGACAGTTATGGTCTATAGGGTTGACGAGGATAAAGGGCTGATACATCTGCAGACAATACCGACTGTAAGGGAGGGTTTTATCACTGATAATTATTGTGCTGATATTCATATCTCGAAGGACGGCAGATTCCTATATGGCTCAAACAGGGGCGAAAATACCATCGTTATCTACAGGATTGAGAAGGACGGTACCCTTAGCCTGGCAGGACATGCTTCATGCGGTGGTGACTGGCCCAGGAATTTTACTTTCGATCCTTCCGGAAAGTTTCTGATAGTTGGTAATCAGAAATCCAACTATATCTCTGTCTTTAAGATCGATCGTAAAACCGGATTTCCTGCCGGAGCAAGCAAAAACTATGACATCGGGATGCCGGTCTTTCATAAATTCGTTTTGCTGAAATGATTTTCTGACCCGATACAGGACCCAGGTTCCAGTATGAATGGAGTTATTCAATGAGACAGGCAGAGT
>DIKJ01000147.1 GCA_002424525.1 Bacteroidales bacterium UBA5621 | reverse complement strand
ACCAGACGTGACGTCATTCAATATCTTGTCCTGGTCATTTCCCATCTGCCTGTTCTGCCGTACAAAATAAGTTTCACACTATTGTGACAATGTTATAACAATTGCAGCCCCTGTTTGTTATTCCGCTCTATATTGTACTGCTTATGATGAATGTGGCTGCAAAGGCAATAATTGCATATAGTTCCGGAAAGACTGCAAGAACCATTGTTTTCGCAAAGACATCGTTGCCTGATCCAATTGACGCGATCCCGTTGGCGCAGATCTTTCCCTGCTGGATTGCGGAGAAGAGTGAAACAATTCCCAGAATCAGTCCGGCAGCAAATATTTCAGTTCCCTGAAGCATGCTGATCTGACCGCTGGCATCGCCACCGCTGTTTATGATAAAAAATCCCGCGAATCCATAGAGTCCCTGTGTTCCTGGCAATGCACTCAGAAGCATATAGCTGCCGAACGCATCGGGATTCTTCTTAAGCGCACCGATGGTTGCGTTCCCTCCTATTGATACACCGATAGCGCTTCCAATACCGCTTAACACTAGCATTAATGCCAGACCGATGCTCGAGAAAATGAGCGCCCCTGAGCTCCCCAAAACAGTTGCTGTTTCCATAGTGATTTTTTTTTAGGTATTTATTTCTTAATTCTGAATGGTTTATATTCTATTCCGCCTCCCTTAAAACCTGCATTCTTATAAAACTCGACGAACGTCAGCCTCATCGGATGCACAAAACTGCCCAGGGTTGATATAGCCAGGTTAAGTGAATGGCCGAACAACAGCAGCACCGCGAAGAAGAGCCAACCCACATAAGGGACTGAAAGCAGCTGTAAAGCTATCTGATTGAACACAAATCCCAGTATCGAGGACGAGATACCCAGGGCAAAAAGCCTTATGTATGAGAGAATATCTCCGAAAACACCGGTTATGATCGTATATGATTCCCATAATCCACTGCCAATCCGGCCGAAAATATTCAGATGAGGAGTGTTGAAGAGGAAAATAAGGATGCCGGCAATAATAAGCAGAAGTTTAAACAATGCCTTGAACTTTTCTTCATCGATCAGGTTAGCGGAACTGCCCCCCTTGAAAATGATCAGGGTAAGGGCGAGGATCACCCATCCGATAGTGGAAAGACTGTATTTGAAACCTTTTACTCTGGCAATGTTCACTATCCTCAGTATCATGCCGAAGATAATCTGCAATCCTCCTAAAATTATAGCAAGGTAAAAAAGATTCATGGAATTGAGCATGAAGCCTCTGATTGATCCAACCAGCGGAAGATCTGATTCAGCGCTCTTAAGTATTATTTTCCTGTAGGCCGAAAAATCCTCTTCTCCAACGATCCTGACAGCCTCCCTCGTAAAGCTCTCCTTTGTTTTGAATTTCTGATCCTTTATTTCATCAAGGCTGTAAATTATCTTTCCGGGCACACCTGCATCCTGCATCCGGGCCACAGAGCCTTGAGTAACGGTATATCCTGAATCGATCAGGTTAATCCCGAAAAAGGTGCCTGATATCAGACCAAACAGCACTGCTGCAGCACCGAAGTACTGTGAAAGGGTAATGATCGGCCTTAACTCCTTTTTCACCTTCCTCTTTATAAAAAATCCTGCAACAACGAAAAGGAGTCCGTACCCTGCATCGCCCAGACAGAATCCGAAGAACATCATAAAGAAGGGGGCAAAGAAGGGAGTCAGGTCAAGTTCCCTGTAATCAGGCAGTGCAAACATTTTTGAAATGGGTTCAAACAGCGAGGCAAACCTGCTGTTTCTGAGGATAACCGGGATCTTCTCACCTTTCTCCGGTTCTGAGACGAGGGAATAACAGTCGGAATCTTCTATCACTTCCTTTACTTTATTCTCTTCCGACACGGGAACCCAGCCCTCGAGGATACAGAGAGTGCCTTCGGCCAGTCTCTCGGCCTGCTCGGAAGCAGAAGCATACTCTATCCTGTTTAATGCTTCCGTTGCTCCTTTATTAATTGCAGCCAGAAGCGCAGGCCCATTTTCCCTTATCCATGACTCAGTCTCCTTTATCCTGGTCTCGTTTAATTCAATCTCTTCAAGAATCCTGCCGGCAGATCTTTCAGGCAATCTCTCCTGATCAGCTTTAATATCCGGCATCGCGCCTGCCGGGTGAACGATGGCAAAATGAATTATACCCTTGTCGTGACTTATCTCTTCCACCGCATGTTCCTCCTCCCATCTGTTCTGGTATTTGCTGAGGGAACATGAGAAGAGCGAAACTTCCCATCCTGCGTCACGAAGTTTTTCAAGTCTCAGAGGATCAAAATCTCCCCAGGGTTCCGCCTTTTCGAGCTCCGGTTTAAGCATTTCGAGCCTGCGGCCCGCTTCCTCCATTTCCCTGAACTTCGATTCAAGACCGGACAGGACCTCTTCGGGGTTCCCGGCAGGTGCGGATGGAATTGTATCTGGAGCGGATAAGGATAGAAGTCTTGTACTCTTTTTATATCTTTTCAGGAGTACCATATCTTTTGCCGCACTTTTGCACTCATGGAAATCGGGCTTCGTGACGATATGCACAACTCCTGCATCCCTGAGTTTCCGCAGGAGGTCGTCATACTCGCGGTGATAAATGACAAAAGTATATTTTATTAATTTCGCTACCATTCTGCAATGCTTTCTTCAACCTCCGCCTGCTCCGCCTGACGGCTTTTAATTATCTTCTGTGAAGATTTCTGAAGGTTCTCCTCATCTTCCAGAAAACTCTTTATCCTTCTTATGGCATCCTCGTAACCAGGAATCTGTACCTTCTCGTAAAGATTCACCTTCTGGGTGGTTTTTTTCCTTGCCATGTTAAGAAGTTCCATCTTTCGCAGGGCCAGATCCTTCTTGGCAATAATTGTATAGAGTTCTCTCAGGATGATTATTCCTTCGGGATACCAGGCAGGGCTGCCAAAGAGGTTCAAAGGCTTTATTTTAAACGAAATATCTTCAAACTCCGGGATCTTGATCCCGGCAATTTTAATTGTTCTTACTTTGATCTCCTTAACCTTAAGAAGGTCCGGTTCAAATTCTGCCCATAGTCTTACCCCCTCTCCGTACCTGGTGAGATTTGCAGAGAACTGACTCTGGAAACCCTCTGCAATACTCTTTGCATTCTTTACCTCGATCCTGAGGGCTGATTCCTTATTTTTAAGAATAGGCAGAGCCTGAGTCCTTATTTTTAATTGTTTGCCAAGGCTCTGAAGTGAGATCTTGTTATATTGGAATCTTATAGCCATCGGTTTTTATTACTGTTTGCCTGACTGACCCGGCCAGTATTTCTTCACAAGCTCCTCTTTCATCCCCACCTCTTCGGGCGAGAAATACCTGTCAAATAATTTCCATCCGGTATCCAGCATCTCATCTATTCCGATATTGATATCAATAGCCAGGAGTTTCTCAGAATAGTCCCTGGCAAATTTCATTGTCCTCTCATCATATTCAGTGAGGTCGAAACCATTCTCATGTTTGGTTTTGGCATTTGCCGCATCTGCATAAAGCCTGATGGCGCTGTTCATTACCTGTGAATGATCTTCTCTTGTCTGCTTTCCTATAACCAGTTGCTTAAGCCTCGACAGCGACCTGAAAGGATCCACGATAACCTTCCCGATATCCGAGTCGCGTCTCAGGAAGAGCTGTCCTTCAGTAATGTAACCGGTATTATCAGGGATGGCATGTGTTATATCGCCCCCTGACAGAGTTGTTACTGCGATGATTGTAATGGAGCCTCCGTCAGGGAACTGTACGGCCTTTTCGTAGATCTTTGCAAGGTCGCTGTAGAGCGATCCTGGCATGTTATCTTTTGAAGGTATCTGATCCATCCTGTTGGAGACTATCGAAAGGGCGTCGGCAAAGAGGGTCATATCGGTAAGGAGCACCAGTACCTTTTCATTTTTCTCCACGGCGAAAAATTCCGCGGCGGCCAGCACCATGTCAGGGACCAGCAGTCTTTCGACCGGCGGGTTTTCGGTAGTATTAATGAAGGCAATGATCCTCTCAAGGGCGCCGGCGTTCTCAAAAACATTCCTGTAATAGAGGTAATCGTCGTGCGACAATCCCATTCCTCCAAGAATGATCTTGTCGGCCTGTGCTCTCAGGGCAACGGTAGCCATCACCTGGTTGAAGGGCTGATCGGGGTCGGCAAAGAATGGTATTTTTTGCCCGGTGACGAGTGTATTGTTAAGATCGATCCCTGCAATACCGGTTGCTATCAGCTGTGATGGCTGCATTCTGCGCACAGGGTTTACCGAAGGTCCCCCTATCTCTAACTCCTTTCCTGTGAGGGCAGGGCCTCCGTCGATCGGTTCACCGTATGCATTGAGGAACCTCCCGGCCAGGTCCTCACTTACCCTCAGGGACGGGGCCATTCCGAGAAATATCAGTTCAGCGTTTGTAGGAACACCCTCGGTTCCGGAGAAGATCTGAAGAGTCACCTCGTCGCCCATTATCTTTACCACCTGGGCAAGGCGGCCATTGACAAGTGCCAGCTCATCGTACCCGACGCCTGGCGCTCTTACCGAGCAGGTAGCTTTGGTAATCCTGGTAAGTCTGGTATATACTTTCTGGAAGGCTCTCTTCTCCGTCATAACTCTGCTATTTCAATTAACATTTGATCAACTTCTTTCAGATGGTTATAAAACTCTCCTGATTC
>DIKJ01000119.1:2499-7391 GCA_002424525.1 Bacteroidales bacterium UBA5621 | reverse complement strand
CTATCCAACTGAGCTACGGAACCGTTTCAAGGCGCAAAAATACATTTTTTTTCGATTTCTTCTACCCTGATTAAAAGGGGATAATTTTAAACCGACTGTCTGCGGCATAAAACAGGCGTCTGTCAGACACTCTTCAGGTAGTTTACCAGACCTTTCATCTCAAGTATCTGTTTCAGTTTCTCAGGCAGAGGCTGAAATCGGAAGATTGCGGATCCGACAGTGATCTCACCTCTTTCAAGACTTACTTTTACCGGGTCGCCCTGTTTATATGCCCCGACCGCCTCTTTGCTGACGATAAGGACAAGTCCCTGGTTTATCGAAGAGCGATAGAAGATCCTGTTGACCGACTTTACAATTATTGCGGAAATTCCTGCGCAGGAGAGTCCTACAGAGGGGTGTTCCCTTGAACTGCCGCAACCGAAATTCTCTCCTGCAATCAGAATATCTCCGGGCCGGACATTTCTGCTGAAAGCGGGATCAAAATCCTGAAAAAGGAGCGGTATGATGGATTCGGGATCACTGCTCAGGATGTTATAAGTGTGTTTTCCCGCAAACATCAGGTCGGTGTTAAGGTTGTCTGCCTCGCTGTAATCCCATATATTTCCATGCCTCCTGTTCTCACCCGGTTCTATGACAATAGTTTTGCTCTGTTCACTTACGAACGGGTATGACTCAGATCCCGGCTGTTTGCGGGGATCAGTTATCTTTCCCTCAATTGCCGATGCGGCTACTGTTGCGGGCGATGCAAGATAGATGGAAGCTTTACTGTTTCCCATTCTTCCGAGGAAATTCCTGTTGGCGGTGGAAATAACTGTGTGATTATCAGCGGGGATCCCCTGACCGGTACCCAGGCATGGACCGCATGAAGGCGAGAGTATATTTGCTCCCGATTCAATAAAAGTTGATATTAAACCCTCTTCGATAGCCTGAAGAAATATCCTGCGTGAGGCAGGTATAATGTGAAGCTGAAAGCCCTCCCGGACCGATTTTCCCTTCAGAATTTCCGCTGCAATTCTCAGGTCTTCGATGCGACCATTGGTGCAGGTTCCGATCAAACCCTCATGAACGATCGTACCAGCAGTATCGGCGACTGATTTAATGTTATCGACATGATGAGGTGCGGCCACTACCGGAAACAGACTACCGAGGTCAATTTCGAGTTCACCTGCGTAATCCGCACCTTCATCGGCCCAAATCCCGTCCAATTTCTCTCCCAGAAAGTCCTGCAACACTTCATCGGCAGGGAACACCGCATTTTTAGCTCCCATTTCCGAGGCAAGGTTCGATAGTGTCATCCTTTCGGATATGGTTAGTGATTCAACACCATCGCCATGATATTCAATTGACAGATAATTTGCACCATCGGAACCTGTCATTCCTATGATCCATAGTGCCAGATCCTTGGCACTTACGCCCTCCTTCAGGTGTCCTCTGAGATTTATTTTAAGTGACAAGGGGACCCTGAACCATGTCTCCCCTCTTTTCCAAATTCCGGCGGATTCGGTGCGGTCGATTCCGGCTGCAAATGCATTGAATGCCCCAGCTGTTGAGGTATGGCTGTCGCTTCCGACAATAAGCATACCCGGGTTAGCGTGTTCCGACATTATCTGGTGGCATATGCCTTTTCCTGAATCGTAGAATTTTCGTATTGCCTGCGCAGCAACGATATCCCTGATGGCCTGGTATTGAGTAGCCAGACCGGAATCTGCCGGAGGAGCGTTATGGTCAAGCACGACCAGGATCTGCTCAGGATCAGCGACGCTCTTCCCTCCCATTTTCTGAAAGGTTTTGAATATGCTCAGTGTATTGTCATGCGACAGAATAATATCTGGTCTGGCGAAAACAATTGCACCTGCGGGGGCTTTGAAGATCTTTTCAGCAAAAGTCTGAGGTTTCATGGCCGGAGTTGTTGCTGGTTGCTGGTTACTGGTTACTGGTTGCTATCATCCAAGCAAGCCGCCCCTCTGATAGATTTCGAGCTGAACTTCAGAAAACGGGTCAGCTTTGAAGGTGGTCCCGTTCCGGAGGTTCTTAATCTCGCCTGAAATAAGGTTGATGGTGACCATATCTCCATCTTTCAGGCCGGCACCGCTTATGGAAGGACATGTTGCGATGGGGAATGCAGCATTAATTGCATTTCTTTCGTAGATTGCCCCGAAAGACTCTGCGATAATAAGTGATATTCCGAGCGATCTGAAGCAATCGACTGCCTGCTGGCGTGAGCTCCCGCTGCCAAAGTTCTTTCCTGCGATGACAATATCGCCCGTTCCGGCATTTTCAGCAAATTTCTCATAACCGTCAAGATTGCCGAAGGTGTATTGTCCCATCTCCGTTATATCAGTAGTTGCCAGATGACTGTTATGGAATATCATATCTGTATCAATATTGTCCCTCCCGATCACCCAGGCTTTTCCTTCGATAACTACCTGTTTATCAGGAGTTCTCTCCGAAAGCGACCGACCGGTTTTAATGCTTTTCCCGGCAACCGGCGTCTCAAACAGTGCAGGGGCCTCCGGTATCCTTTCAGGAACAGTTATATATCCGGCCACAGCCGAGGCCGCGACGATTGCCGGAGATGCAAGGAATACGCTTCCCTTTCCCTGCTTCCCCGGGAAGTTCCTGTTCCCGGTGCTGATAGTCACTTCACCCGGACCATTCTGTCCGACCTGTCCGGCTGCGCAACCGGCGCATCCTGCGTTCGAGACGAGAGCTCCGGCATTCTTGAAAATTTCAATGAGCCCATGAGTGAGGCACTCATTCCAGATCTTATCGGTTGCAGGTACTATCTTAAGGATCACCCCCGGGGCCACTCTCCTGCCCCTCAGAATCTCTGCAGCACTCCGCATATCGTTCATACGGCCGTTCGTACAACTGCCTATAAAGGCACTGTCGATCTTCCGGCCATACAACTCATCAGCGACGACAGTATTGTGGGGCTCACCGGGAAGGGAAACGCGAGGGTTGAATGAAGTTACATCTATATCGAACACCTCCGAGTAAACTGCATCTTTGTCAGCAAAAACAGGACTAAAATCCGATTTTGTTCTTTTTCTGCAATAACCGATCACTTCCTCTGAGGGAGGAAACAGGATAATTATTGCGCCCATTTCCGTGGCCATTGAGGAGATGGTAATTCTGTCGTCAATTGAGAGCTTTTCGGCTGCATCGCCATAAATTTCGACAGATAAGCCCAGCAGTCTGCTGGCTCCGAAGATATTCAGGAGGTTAAGAACGATATCTTTCGAAGTGAGGTTTTCAGGGAAGGCCCCTGTAAGATTGATCCTCACCGAATGAGGAATTTTGAACCATACTTTTCCCTTGTGCCAGGCGGCGGCAATATCCATATCGCCCATTCCCTGTCCGAAAGCGCCGACGGCCCCGAGTATGTTGGCATGGGAATCGGTTGAAACAGCTGTTGCACCCGGGTAAACATATCCTTCATCGATAAGTATATGGGTGCCTATGCCTGCGTCAATATCATAGATCCTTATCCCGTTCTCGCGTGCGAAGATACGGCATATATGCTGATTAACAGCATATTTCTGATCTGACCCGGTCGGGTTGCAATCGAAGGTGAACAGTGTTTTGCCCGGATTATCTACACCAAGGCTGAAATCCCTTAAGTTTTTTACCACGTTTGCACCACCGAAATCACGGGCTACACGTGCATCAATCTCAATATCAACTATATCTCCAGGCCTTACAGCCTGGTATCCTGCATGTGCGGCTACAATTTTCTCAAGCAAAGTCATTGCCATGATTTTCCGAAAGTATCAATTAGTTGGATTGCATGGGATATTATCTGAACTGCGCCCTGTAATCGCGCGGGGAGATACCTTCTGTTTTGCGGAACTGTTTGTTAAAGTTAGAAATGCTTGAAAAACCGCAATCAAATGCGATCCCGTTAATCTGGTTATCAGTCTCTCTCAAAAGGTAGCAAGCCTTGTTGGTACGTACCCTGTTAACGTATTCCACGAAGCCGGCACCTGAATTTTTCTTGAAGTACCTGCTAAATGCGAACGGGCTCATTCTTGCTACTTTAGCGACTTTATCGAGTGAGACGGGAGTGGAGTAGTTTTCCCTGATATAATTGTAGACGTCGTTCATCCTCTTATTGCCTCTTTCGTCAAAAGTCTGCCTGTAGTTTACGGAGCTGAGAGATGCCTTTTTTCCCGAGTCACATAATATTTTCAACACGTACAGGAAATCAATCATTTTCTCAATGCCTTTGCTTTCAACCATATGAACCAGGTGCTTCTCCGCCATTCTGGCATCATCGATCGAAAAAACAATTCCCCTTTCGGCTTCCCTGAGCAGTTCTCTGACACCGCTCATCTCATATTGGGAGAGCAGAGGTTCGCCCAGGGATGACAATTTAAAATGAACCATAATCCCGTGTTTTTCGGGAAGAGAATCCCTGGTCTTGTAATAATTCCAGCAATGTGGCACACTGCCGGCAACAAGCACCATATCATAATGGTCGAAGAGCTCGACGTTGTCGCCAATAATTCTTGTGCCGTTGCTTTTGATGTTGAGCGCCAGTTCATACTCGGGGTGGAAATGCCAGAAACTGCCCGTGTCCGTTATATAGGCAGCCCGGAATCCGCCTCCGTCGTCATATTCGATCTTTTCAAGTTCAGCAACCATGTCTGTCAGTTTTAGAGGGGGAGAAGGGATTATCCAAATCTAGCAAAACTTTCTCATTGAGTGCAATATTTTATCTGTATTTTTTTCATAATTAATTTGATATTTAAAATATTAATTATTATATTTGAAACCAAGCTCATGCTATTGGTATAAGAGGAGATGAGCAAGGGTTGGGAGTGAAAATCATCAGGATTGTATTGCAGACATTGACTTTCACATCTGGAGCCTGAGTGACAGCGCCAGCT
>DIKJ01000119.1:0-2344 GCA_002424525.1 Bacteroidales bacterium UBA5621 | reverse complement strand
TAGGGCTTATATAGGGTAGGAAATATTTAAAAGGTTAGATTCTATTACAATCGGATATTCTGATCAGATTACCATGAAGACATACATAAGAAGAAGGGAAAAGAACAAGACCCTTGTTGTTCTTTTCGGAGGCTGGGGAACTGATGAGAATGTATTTACGCCGCTGTGCAATGATGAATTTGATTTCATCCTGTTCTATAACTATTCTGCCGATGAAGCGCTTGTGCTTCCGGAGATGAAGGTCTATAATTCGATTATCCTGATTGGATGGTCCCTTGGGGTATGGGCCGCGGAATATCTATTGCCAAGGACAGGAATTACGCCAGACATCACGATTGCCGTTAATGGCACGCCGGTGCCTGCCGACGACCGGTACGGGATACCACTCAAGGTATTTGAAGGTACCCTGAACAACCTCACCGAGGAGAATATGGAGAAATTCTACCTTCGGACATTCGGGGATAAGAAAACCTACCTGCGAAATATTGACAGGATCCCGCACCGGTCATTAAAATCGCTGCATGATGAACTCCGGTGGATGTATAACCGTATAATGGAACAAAAAGAGCCCGGTTTCAGATGGGATTATGCAGTTATCAGTGAAATCGACAGGGTTTTTCCGGCGGCAAACCTCAACAGTTACTGGGAGAAGGAAAAGGGAACAAAGCATATCAGGGTTCCTCTCCCCCATTACTTCTTTCATGAATGGAGAAACTACAGCGATTTCATAGATTTTGTTGTAAATTACAGAGCAAAAAGAATAAGGGGGAAAAAGATTACTACATAAATCACTGAGGCGCTCCGGAGCACATTTACAGATACTTATTACTAAAGGAGGTTCCTTACTGACACGTTCGAATCGGATTTTGCGATCATTTTGTCAAACTTATCAAGAATAGATACTATTTTGTTATAATCCTTATTCCTGGCAATCGATCTCTGCTCAACACCTTTTTTATCGAGTTTCGATAATACATAACTGATAGTCATTTTATTAATATCTATTGCAGGCTGGTAGAACCTTTCCTCGTTTCCACTAACCTGGATTTCCGAGACGAGGCCGGCACTGCAAAGATCCTGAAGAATATCCCTGACTAGCCGTACGGGAATTTTAAGAGATACGGCGATATTTTCAGCGGTGAGTGGTTTTTCGCCTATGGAAAAATTACGGGCAATCATATGCATTATCATCAGCATGACGACCTTTTTTTGATAGTTACTGATGTTAAGGGCTTCTGATTCAAACTCGTAACGGGATATATTCTGATTGGCAAATGATAGTTCTGCTCCCAGTAATACAATTATCCAGCTGCCCTGTAACCATAATATAAAAAGAGGTATTGCGGCAAAACTGCCATATATGGCACTCAGTCTGGTAATTCCAAATTGCAGATCTATATAAAGCCACTGCAGTATCTGAAGAATAGTCCCGGTAATAATTCCTGATATGAATGCCGGCATGAATCTGACCTTTGTATTTGGTATAATTATAAAAATCAAAGTAAGAACGATCCAGCTCAGGATATAGGGGGTGAACCTGACAAGGAAACTAATCACAGGTTTGAAGAAATCCAGAATAGGGGCTGTTGTCATGAATTCGGCAAGACTAGTGCTTACAAAGAGGGTTATGCTGCTGGAAAGTATAATAAATACGGGGGCGATGAGCATAATTGTGATATAATTGGTAAACTTCCTGAACCAGGGTCTTGAAACTCTGATCTGCCAGATGTGATTGAAGGAGTTTTCAATATTGGTGAGAAGCGCAATGACTGACCAAAAAAGTATTATCAGTCCTACACCCGCTATATAGCCTCCACGTGTTTCCTGAATGGCACTCCGGGCATTCGTGAGCAGCCAGTTCAATACCTCCTGGTGAGCCTGGAACTCTTTGGCTACAACCTGTTCAAGGTTCTGATCAAGTCCGAAACCTTTGGCTATGGCAAAAGCAATTGCTGCTGCAGGTATAATGGAGAGAAGTGAATAAAAGGTCAGAGCTGAAGCCCTGGTCTCTACTTTATCATTAATGAAACCTCTTACTGCAATTATAATTATTCTCAGCTGTTTAATAACAAAGGATTTTCTTCTGGAAATTTCTGACAGGCGGGCATGCCAGATAGCATCTTTTAAGCTTTTTATCTGGTTTAGAGTCCATGAAAAGGGGTTGGCCATAGTTGTTTTTTTATAACTCTAAGGCTCAAATATACAAAATACCTGAGGGTGGTAATCAAAATTAATACTTTTTTCAATTGCCGGCAAAAGTCAGATGAAGATCAGGATTCCGGAATTTATCGAACAGGGTCCGAGGGGAACGTCGATCTGATAAGAACCGTAATACGGAAGTGCG
>DIKJ01000242.1 GCA_002424525.1 Bacteroidales bacterium UBA5621 | reverse complement strand
AGCGGGGAGCAGGGAGCGGGGAGCGGGGAGCGTAAGGTTGTTTGATTTTTGATTTGTGATTTGTGATTTGTGATTTTTGATTTTTGATTTAGTAAATGATAGAAATTCTGTAATTTTGAATGCAGAACAAGCAACTTTAAAACGATCTCATGCCATCGATTTCAGAAAAAGGCAGGCTGATGCCTGCATCACCCATCAGGAAGCTTGTCCCCTATGCCGAGGAGGCAAAGCGGAAAGGGAGGAAAATATATCATCTTAACATCGGCCAGCCGGACATTCCCACGCCTGACACGGCTCTTAATGCCCTCAGGAACATCAGCCTGAAGGTGATCGAATACAGCCACTCGGCCGGGAACGAATCATACCGCCGCAAGCTGGCCGGCTATTACCGGTCGAAGGGGATCAATATTGACTGCACCGAACTCCTGGTGACAACCGGCGGTTCGGAGGCAATACTTTTTGGCCTTATGAGCTGCCTCAATCCTGGTGATGAGCTGATAACACCCGAGCCACTTTATGCCAACTATAACGGATTTGCCGTTTCGGCCGGTATTAAGATAGTGCCGGTAACCTCTCACATAGAAAATGATTTTGCCCTGCCCCCTGTAAGTGAGATTGAGAATAAAATAACAAGTAAAACCAAAGGTATCCTGATCTGCAGTCCGAACAACCCTACCGGTTATCTCTACTCTGAAGAAGAGCTTCTGCTTATAAGGGATATCGTAAAGAGGCACGACCTTTACCTCTTCTCAGATGAAGCATACCGCGAGTTCTGTTACGACGGCGCCCGGCATTACTCGGCCATGCATCTCGAAGGCATTGAAAATAATGTTGTTATGTTCGATTCTGTCTCGAAGAGATATAGTGAATGCGGCATAAGGATCGGAGCACTTGTTACAAGGAACAATGAGGTAATCAGGACAGCCCTGAAATTTGCGCAGGCCCGCCTCTCCCCTCCCGGACTGGGTCAGATAGCTGCAGAAGCCTCTATAGATACTCCTCCGGAATATTTTGAAGAAGTTAACAGGGAGTATACCGCAAGACGCAACTTTATGGTAGATGCCCTCAACAAAATGTCGGGAGTGCGCTGCCCCAAACCAAAAGGAGCTTTTTATGCCACGGTTAAACTACCCGTTGATGATTCCGATAAATTCGCCCAATGGCTGCTCGAAGAGTTTGAATACAAAAACCAGACAGTGATGGTTGCCCCCGCATCAGGATTCTATTCCACACCCGGACTGGGTAAGAACGAGGTTCGCATTGCCTACGTGCTCAACATTGACGATCTCAGAAATGCCATGGAGACCCTGGCGGAAGCACTTAAAGTTTATCCGGGAAGGGTCTGAAAAGCTATCGTAACAAAGTGGAGATTCTTCGATAGCGGAATAGGAAAATGGCAGTTAGCAGTTAGCAGTTGGCAGTTGGCAATAATACCGATTACCAACAAGTACCGAGCACCGAGTACCCAGGACCTTGAGGCGCAGCCTCAATCCCGATGAACGGAAGTGAATCGGGGCAGCACCAGGAACCCGGCAATCAGCAATTATTCATACAGCAAATATTTCGCTCTGGTCCTGCTAAATTCCTCCAGCCCCTTCTTCCACGATTCCCGGATCTCTTCAGCGCTCATCCCTTTCTGTACCTGTTCCCTCAGCACTGGTCCGCTGGCAAGCACATCGAAATATCGTGTAAAGAACTGATCCTTATCTGGATAGTCGTTCCAGGCGCTTATAACCCACTCCAGGTTCACTCTGGGCGAGGGCACCAGTCCATCGGCTATCGCGTTGCGAAGATCGGTCCCGTAACATTTCACTCCGAGCAGAGGCGGGTTCATGGCCCCGGGAACACTCTCAGGGGTGAAACTGAATCCCCTGTCTGGCAGATTGGGTGATCCGAAAACCTGAAATGGATACGGGGTTCCCCTTCCGAGGGAAATATTTGTCCCTTCAAAGAAACAGATTGAAGGGTAAAGATATATCGACGCCTGGTTCGGCAGGTTCGGTGAAGGTCTTATGGGAAGCTCATACAGTGTTTCATGTGTGTAGTTCCTGCACTTGATAACCGACAGGTCGCATTTAATGGCTCCCCGGAGCCATCCTTCACCATTGATCATCTGCGCGTACTCCCCTACCGTCATACCATGCACAATTGGCACGGGATGCATCCCGACGAATGACCTGTAAGCTGTATCTGCAATATTCCCGTCGAAGTAAAAGCCATTGGGATTTGGCCTGTCCATTACAATGCATTTCACGCCGTTCTCGGCACATGCTTCCATAACGTAATGAAGCGTTGATATATAGGTATAGAACCTGACCCCGACATCCTGGATGTCAAAGATAACAATGTCAATTCCTCTGAGGTTCCCCGGAGATGGTTTTTGCTGAGCCCCGTATATGCTGATCAGGGGTACCCCTGTTGCAGGATCCTTTCCATCTTCAATATGGGCTCCGGCATCGGCCAGGTCGCGAAAACCGTGCTCAGGGGCAAATATGGCCCTGACATTAATCCCATTCCTCACAAGGTTGTCAACAAGGTGAATATCCCCTGCCATCGAAGTCTGATTCGCCACAACGGCAACAGATTTCCCTTCAAGCATTGGTTTATAGATCTCTGTCTGGTGCGCCCCCGGGACAGGTATCCTCACTGCTTCCTGGCAGGAGGGGGTGGCAATCAGCATCATTAGTAACGACAGGGAGACAAATAGTTTTTTCATTCAATCACAGTTTAAAATGTAAAACTAAAAAATATTTTAACCAACAGAGGAATCCAATACGAAATTAAAACTCTGATGCTTTTTGATTAAATTTGAAGCTCTGAATATCTGATGAATTTACCATATTTCATAGCGCAGAGGCTCATAAAGGGAAGACGCGAAGGGACATCATTCTCGCGTCCGATAAACATTATTGCCATTATCGGCATTGCTGCCGGACTGGCGGTGATGATCCTGGCAGTCTCCATCCTTACCGGCTTCAAACAGCAGATCAGGGAAAAGGTGGTGGGCTTCGGTTCTCATATCCAGATAACAAACTTCGATGCCAACATATCTTTCGAGACGGTCCCAATCAGAGATGCCCAGGAATTCGTCCCCAGGATCAGACAGATACGAGGGATAAAGCATATACAGGCCTTTGCAACCAAGGCAGGGATCATAAAGACCGACGACGAGATACAGGGCGTGGTTCTCAAAGGTGTCGGCAGCGATTTCGACTGGAGCTATTTCAGCAGAAGCATAATTGACGGAAAACCATTCACTGTAACAGACACCGGACGGACCGATAATGTGATCATCTCAAAAAAAATATCCGATATGCTGAGGCTGAAAACGGGAGATTCATTTGCCATGTATTTTGTGCAGGAACCTCCCCGGAGCAGGAAATTCACTATAACCGGGATTTATGAAACGAGCCTCGAGGAGTTCGATAAGATGTTTGTATTCTGCGATATTGGTCATATAAAAAGGCTTAACGGCTGGGATGATGATCAGATAAGCGGTTTTGAGATCTTCATTAACGACTTCGACAGGCTTGATGAGATGACACAGGCTGTACGGGATGTCATAGGTTACAGGATCACCGAAGAAGATCCGAAGTTCAAGATCACAAGCATTAAGAACAGGTTTCCGCAGATCTTCGACTGGCTTAACTTTC
>DIKJ01000126.1:3595-3989 GCA_002424525.1 Bacteroidales bacterium UBA5621 | reverse complement strand
ACATCGGAACCTGCCGGGGTACAAAGATTTCACACAATGAATATCAAAGACACCTTTCTTCAGTGGCGCAAGCGCAGGGCTATAAGACGCCATGACAATGCCGCTTACTTTAAGATAGTCAGGCTAATTGCAAAAAGAGAAGTTGATAAACTCATTAAGGAAAAACTCAAAAGATGACCGTAAAGAAAATTGATTGTGACTGTGGCTGCCAAAAGCCGAAGAAAGAAACTGGTACTTGCACGCGATGTGTGGGGCGGTTTTGTCACTCTCATCTCTACTCCTATGTGGATGAAAGCAACGCTGCAATTACCCGCAATTCACCTCCGTACTGTAAACAATGTTACCCGATAACACATAAGCCATGAAACAACGCCCTCCTGAAGAACTATTCAAC
>DIKJ01000126.1:0-3512 GCA_002424525.1 Bacteroidales bacterium UBA5621 | reverse complement strand
ACGCACGCCTGTTCGCAAAGAACATCGTCATGATCATTGAACTGGAGACTATTGCCGAGGATCCTATCTCCGAAAGAGCAAAGAATATTATCACCAGGTACCGCAAGCGCATCGACATCCGTAACGAAAGAGAACAGGCAACACAGAACTAACTTAACATTAGACAGAAACTATGACCAATATTAAGAAAAAAGACCTGCCACATATGCCCTTTTATGTGGGTGACTGGTTAAAGTGCCCAGAGGTAAGAGCACTCCCGCCGGACTATCGAGGATTATGGTTTGACCTCCTTTGTTACATGTGGGAGAGTACAGAAAGGGGTGTTATGGTCACTCCAAATGGTCGGCCTTATACCGATGATGAGATAATAAGAATGGTTGGTTTGGATAACCAAAATTCAGGAATTTGGTTAACTACCCTGTTAACAGGGGGTGTTTGTTACCGTCGTCCTGATGGAGCCATTTTTTCAAAGAGAATGGTAAAAGATGAACAAATCAGGCATAAAAGACATGAAACGGGGTCAAAAGGTGGTAATCCGGCTCTTTTGGTTAAGGGTATAGATAACTCAGAGGATAACCAAAAGCCTGACAATGACAATGACAATGATATTGACTTTGATTTAATAATTACTCTGTATCATGATTTATGTCCTAATATGGCGAAAGTCGAAAAATTAACAGATCTAAGAAAGGGATTTATCAGAGCCAGGTATGCAGAGTATGGTATTGAAAAAATTACAACGGTTTTAAGGCAGGCAGGAGAGAGTAATTTTCTAAATGGAAAAAACGACAGAGGGTTTCGCTCGGACTTTGAATGGTTGATGCGTCCCAATAACTTCATTAAGGTTCTTGAAGGTAAGTATCAGAACAAAGAAGCAGCTTGGATGATGCCATGAAAATAAAGTCAACCATAACCAGCCAGCTGTATGAGTTCACCCCTTCGGGAAAGGGTGCAGAGGAACGTCATTTATGTCCTGAGTGTTCTCACCTTCGCAAAAAGAAGAATGACAAGTGTATGGCATGGAATAACACCGAGACCCGGGGTTACTGCCATAACTGTAATGCTGCATTCTATGTGTTTATCCCTGGAGAAGAAAAACAATACATAGTTCCGCAATGGAAAAACATCACAGAGTTATCCGATAAAGCTGTCAAGTGGTTCACCGGGCGCATGATCTCACAGAAGACCCTGGTTAAGATGAAAGTCTACTCCGATAGGGAATTCATGCCGCAGCATGGGACTGATGTAGATGTGATCTGTTACCCCTTCTTTTTTCAGGACAAACTCACAAACATAAAGTTCAGGGGACCACAGAAGTCATTTAAGATGAATGCCGGTTCAGAGCTATTGTTCTACAACCAGGATGCTCTTTTGAACTTCGAGGATATAATTATTGTCGAGGGAGAGATGGATGCCCTCACATTCATTGAGTGCGGTTTTGATAATGTCATCTCAGTTCCCAACGGCGCAAATATCAAGCTTGATTATCTCGACACCTATTATGGCTTGTTTGAAAAGGTACAGCGCATATTTTTAGCAACGGATCAGGACACCAAAGGCATTGAGCTCAGGGATGAACTTGCACGTAGGTTGGGGCCGGAGCGTTGCCTGATAGTCAACTTTAAGGACTGTAAAGATGCAAATGACTATCTACTTAAATACGGAGGTCCGGCACTTCAGGACACAATCAAAGAAGCCATACCTATTCCGACAAAGGGGATCGTAACGGTTGATCATCTTTACAATGACATTCAGGATCTATTCACCAATGGCATTGAACCAGGGCTGATTTTGGGAGAGCCTTTTGACAGTAACATCAAATGGGAGACAGGCAGGCTGGCAATTGTTACTGGTATCCCTTCATCAGGCAAGTCTGAGTTTGTTGACTACATCGTCACAAAAATGAACCTCAAACTGAAGTGGAAGGCAGCGTATTTTACGCCGGAAAACTATCCACTGAAATATCACTATGCCAAGCTGTATGAAAAGATTATCGGCAAGCGGTTCCGATCGAGCTTTTCAACATCGGTAGATTTTGATATGGCTTTTGATTACATCCGGGAAAACTTCTTCTACATCATGAATGAGGAGGACTTTACTGTCGACTTTATCCTTTCTCATGCAAAGATATTGGTCAAAACCCGGGGCGTCAAGGTCATTGTCATCGACCCTTACAACAAACTCGATCACCAATACAAAGACAGCGAGACCCAATACATCAGCCGGTTTCTTGACAAGCTGACCAGCTTTGCAAAGTTCAATGACGTGCTTGTGTTCCTGGTAGCACATCCAAAGAAAATGGACAAAGACGGCAACGGTAAGACCCGCGTTCCTTCCCTGTATGACATATCCGGCTCCGCAAATTTCTACAACAAGACCGATTATGGTATTGTGGTGCACCGCCAGGTATCTAAGGAGAACACGATGCTTAATAAGATCGAAGTCTACTGGTCAAAGATCAAGTTCAAGCACCTTGGAGAGCAGGGTAAGACGGACCTGCAATACGACTATGAAACCGGAAGGTTTTACAATACATCAACGCCAAATAAATGCAATTGGCTGACAGAGAATGTTCAACAAGCAATTATAAATTATTCAGAACAATCATGGGAGAGAGACGAGAATACGCCACCTTTCTGAAAAGAGAGAGCCACAAGCATAAGTACGCCAAGGATGTGTTACGGCTATGGCTGGAAGAGGATGGGTTCGAGGTAAAAGACGAGGTAGAACTTGAGGTCGAGGGATGGAGATTTTTTCCTGACCTGGTTGTTTACAAGGACGGTCATATACAGGCATTCTACGAGGTGGTACACACGCACCCGGTTGACTGGCGCAAGCTGAGCCGGATACAACACTACTGCTGGCATAATAAACTTGACCTGCTTTTACACGAGGTTGATGCCGAGTGGATCATGCGGCAGCTGGCAGGCGAAGAAAGGCCGCCTAAGTTGGTGATGTTCACCTTTGATTTGAATATGAATAAATACACAGAGGAATATAACCGTGAAGAAATACTTGCAGAAACCTTAACTCAATAACCATGGAACAGACCCTAACCGACGACGAAATCCGCACGCTGTATGAGTACAAGCAGGAGGAGCCATTCCCGGTGCATAAAAACGCCATAGGAATACTGCTGGCCGTGTTCTTTATTGTGGTCATGATTGGCCTATGCTTGGCATTATGGGCTTTTCTGATGCAAATATTTGCCGGGCCAAGCCTGCCGCAGGACGTGATTTATACCGCAATGTTATGAGAGAGAGCAAAGAGTATAATTTATACCAGGCCGTGGCTACCTACTTGAGACTGCAATTTCCGAAAGTAAGATTCCACTATGACTACGCGGGACTTGCACATACCAAGGCACAAGCGGGCCAGTATAAGGCTATCCAACACTCTAAAGGCTTCCCGGACCTGATGATCTTCAACCCCAAAGGCGGGATCCTCTTCCTGGAGCTCAAGGCCGAGGGAAATAATGTATTCAAGAAGAACGGGGAACTGATCTCTGACGA
>DIKJ01000070.1 GCA_002424525.1 Bacteroidales bacterium UBA5621 | reverse complement strand
AACCTCGGTAATCGGTGCCGCTTTACTGCCGATCATGATGGGAGGCATCCAGAAAGGGATTGGCCTGGTTGTGGCAATATGCTGTCTGTTTGTTTATTACGCATACATAACCTATTTTGCCATGAAAGGATCAAAAATTCGCACATAAGAGATTTAATCCTCTCATCTGTTAAATGAAGCAAATTATAAAGAGAGGCTTTGCCAGTGACAATAATGCCGGAGTGCATCCTGATATTCTAAGGGAGCTTACCGCGGTGAACACTGGTCATGCAGTGGGTTATGGTGCCGACATGTACACCCGGGAAGCTGAACAGCTTTTCAAAGATCATCTCGGTGATGACACTGAAACATTTTTCGTCTTTACAGGTACGGCTGCCAATGTGCTGGGCTTAAGTTCAGTTACACGCTCCTGGAATTCGGTCGTAACTGCATTCACTGCCCATATTGAGCAGGATGAATGCGGAGCTCCGGAGAAATTCACTGGCTGTAAAGTATTGACTGTCGATACGCCCGACGGCAAGATAAGAACAGAGATGCTTGAGAAGCATCTTCACGGATTTGGTTTTGAGCATCATTCACAGCCAAAGGTAGTCTCAATTACTCAGGCAACCGAGATGGGAACTGTTTATACGCCTGATGAAATAAGGAAAATAGCAGACCATGTCCATTCAAGAGGGATGCTTCTGCACATGGATGGTGCCCGCATATCAAATGCAGCCGTTTCGCTGGATCTCCCCTTCAGATCGTTTACAACTGATGCCGGTGTGGATATTCTCTCATTTGGCGGAACAAAGAATGGGATGATGTTTGGAGAAGCGGTATGCTTCCCTGGTAAAGGTCTTTCAACGGATTTCAGGTATATCAGGAAGCAGGGGATGCATCTTGCCTCCAAGATGAGATTCATCTCGGCTCAGTTTATTGCCTATTTCCGGAACGATCTATGGAAGATGAATGCTTCTCATTCAAACAGGATGGCCAGGCTCCTGGCTGACAGGATAAAGGATAAACTGGTTATAACCCAGCCTGTAGAGTCGAATGGAGTATTTGTCATAATGCC
This sequence comes from Bacteroidales bacterium UBA5621, assembly GCA_002424525.1. Classification (GTDB taxonomy): domain Bacteria; phylum Bacteroidota; class Bacteroidia; order Bacteroidales; family VadinHA17; genus LD21. The sequence continues at coordinate 3,322 of DIKJ01000070.1, read as the reverse complement.
GCACGGTGTTGCTGAAAGGCTTCTGCCTCACTATTTCTTCTATCCATGGAATGAGGTTCTGTCGGAGTACCGGCTGATGACCAGCTGGGATACCACTCCTGAAGATATTGAAGATTTTTCTGTGCTTCTCGAGAAGGAGTTTGAAAATCAATAAAAGGAAACGCCGGATCTGCTGATCCGGCGTTTATATAAAAAAGTTCTTATCAGGTTTACTTAAGCGTAAACGTAATGGGCACCATGTACCATACCGGCACAGGTTTTCCGCCCTGTTTGCCTGGTCTGAACGTGGGGAGGGTTGAAACAACCCTGATTGCTTCCTTATCGAGCTCGGGATCAACGCTTTTCAGAATGGATACCTGACTTACACCACCTTTTGCAGTAACACAGAACCTTACAATTACCCTTCCCTGTATGTTGTTTTCCTTTGCGATCTCAGGGTACTGCGTGTTGGCACCGATATATTCCAGAAGAGCGGATTCTCCGCCCGGGAACATAGGCATCTCTTCAACAACGATGAATGGTTCAGGTTCTGCTTCTTGTTCCTGCACTTCAACCATAACTTCAGCCACGGCAAACACTTCCATAACATCAGCGTCAATTATCGTGATTCTCGCGTCGTCAGCCGTCATCAGCTGGCGGACATCTTCAGGTTTTATGGTATCAACCACAACGGGTGGCACATACCTGGTTTGCTGGACAGCGTCTTCGGCAGGCGGAGGAGGCGGGGGAGGAGGCGGTGCTACTGCGTCTGTCGGTTGATCCAGACTCTCCATCTGGAGCTCAACAACATACTCTTCCCTGCCCTGCTTGCCTTCCATAGCTTTGGCATTCAGGTAAGGTGTGATTACCCCGGCTGAAAAACCCACTATACCGACAAGCATTGCAATGATCATTGTCCGTGCATATTTCTTCCGAAGGACATAAGCTCCATAAGCTTTGTTCCTTTTCTCGAAAACTATTTCAAGAAAAGAGGGAGCATCTATTTTATCTTTTGCCATAATAGTAATAGTTACGGGTTAATTACCAGTTGAGGCAGATGCGGTAGAAGCTATCCCCAGAGCTCTCTCAACCATAAAGTTTTCAATCCAGCTCAGATCCACGAATGAATAACGGGCTATGCCAACAATATTCATTTCGTCGAGTATTTCGACAAAATTTCCATAATTTGCTGATTTGTATGCTTTTATAAGCACAATCGGCCCGGTGTCATCATCTCTCTTCAATTTCCTGATCTCACTTTCAATTGAATCTCTTGGAAGGCTTATCCGCCCGGTGAGTATCTCTTGATTGAATTCGTAGATTCTTCTAGCGAGGGTTATGTTCCTTTCCACCAGGAGACGGCGTATTCCGTCGGCTCCAAAGGTAGTCTCCCTTAAAGGCGGAGGGTTGCCATAGTCTTCCTCTCTTACCATCCCGGGATACCAGAAAACACGGTCGTCCGGTCCGAGAATAATATTCACGGTACGGCTTTCCGGGATTTTCGGAGGCTCCACGTTCGGATCCCTGATCTTCTCAGGGAGGTTGATTTCCATGATCTTTGCCTTCGTGAAAGCTGCTGTAAGCATAAAGAATACAATAAGCAGGCACATTAGGTCAACCATCGGTGTCATATCGATGTGAGGCGGTGGCTTTACTTTTTGCCTCCCGCCTTTTTTCCCGGAATCTTGTTCAGCTATTTCTGCCATATTATTCAGGTATTTCGTCTAGTTTAACATCAGCTGATCTCAGACTTGTAATCAGGTTGAACTTGTTTACGTTCCTATCCTGGAGTACATCCAGTACCCGCTTGACAATCGGAAATTCCACTCCGGAGTCTCCCTTGATGCCCGCATTTACCGCAGGATTAACCTGACGGGCATATAAAACCCACATAGCAAGCTGATTATCGACAGAGTCGACAGGGACTCCTGTCTGGAGAGCAGCTTTTTCTCCGGGATCATCAGCAGAAAGGAAATCTTTCATACGTTCGATCGGCACACCTATTGATGCAGGGAAGTTCCCGAATTTGGTAAGTTCTTCCTGGGTAAATTCAATACCATAGTGCCCGCCCATTTCGGCGAGGACCTTCTGCCTGAATTTGAGTATTGTATCAGGTCCGTTATCGACGTTGAAAAAAACTCGTCCATCGTCGGAGATAACCACCGTCATAATGTTGAAATCCAGTACAGGTCTTTCTGATATTGAATAAGGTGCGTTAACAACGCCCGGCTCCGAAATTCTGAAAGTGGTTGTAAGCATAAGGAATATCAATATGACAGCGAATAGGTCAACCATTGGCGTCATGTCGACATACGGTGGCTTTGTTGTTATCTTAATCTTTGGCATTTCAATTTTATTAATTAATTAATTTCAACCAAAGGATCTACTTCTTCAGAGACTCTGCAAATGTCTGTGCCAGGCTGAAGCCTGCCTCATCGATTTTAAATGTATAGGCGTCGATTTTTGTTGAGAAGTAGGCATAAGCAAGAATTGAGAGAGCTCCCCCGGTGATACCGAAAGCTGTGTTGATGAGCGCTTCAGATATACCCTGAGACAGGGCCAGAGCATCAGGAGCACCAGCCTGTGCAAGAGCGGCGAAAGCACGGATCATACCAAGAACTGTACCGATAAGCCCCACGAGAACGGATAAGGGAGCGAGGGTACTGAAGATAACCATGTTCCGGCTGAGCATTGGAAGCTCCAGTGCGGTAGCCTCTTCGTAAGCTTTCTGAATCGACAGGATCTTCTGGTCCCTTTCAAGGTCCTTGTCTGCCTGAAGGTCGCGATAGCGGGCCAGACCGGCTTTCATCACGTTTGCAAGTGAACCTTTCTGCCTGTCACATGCTTCAATAGCCTCTTCAATCTTATCCTGGGCGAGGAGAGACTGGAGATGGCGGACGAACTGGTTCAATCTTCCTTTCCCTTTTGCCCTTCCAAGAGTGATCATCCTTTCTACTGCGAAAATAATAATAACCATTACACAAGTCATCAGCACAGGCACAACATATCCTCCTTTATAAATGATCCCGAGGTAATTGCCCTGAAGAGCATGTCCCTGCGGGTTGCCGCCTTCGAAGTTAACAGGACTACCCATTACTTGCGTAAATAACAAAAAGGCAACAACAAAAGCTATTAAAATAGCACTTGTTGCAAATATACTTTGCAACACATCTTTGATAGAACTTCCATTTTTACTCATTTTTCGATTTGTTTAGGTTTAAGATTTTTTACGATTTGCAAATATAAATTATCAATTATTCATTTCCAATAAAATAGCAAATTTATTTGCCTCATAATTATCACTGCGACTCAAGAGTGACATTGTAAGTTCTTGTAGCTGTGA
>DIKJ01000217.1:2955-7845 GCA_002424525.1 Bacteroidales bacterium UBA5621 | reverse complement strand
CTGTGAGAGCCGCCATATCTGTTTCCCTGAGTATCCTGAGCGATTCGTTGTACTGACCTGTTTCATTACCGATCCTGGCAAGCCAGATTGATGCCTCAGTTTTGATGTCGGGATCGTTGGCTGCGGTTATGCAGTAACTGAAGACCGATGAGGCTTCACTGAACTCATGCATGTAAAAGCGGGCTTTGCCGACAAGAAGGTAGCTGTCGTCGACCCAGTCGTTATACTCTTTCCTTTCGAGCATTGCCCTCTCTTTTTCCGAGGGGGTGTCCCCGGTGCGGATATCAGGTCTGGCCGTTATCGATTTCTGGGAGATGATCAGGGAAGCCTTCTGAATGGCTCTTTCCATGTTGGAATAGCATAGCGATACTGTTGAGGGATCGCTGTGCTCGAACACCTTGAGCAGTTCTGCATAATCGTCGGTGTACCCTGTGTATATCCTGTTCAGGCCTGCCTTAAAACTCTCATAACCATTAAAATAGATATTGTACCTGGAAGTAATTCCATGATAGAATCTGGTGCTTCCCGTGTTTTTCTCGACCGAGCAATCGGTCAGGAACAGGATCAGCCCCAGAAACATCAGCACTCTGAATGATGTTTTGACCTGAACCAAAAAATCTCTTTTAATACTATAAACTAACTTAATATGAGTATAGTATTCAAATGTCAAATAAAATCGGGCTGTTATTCTTTCAGGCGGAGATCACTCCCTTGATTTCAGGGACTTCCTTTATAATTGCCTGCTCGACGCCTGCCTTGAGTGTCTGCATGCTGAAAGGGCATCCGTGGCATGCTCCCTTGAGCCTTACCTTGACGAAAAGATCGTCGGTTATATCTATCAATTCAATATCACCACCGTCCGACTGCAGGTAGGGTCTCACTTTTTCGAGTGCATTTAGTACTCGTTCTCTGATGCTGGCTATATCTTTCATTTATTGTGGATTTGAACATTACCAAGGGAAAGAAACGGCTGTTCCCTTATTATTTAAACTGATTTTAAAGAGCTGCAATGTTAAATAAATTTTTTTTCATGGCAAAATATTCATTGCAGTTCGGCAAGCGGATCCCAGAATTTCTCCCTGAAACTGACAATGCGGTCATTCTCAACCACAACACCTTCGTTGGCAAGAAGCTGCTCCATTGTAGTTGAGTTGCCGAAATGGCGTTTTCCGGTAAGAAGCCCGTTCCTGTTCACGACCCTGTGAGCCGGAATGAAATCCTTCCGTGTATGGCAGGCGTTGAGCGCCCAGCCGACCATGCGGGCTGACCTCCCTGATCCGAGGTAACGGGCAATGGCGCCGTATGATGTGATCCTGCCGTACGGGATCAGTTTGGTCACTTCATAGACCCTTGTGAAAAAATCGTCATTGGGGCTGTTTTGCCGGTGTGCCATCGCTGATAACCTTCTCTTTGTTTAGCCTGAACGATATATAATTGATCTTAAGACCTTTTTTCAGGAAGCTTTTCTCATAATGCGTCCGGATCGATAGGATTTCATCTTCGGGATTATCTGAATAGAGATCACGGGTACGCCGGATTATTTCCAGATCACTCCTTGTGACAAGCGCTTCGGTGTAGTCAAACAGTTCGCTGTTATCCGTTTTCAGGTGTATTATGCCATTGTTTTTCAGGAAGTTCCTGTAATTATTGAGGAACCATGGACTGGTAAGCCTTTTGCTGGAGTTCGTTTTGCCGGGATGGGGATCGGGGAAGATGATCCATATTTCATCAACCTCATCTTCGGCAAAGAATGAGTTGATGAACTCAATTCTTGTTCTCAGGAAGGCCACGTTGACGAGGTTGCTTTCAATAGCTGTTTTCGCGCCCCTCCACATCCTTGCCCCCTTGATGTCTATTCCGATGAAGTTGTATGCCGGGAACCTCGAAGCAAGGCCGGTGGTGTACTCACCCTTGCCGCACGCCAGCTCGAGTACCAGGGGATTGGAATTACAGAAAACCTCCTTTTTCCAGTTGCCCTTTAACGGATGTGACACTCCGAAATTTTCAATGTTGCCGGGCTGGATAACATTCCGGAATGTTTCCATCTCGGCCCATCTTGAAAGTTTATTCTTTCCCACTTCTGCCTTTACCTGCTTTTCTTTTCGACCCTCATCCCGAAATCGTAAACGCCCTTAAGGTTCTCTGCCCTCATGCCATGCTGTACCCTGAACTGGTAGGTGCCTTGCACAGGGAAGAAGACATTTGATTTATAAGGCAGTCTGAGCTCATTGATGTCGCCCAGCCCCTTGCCATACCATTTGCCTTTTTCGTCGGCAAGGTCGTAGGTGAGAGTGTCTGTAATGCTTTTGCCGTCAGGAGAAGTGGTTGTTACAAAAAGGAAGATGTTCCGGAAGGGATAGACCGGACCTGTGCGGATCGAAAATAAAATATCTGTTGCTGCGGTCGTGTCTGATATGTCCACCCGGTAAACCGGGACATCATGCAGTTTCCAGGTGTTCTCTTCCATCCTTACCGAATCGGTGAAAATAACATTGCTGTTGCACGACAGCATCATGAGGAGGGTGGCAAGGAGCGGATACAGTGATGATCTAATTGTTCCTTTTGTCATTAAACTTCCTGTTTTTCCTTTTATGCTGATTCTTTGGCCGGCGGGACGGGGACGGAGCATCAAACCTTGAAAGGCTGTTGTTAATGAGAAGATCTTCGGATACGGGAGCAGTCTCCCATGACTTGTCAAATGCCAGAAGCTTATCTGTTTTGATCCCTTTGCGGTTCATGGTCTGGATCTCTCTTACCCTTTCCACCGGAACAGGTGTCAGGTTTACCGCCGACCGGGGGTCGGTGGTATACCAGTAGATCCCTTTGTGGACTTCCACCTTGTGAAAATAGAGGGTTGAATCGGCAAGCTCAAGAGGTATCTCTTTCGGGGGGAAGCCTTTCTGTGCATCCACATAGCAGTCGAGCTCGAAACAGAGACAGCATTTGAGCTTTCCGCATTGTCCGGCAAGTTTCTGCGGATTCAGCGACAACTCCTGATATTTGGCATGGACGGTCGAAACGGAAATGAAGTTGGTAATGTGCGTGCAACAGCAGAGTTCCCTGCCGCACGGCCCTATTCCCCCTATTCTTCCTGCTTCCTGGCGGGCGCCAATCTGCCTCATCTCTATCCTTACCCGGAATTCGTCGGCAAGGACCCTTATAAGCTGGCGGAAATCAACTCTCTCGTCGGCAATGTAGTAAAAGATTGCTTTTGTCTTGTCGCCCTGGTATTCGACATCTCCTATCTTCATATTGAGCTTAAGCTCTTCGGAGATCTTCCGCGACCTGAGCATCGTCTGATTCTCAAGCTTCTTTGCCTCCTCCCATTTCTCGATATCGACGGTCTTGGCTTTGCGATAGACCTTTTTCATGTCTTCGACCGAAGGTCTTATCTTAAGCCTTTTCAGCTGTTCGCCGACAAGCGGGCCCGTCATCGACACCCTGCCGATATCATGGCCGGGGGAGGCCTCCACTGCAACAATATCTCCCGTCTCAAGCCTCAGGTCGTTCACATTCCTGTAAAATCCCTTGCGGGTATTCTTGAAACGGATCTCTACAATGTCATTTCCCCCGGGGAATTCCGGGAGATCCTTCATCCAGTTGAAGCAATCGAGTTTGTTACAGCCGGGCTTATATTTTATATCAGGCGTCCGGATCTCTTCACCCGTCGGCCCGTGCAATTCCTCATTATCTGTCATACGACAATCTGCTATAGTAAAACACCGCAAAAATAGCGAATAATTGTGTTAAATTCAATAAACACCTGAAGGGTCAGCGGATCAGCCTGGCAATCTTAAGCGCAAGATCGAGGAAAATGATCTTCGGATTTCCGTTGGCTTCGATATGGGAAAAAGCGAGATTAAGCTCATCGGCAAGCGGATAAACATTCGTCTGATTAATGAACGGGTGAAACTTTTTCGAGAACTCGGCCTCTTCGCCGGTAAGGAAAATTAAATTATCCTTTACCTGGCAGAGCGAAAGCATCAGGTTCTCCCTGAGCAGTCTGAGGGCAAAGGACAGGAAATTCTTCTGCGCCTCCCTTCCCGTCACAGCCATGCCCTCGCTCCATTCGATGACAGAGATGATATCGCGCTTCCAGGCATTGCGCATGAGATTTCTGAAACGCCCGAGATTCAGAATGTAGACGTCGTTGTGCTCGCAGAGTCCGATTGCCCTGACAATATTGCCGTTGGCAACAGCAGCCAGGTCCGAAGCTTTCTTTGCATCAATGCCAAACCTGTTGGTCAGGTATTTTTCGATATCCTCCCTGCTGAAGGCCGGGATCTTGACAAGCTGGCATCTCGAGAGCATCGTGGGAATGATCTTGTCCGACTCTTCCGAAACAAGGAGGAAGAGTGTTTTTTCGGGCGGCTCCTCAATAAGCTTAAGCAGTTTGTTGGCAGTGGTCTGGTGCATTTTCTCGGGCAGCCATATTATCATAATCTTGAAATCCGATTCGAAGGACTTAAGACTCAGCTTCTTAATGATTTCAGAGGCTTCCGATGCGAAAATAAGGCCCTGGGCATTGCCCACCTCAATTGAATCGAGCCAGCTGTTGATCGTAAAAAAGGGGGAGCGGATCACAAACTCGCGCCAGTGTTCAATAAATGAATCGCTGACAGGGTCGGAATTCTTCTTGTCCTTTATTACGGGGAAGACAAAATGCTGATCGGGATGGATCATTTTTTCGTATTTCACGCACGATTTGCATACCCCGCATGAATCGTCAGCTTTCCGGTTCTCACAGCTTATATACTGCGCATACGCAAGCGCAAGGGCCAGGCTCCCGCAGCCTTCGGGACCCGAGAAAAGCTGGGCATGGCTGACCCTCTCCTGGCTGACCGACATGAGAAGCTTAGCAATGATCTCTTTTTGCCCGGGTATCTGTGA
>DIKJ01000217.1:0-2899 GCA_002424525.1 Bacteroidales bacterium UBA5621 | reverse complement strand
TTCCAAAAAATCAGTAGGTTTGCAGAGTAAAATTACTCAGTCAAATATAAAAACAGCGATCCATGAAAATGATACAGGACTTCAGTTTCAAAGGCAAGAAAGCCATTGTAAGGGTAGATTTCAATGTGCCTCTTGACAAACAGACATTTACCGTTACGGATGATACCCGCATCAGGGGTGCCCTTCCTACAATTAATAAGATCACGGAAGATGGCGGCTGTGTCATACTGATGTCGCATCTGGGCAGACCTGACGGCCCGATGGAGAAATATTCACTGAAACCGGTTCTTCCCGTCCTGGAAAAGCATCTCGGGAAAAAGGTACAGTTTGCAGATGACTGTCTGGGCGAGTCTGCTGAAAAAATGTCTGCCGCCCTTCAGCCGGGAGAGGTGCTCCTTCTGGAGAATGTCCGGTTCTATCCCGAGGAGGAAGGCAAGCCCAAACTGCCTGATAATGCAACAGACGAGGAAAAGAAGAGCGCAAAGGCCGAAATGAAGGTCAGGCAGAAGGAGATGGCGGGAAAGCTGGCTGCTTATGCCGGGGTGTACGTGAATGACGCTTTCGGGACCGCCCACAGGGCACATGCCACAACGGCTGTAATGGCAGACTTCTTTCCGAAGGACAAGATCATGTTCGGTTTTCTGATCAACAGCGAACTGGCTGCAATGGACAAGGTGCTTCATGGTTCCCTGCGTCCCTTCACAGCCATTATGGGGGGAGCAAAGGTGTCGGATAAGATTCTCCTTATCGAAAACCTTCTCAACAGGGTCGATAACCTGATCATAGGCGGCGGAATGACATATACATTCATAAAGGCACAGGGAGGGAAAATAGGCAAGTCACTTTGTGAGGAGGACAAGCTGGATCTTGCCCTGACGATCATCGAAAAGGCAAAGGAGAAGAAGGTAAACCTATATCTTCCCGTTGACAGCCTGAACGGCGATGCATTCGACAATAATGCCAATACCTCTCTTACAGCTGTCGATGCAGTCGAGGACGGATGGATGGGTCTCGATATTGGCCCGGAATCTGTAAAACTGTTCTCTTCTGTCATAGAAAATTCAAAAACGATACTCTGGAACGGTCCGATGGGAGTCTTTGAAATGGAAAAATTCTCGAAGGGTACCACGGCGATAGCTCATGCGATAGCTGATGCCACTTCAAAAGGAGCCTTCAGCCTTATCGGCGGCGGCGATTCAGTGGCGGCTGTCAGCAAGAACGGCCTGACCGACAGGGTAAGCTATGTCTCGACCGGCGGCGGCGCCATGCTGGAGTATATGGAAGGGAAGAAACTGCCGGGGATTGTGGCGGTCAGAGGTGAGTAGTGAGAGGTGAGCGTAGAGCGTAGAGCGGAGAGCAGGGGACGAAGCAATCCTTATAACCCTGCTACCGATCCAGCTTACCTGCACCGTCATTGACCAGCGAAAAGAGGTAGACGGAAGGGGGGAGTGGGAGATCGAAACCCCGCTTATATCGGGATAAACACCGTGAAGATTCCGCAAGTAATGATATTGTTTAAATTTTCGTCAACGATTTTCTAATGTTAGTCAACAAGATCCGCGTTTAGTCAAAACCCGGCTAAAAGTTTAGTTCTACGTCAAAAAATAATAGTAATATTATATCTGTTATTTTGAGCAGCTAACCACTTATTCTAAACTTACTACTTGTTCACATGATTAATAATCAGGTGATCACGATGACCCTGCCGGCAACAAACAGTTTACCGGCTTTTTTATCCTGCATTGGTATTTCAGGTGTATTGACAGATGCTAATACATATTGACAGGTGATGAAAAAATTGTAATCGGTAATCAGTAATCGGTGTTGAAACAGAAACGATTCTAATCTCTAAACATAGAAAGAAAAACGAAATAACTAATCTGCTAATTCTACTGCGTATGAAACTAATTCTACTCTTATCTAAGCCAAAATGGGTGGGATATATCACATCCATGCTTCTGTTCCTGTTTTTTACGGGAATATGTGCCATCACACAGGCGCAAACTGCTAGTGTCACAACTGATAAGCTCGATTATTATCCTGGTGATTATGTAACAATCACAGGAGAGGGCTTTCAGGCTGGTGAGAAAGTAAAACTGCTTATTGAGCATACTTATTATTACCATGATGATGAAGTATTGTATGCTACTGTTGATAATGATGGGAACTTTAGTAATAGTGAATACCTGATAACAGATGATGAATTAGGGGAGATATTCCTGCTCACAGCGACCGGACTCACAAGTGGAATAGTTGTTGAAACCTGGTTTACTGATTCACCAATGATACATGCTGTGTCTTTATCACCAACTTCTAACACAGCATGTATCCCATCAAGTGGAACAGTTCAGGTTTCATACACTGTGACTTCAGTAAGAGGAAGGGCTGGAACGGTGAATGGGATCTTTACAATTTCAGCTTTACCAAACGGTGTTACTTCAAATGCACTGGAAAGTTTTACAGCTAATGGGAATAATCCTTTTCCTGACAGGCTACTAACGTTAACAATAACATCTTCAGCAGAGCCAGGTAATTATACAATTTCAGTAACTTTAGCTGATGGGAATGATCAAGCTACTGGCACTGGAACATTAATTCTTAACAAAGTTCCCACGATAACTTGCCCTAACAGTATTTCGGAAGATAATGATGAAGGTACATGTGGCGCATCTGTTGTTTTATCTGCTACTGCAAATGGAGCGCCAGAACCGGTAATTAATTATGATATTGGAGGCACCGCAATTACGTCACCTCATACTTTCCCGGTTGGCACAACAACTGTAACAGCCACTGCAACTAATGAATGTGGTGTGGCGAAGTGTGATTTCACGGTAACAGTGACCGATAAACAGGATCCGACGATTACAGCACCAGCTGCAGTATCGGTAAGTTCTGATGC
>DIKJ01000092.1:17717-19189 GCA_002424525.1 Bacteroidales bacterium UBA5621 | reverse complement strand
ATAAATGGGCCGATCGTGCGGGTGTCGTTCCCAAAGAAGTAATCGACCGGAGATAATGTCAATAATAATTATGACTAATACCTATTCCGATTCGCGGAATCTTCGTCTCACTTCGACTGCCTAACGCGGAATTTGGCTTCGCCGAGCTCCTCCGCTCTGCGGAGTCGGTTCGTCGCTGCGTTCCTTATCTTCCGACTAATTGGCTCAGGGCACAGAGCGCAGAGCTCAGGGCAAGAATTCTTCTTTCGGACTTCGGTCTTATTTCCTTGGTTATAAGCCGAAAATTGACTATCTTTAGTAGAATATAAGGTCATTTTAAATGAACAGCCCCGAAATAAAAGCTTTTATCCGCAAGCATAGCAATCTGTTCTGGTATATCCCGGATGAGAAAAAGGAGGATATTAGTCAGGATGTACTGGTGGAATTTATTCTTAACTATGGAGATCTGGAAGCCGTAAAAGAGCTATTATCAATTCTGGGGATTAATCGGGTCGCAAAAACATTCTTCGAATCAATTAACATTAGTGAAAGACGGAAAGGAAATTATAATGACCTGACACTAAATTTTTTCTCATTTTTTTTTAGCAGATATGAACAAGGAAATACTGACGGTAAAACAGAATGAACTGTTGCCATATTTGAAGTTATTTAAAAGGAAATTTTATCTGGTCGGAGGAACTGCTATAGCTTTGCACCTTGGTCATAGGAGATCGGTTGATTTTGATCTTTTCAGCTTAACAGGAATAAATAAGAAGGATGTCAGGCAAAAATTAACCCGATTCCCCTTTAAAATCATAAAAATTTCAGAAGACACAGATCAGATACATTTTCTGATAAATGATGTTAAGATTACTTTCTTTAGTTATCCTTATAAAATTGATCATCCGCTGTATCTGGGACAATACTTACCGATGCCTTCGCTTCTTTCTCTTGCAGCAATGAAAGCGTATGCCCTGGGCCGCAGAGCCAAATGGAAAGATTATGTTGATCTTTATTTTATTATTAAAGACCATCTTTCAGTAAGTGAAATAAGCAGGGAAGCACTCAATATTTTTGGCCAGTTTTACTCTGAAAAACTCTTTCGTGAACAGCTTGCCTTTCATAAAGACATCGACTATTCAGAACCTGTTGAATTACTTATCCCGGCACCATCAGAAGCAGAGATAAAAGAATTTCTAATCGACAGGGCAATTGATATCGGGATTTGACAAGTTACTTAAACAGATGATATCTGAGATTGATCAGGAATTAAACTTATTTACGCTTTATCAGGCAAACCCAGTCTTTCATGTCCTCAACAGGGGGTCTGCCTGTTGATACAGGTCCGCTGCCCGTGGTTTTAATGATGCTACCAGTCATTAATTCACCTCCGGCGCGGGGATTATACCAATCCACAGAGTATTCACCCCGCGGTAGTCTGATTTCAGTCCCCCTTCCTTCAGGCAGGTAAATGGCATACACCTCTCCTTCTT
>DIKJ01000092.1:4943-17549 GCA_002424525.1 Bacteroidales bacterium UBA5621 | reverse complement strand
CCTGCTCCCCCGGCCATAAGATTGCCCCAGAGCACCTTGTGCCGTATGGTGTCGTGACCAGGATCAAACTCATCGGGCATTGCTCCTTTCCAGTGCTGGCCTATCTCATCGGAACAAACCACCCATTTGTGATTTGCTTTAGCTGACTCTTTCAGCCAGTATTTTGCATCCTCGTGCACTTCGTCTACATTCCCGCATTGCACAGAAGGGCCTTCGACGTTTCTGAACCCCAGGTATTCCGTCATATCTTTCAGCCTCTGTTTCGGAGCGGCATGTGTATGAATAACGATGAAATTATTATAAGGGTCGGTTTCCCTGAGATAATCGGCCATAAGCTTCGTGTCCCTGTAAGTTTGGCCGTAAGGCGACCATTCAGTCGGGTGATGCTCTTCTCCAAGATTCCATGTTATTCCCAGGTTATGGGCAAACCTGGCAACAAGCTCCCTTAAATAGAGTTTTCGCTGTACATCGAGGTAGCCACAATCGAGAAGACACTCATTTTCTGTCTCCTGAAGGACAAAATGCTTCATGATACCCAACCTGTCGGCGTGTTCGAAAACTATTTCCCACTGGTCGAGCTTACTGCAATCGAAGCGATATCTTTCATTACGATCGGTGTAGGGCCATACATCCTCGCCATCTCCGAGAATGTTCATTGTCAGGAAATAGAAGCTATTCATTCCTTTTGATGAGAGGTAGTTCAATGCACCAATTATCCCTTTGCCCTTGCCGCTCTTCCACTGGGGATCTCCTTCATTCCAGTCCTTAATGTGAGGTTCATAAAGGTGGAGCCCGCTGTTGGGAGCAGCTTCTCCGCCTCTGGCCCTGTTAGTACCACCGTAATATGTTCCGTCAAATTCCCTGTAGCCGAGGAAATTCTCCGGAGAATCGGCTCCTCCTTTAAGGAATACTTCTCCAGTGCCTGCAAAGTGCAGGAAATGAGTGCCATTATACATCAGACGTCCCATGGCCCGAAGATCGGGTGCCTGCTTGTCGGATCTGCCAACCTCAATTGAACCTGTCAAACCGTCCGGAAAACTCTTTTCTCCATATTCAGTATTGACTGCAACAGCGATGTCTTTTCCCTTCAGGAAACTGACTTTGTAATTCCAGGTTCCCTCAGAAGGAGGACAGAAATGAATTCTCCATTTATCACCTTCCCTGGCTGATGTCTCTGCTGCATTGCCATCGGCGGCAAAATAGCCCGGTACAATATATTTTTCTGAACCGTTTGAGAATTCAGCATCAAGCCTGTAATCGGTAAAGGGATTCACCGTATCATATTCGCTGGCAAAGGGGCCTGAAAAAGTGAGGGTAATTGTATGCCATGCCTTCATCTCTCCATCGATGGTGAGTTCTGAGGTCCTTGTGCATTTGAGTGCAGTCAGTGCTGTTAGCAGTAAAAGAAGAGAGGTCAGGAATAGATTTGATTTTCTCATTTGATATGATTTAAGCAAGGTGGGTCATGGGCAGGCAGATATCCGGGATTGTGTTCACATTCCTGCATAAACAAGCATTGTCAGTCCTGCAAGGTACGCTAAAAACATCAGCAGGATAAGCAGGTTGACATTTTTTGACGCTCCCCTGAATTCTTTCCAGATAAAAACACCCCACAGTGCAGCAATAAGCGTAGCACCCTGTCCCAGACCGTATGATATGGCAAATCCTGCCTTGCCTGCTGCGATTATACTCATCGACATCCCGATATTCCAGATAATGCCGCCAAGAATCCCGGTCAGGTGCACCCGGAGAGTTCCTTTCCTGTAATCACGGAACGTAAGTGGCTCCCCTTCGAACGGTCTCTTCATTATTATGTAGTTGAAGAGAAAATTACTGGCAAGTACTCCGAGTGCAAAGAAGAAAACTGCAGAATAAGGAGTCAGTTTACCGGGCTCGGGCACTTCGAAATCGGATACCATGGAGCTTGCCACGAATCTGTAGAAAAGTGCCATAAGAAAACCTGCTGATACTGACAGCAGAATACCTTTTTTTGATACTCTCTGCATCGACACGCTGTGCTTCTTATAAGCCAGGGCGTCAATAACAATTGCAGCAACAATAAGAGCTACTCCGGAGAAAAGAATCAGAGGATCACCTTTCGGCACGGCTATGTAATTGATCATCACCCCCAGGGCGAGAGCAATACCGACACCTACCGGGAAAGCTACCGCCATTCCGGCAATTGACATTGCTGCGACGAGCAATATATTTGAGGCATTAAAAATCACGCCTCCGAGGAGGGCATTGAAAATATTTCTTTTTTCCGCCTGACCTATATCTTCGATAAAACTCCGGCCACTTTCGCCGCTGCTTCCAAGAGTAAAGCCCAGGATAAGGGCAAAAATTACAATACCGAGAACATAATCCCAGTAAAAGAGCTCAAACCGCCAGGTTTTGCCCGTCAGCTTCTGGGTATTGCCCCAGGATCCCCAGCACAGCATTGTCACGATGCAGAGCAATACCGCCAGGGAATAACTTTGTGGTATGAACATTTCCCGTTAAATTTTAATATGACAGCTAAAGTTATGAAAAAACCATAAATAAGGATGATATTATAAATTATTCGCAAAATATATTAATTTTGCGCCGGATTTCGTAGGAAACAGTTATTATTCTTATAAATTGAAAAACAATTTTATAAAATTCAAGAGAATTGCGATCAAGGTCGGGAGCAACGTGATAAGTTGCCAGGACGGTTCACTCAATGTCGGAAGAATGCTGCGCCTGGTTGAAGATATTGCCGTTCTCTGCAAGCAGGGCAACGAGGTAATATTAATAACTTCGGGCGCAGTTGCGGCAGGCAGGGGAGAGCTTGTCCCATCAAAGAAGACCAGCGAAATTGCGGCAAAACAGATATGGGCAGCTGTCGGCCAGGTGAAGCTGATGTCGAACTACCAGTTCCTCTTTGGCAAATACGGTATACAGGCAGGTCAGATGCTTGCGACGAAAGAGAGCTTCAGGGACCGCAGGCATTACCTGAACATGAAAAACTGCATTACCGCAATGCTTGAGAACAAAGTTTTGCCTGTAGTCAATGAGAATGATACCGCATCGGTCAATGAGCTTATGTTCACGGATAATGATGAGCTGTCCGGCCTCATCTCCTCTATGATGGATTGCCGAACACTCATAGTCCTTACCAACGTGGATGGAATTTTCAATGCTGGCCCGGGCTGTCCGGGCGCTGAACTGATCAGGGAGATAGGACCGGGAACGGGAGACCTGAGCCAGTTCATCCTCTCATCAAAATCCGGAATGGGAAGGGGTGGCATGCTGACAAAGTACTCAAATGCCTGCAGAATTGCTGCTGAAGGAATAGATGTGTATATCGCAAATGGCAACCGCGATTCAATAATTTCAGACATTGTAAGGGGGAAAGATGTTCCCTATTCCCATTTTATGGCAAGTACGAGCAGGACAAATGGTGTGAAGAAATGGCTCACTCATTCCGATACATTCGCCAGGGGAGCAGTCTATATCAACGAAGGCGCCCGGTCTGCCCTGACAGGAGATAAGGCAACCAGCCTTCTGATGATCGGTATCACCAGGGTAGAGGGATATTTCAAAAAGGGTGATATAGTCAGGATACTCGACCAGGAAGGTAATTCTGTCGGGCTGGGGAAATCGCAGTATGATTCAAAAAAGGCTGAGCAAAGCATAGGTGAAAAACGCGAAAAGCCATTAATCCTTTATGATTATATGGTTATTAATGAGAATATTAAGGAAGCCGCACAGGTTTAGCATGTTTGACCCTAAACTGAAATTCTGATGGATCTGTTACCCGTTTTCAGGAAAACGCTTAAAGCAAGCCGGACACTCACCAGCGAAGACAACAAAACGATTAATGAAACCCTTCTGATGCTTGCCGCCTCTGCCATCAGCAATACAGGATACATTATTTCGGAGAACAGGAAGGATCTGGCTTTGATGGATAAATCAGATCCCCGCTATGACCGGCTGTTGCTGAATGCCGAACGTATAACCGGAATAGCTGATGATATCAGAAACATTGCCCGCATGGTTTGTCCCACGGGCCGTATCCTTTCAAGGACCATCAGGCCAAACGGACTGGTAATATCCAGAATATCAGTTTCGTTTGGAGTGATAGGTGTAATATATGAAGCCAGGCCGAATGTAACGTACGATGTCTTCTCCCTTTGCCTTAAGTCAGGAAATGCCTGCATCCTTAAAGGTGGCAGAGATGCTTTAAATTCCAACATTGCAATTGTAAACACTATTAAGGAAGTACTCGAAAGATCTGATCTGGATCCGGATATCATTACTCTCCTTCCGGCAGGTCGTGATGAAGCAGTTCAGTTATTAAATGCAAGGGGTTTTGTTGACCTGATCATTCCGAGAGGCAGCAGGAACCTGATCGATTTTGTCAGGGAAAATGCCACGATCCCGGTAATAGAGACGGGTGCCGGCATCTGTCATACATATTTTGACAGTTACGGGGATAAAGAGAAGGGAAGGCTTATAGTAAATAATGCAAAAACCCGGCGGGTGAGCGTCTGCAACGCCCTTGACTGCCTCATTATACATGAAGATCGGTTACAGGATCTTTATTATCTTCTTGAACTTTGTGCCGGATCAGACGTTATCATATATGGTGATAAGAAAGCCTACGGTTCCCTGAAGGGGAAATACCCGGAGCGTCTGCTGAAAATTGCTGCCTCTGAATCATTTGGTACTGAGTTCCTTTCATATAAAATGGCTGTAAAGACAGTCGGATCGCTTGAAGAAGCAGTAAATCATATTGATGAATTTGGCTCGAGGCACAGCGAGGCAATAATCACTGAAGATGAGGAACAGAAAAATAAATTTTTCAGAATGGTTGATGCGTCTGCAGTTTACTCCAATACATCGACCGCATTTACCGACGGGGCTGAATTCGGACTTGGTGCGGAGATCGGGATCTCGACCCAGAAGCTCCATGCACGCGGACCAATGGCACTTGAGGAGCTGACGACCTACAAATGGATAGTCGAGGGCAACGGACAGATCCGGGATTAAAATTATATTGCTGGACATTAACCGGCATATTACATGTTAAATAACCTGGGATAACAGAAGTATGGTCCTGAACTTAGAAACTACAGAGACTTTTTACCGGAACCTTCCTGCGAAGATCAATAGCATCAGGGAGCAGCTTGGTCATCCGCTCAGCCTGAGCGAGAAGATCATTTACAGCCATCTTACCGGCATTGCACCTCTGACGTCTGTCAGAAGAGGTATCGATTATCTGGAGTTCCGGCCCGACAGGGTCGCAATGCAGGATGCAACCGCCCAGATGTCCCTGCTTCAGTTCATGACTGCCGGCAGGGACAAGGTTTCAGTTCCTTCTTCAATACATTGCGATCATCTGATTATTGCCAGATCAGGCAGCGATGAGGACCTTAGATCAGCCAGAGTACAGAATCAGGAGGTATATGATTTTTTGATGTCAGCATGTGAAAAGTATGGTATCGATTTCTGGGAACCGGGATCCGGTATCATACATCAGATAATCTTCGAAAATTATGCTTTCCCTGGCGGAATGATGATCGGCGCTGATTCACACACTCCTAATGCAGGAGGATTGGGAATGATCGCGGTTGGCGTTGGAGGGGCCGATACCGTTGATGTGATGGCCGGAATGGAATGGGAACTCAAACTGCCGGAACTGACAGGGATAAAGCTTACCGGCAGGCTTAATGGCTGGACCTCCGCCAAGGATGTTATAATGAAGATAACGGGAATGCTTGGCGTTAAAGGAGGCACCGGTTCAGTGATCGAGTACTTTGGTGACGGCGCAGAATCTCTCTCTTCCACAGGCAAAGCAACAATGTGCAATATGGGTGCTGAAACAGGAGCTACATCTTCACTCTTCGGTTTCGACCACGCCATGATGGATTACCTTGCGGCAACAGGAAGAGGAAAAGTCGCTGAACTGGCGTGGAATAACAGGGAACACCTGACAGCTGACCCTGAAGTGCATGAAGATCCTGAAAAGTATTTCAACAGATATTTTGAGATCAGTCTCTCAGAGCTTGAACCATATATTAACGGCCCTTTTACACCTGACAGGGCTACCCCTCTCTCTGAAATGAAGGAAGAGGCCAGGAAAAACAACTGGCCCGTCGCGGTGGATTCCGGATTGATAGGATCATGCACCAACTCGTCATACGAAGATATGGCAAGATCAGCATCCGTTATCAGGGATGCACTGTCAAAAAATCTGGAAGTGAGATCTGAACTTGTTGTTACCCCTGGTTCCGAACAGATCAGGTCAATAGCGGAACGTGACGGATTTCTTGAAACCTTCCGGAAAGCCGGCGGGGTGGTCTTCGCTAATGCGTGCGGACCCTGTATAGGGCAGTGGGAGAGAAAAGGAGCGGGCGAAAGGAAGGTCAATTCCATCATCCATTCATTTAACAGGAATTTTGCGGGAAGGGCAGACGGAAACCCTGATACACATGCGTTTATTGCTTCACCCGAAATTGTCGCAGCCATCTCCGTCGCCGGTAACCTGACCTTTAATCCCATTACTGATCTTCTTGTCAATAAAGAAGGAAAAGATGTCAGACTATCTGAACCTGACGGGATCACCCTTCCGGCAGAAGGGTTCGGCAAACCGGGCAGGGGACTTGTCAGGCCGGTATCAGACAAAAAGTCCGGAGAGCTTGTTGTTGATCCGCTTTCTGAAAGGATCCAATTGCTTGCTCCTTTTCCGGAGTGGGACGGAGGCGACTTTCTGAATCTTCCTCTGCTTATCAAGGCAAAGGGTAAATGCACTACCGATCATATATCTGCAGCAGGTAAATGGTTAAAGTTCCGCGGACATCTCGAAAATATTTCCGGGAACTATATGATCGGAGCGGTTAATTATTTTAATAATCAGGTTAACAGCGTTTTAAACCAGCACACTGGTAGATTTGCCCCTGTTCCTGAAGTAGCTGTGATCTACAGGGATTCAGGAGAAGGTTCGGTGGTGGCCGGAGAGGATAACTTCGGTGAAGGCTCCTCACGGGAACATGCTGCCATGGAGCCCAGATTTCTCGGAGTTAAGGCTGTTATTGTTAAATCTTTTGCCAGGATACATGAAACAAACCTGAAAAAACAGGGCGTTCTTACCCTGACATTTGCAGACCGGAACGATTATGACAGGATAAGGGAGGATGACAGGATTGATATCAGGGGATTGAACCGGTTCACTCCGGGGATAAAGTTTACAGTGCGGCTCAACCATTCTGACGGAACTCATGAAGAGTTTCCGGTCAATCATTCATATAATGAAAAGCAGATATCATGGTTCAGGGCAGGAAGCGCTTTGAATACAATAAGAAACAGTAAATGAATTAACAATGCCTGATAAGATTAAAATAATCAATGGTAAACTGAGCGTCCCGGATAATCCTGTAATCCCGTTTATTGAAGGCGACGGTACCGGCCCTGATATCTGGAAGGCATCTGTAAGAGTTCTCGATGCCGCTGTCAGCAAGGCATATGAGGGCAAAAAGCAGATAGTCTGGAAGGAGGTGTATGCCGGAGAAAAAGCCTTTAAGCTGACAGGCAGCTGGCTGCCTGAAGAGACACTTAACAGTTTCAGGGAACATCTTGTCGGGATCAAGGGCCCTCTCACAACACCTGTTGGCGAAGGGATGCGCTCCCTGAACGTTGCGCTCAGGCAGGAGCTAGACCTTTATACCTGCTACAGGCCCGTTCGATATTTTAATGGAGTTCCGAGTCCGGTGAAGCGTCCGGAAGAGGTCAATATGCACATTTTCAGGGAGAACACTGAGGACATCTATGCCGGTATCGAATTCATGCACGGTGAAGAACAAACAGAGAAGCTGAAGAGTTTTTTAATAAATGATCTGGGCATTAAGAAGATACGGTTTCCGGATACCTCATCGCTTGGTGTGAAGCCAGTCTCTGTTGAAGGCACTGAGCGCCTGGTACGACAGGCAATTAAGTTTGCCATCAGGAAAAACCTCCCTTCCGTGACCCTGGTTCACAAGGGGAACATCATGAAATTCACTGAAGGGGCCTTTATGAAATGGGGATACGCACTTGCTGAAAGAGAATTCGGTGATAAGGTTTTCACATGGGCCAGTCATAAGAGGATAGCCTCAGAGAAGGGTACGAAAACTGCTGACAGATTACTTGATGAAGCTCTGTCGGAGGGGAAAGTAATTATTAAGGATATTATCGCTGATGCTTTTCTTCAGCAGATTCTCACCCGTCCCTCGGAGTATTCCGTGATCGCTACCCTGAACCTTAACGGTGACTATATATCGGATGCCCTGGCAGCCATTGTGGGAGGCATAGGCATCGCTCCGGGCGCAAACATTAATTTCGAGACGGGCCATGCGGTTTTTGAAGCCACACATGGCACTGCACCAAGATATGCGGGTCAGGATAAGGTAAATCCGGGCTCTGTGATACTTTCGGGTGCGCTTATGCTGGAATATCTCGGATGGAACAGCGCAGCTGATATTACTTATTCAGCCCTGGAAGGGACCATAATGAGCAAACGGGTGACCTACGATTTCCATCGCCTTATGGAAGGGGCGGAGCTGCTTAAAACATCTGAATTTGCAGATGCAATAATTTTGAAAATGCAAAATAAGTAAACCATGGTAGAAAAGGAATTTATTTTAAAACTTGAAGAATCAGTCAGAAACGCATGTGAGATTGATAATACGCTCTTTGAGAAATTCGATGTAAAACGCGGATTGAGAAATGCTGATGGCACCGGCGTTCTGGTCGGGTTAACCAACATCGGGGATGTTGTAGGCTACAGGAAAGAAGACGGGAAAGTAGTGGCCATACCAGGAAAGCTTTTTTACAGGGGTATTGATATTGATGATATTACCACTGGATTTCAGAAAGAGAACAGGCATGGTTTCGACGAAACTGTATACCTGTTGCTGACCGGTCATCTTCCCGGACCGGAAGAGTTGAAAACATTTTCAACACATATGGCTTCATTGCGTCCCCTGCCGGATGATTTTGTGAAAGACATGATATTATCAATGAAAGGAAAGAACGTGCTGAATATCCTTGCCCGGTCAGTTCTTGGATTGTACACTCTCGATGATGAGCCTGATAATATCACACTTGATAACATGATCAGACAGTCGCTCAATATCATAGCAAAATTCCCGACAATCGTTGCATATTCCTACCAGGCATTGCGGCATCTTTACATGAGAAGAACCCTTTCGATCCGTCATCCCCAGCCTGGACTGAGCCCTGCTGAGAATTTCCTTTATTTGATAAAAGGTGACAAGAAAGGTTATTCAAAGCTTGAAGCTGATCTGCTTGACCTGATGCTTGTTCTTCATGCCGAACACGGAGGCGGTAACAATTCAACCTTTACAATGAGGGTAACCAGCTCCTCGGAAACGGATATTTATTCGGCCGTAACTTCAGCGATCGGGTCATTGAAAGGCCCTTTGCATGGAGGAGCAAATGTAAGGGTGCTCGAAATGATGGAAGATCTGAAAAAAAATGTGAAGGACTGGACAAGCGAGAAAGAGGTTGAGGAGTACCTTCTCAGGATCCTTAACAAAAAGGCAAATGATTTTTCCGGGAAGATATATGGGATCGGTCATGCGGTTTACACTATTTCAGATCCCAGGGCTGGAATCCTGAAGGAGAAGGCACGGGAACTGGCAATTGAAAAAGGGCGGCTTGACGAGTTTGAACTTTATTCAATGGTAGAAAGAATTACACCGGAGGTCTTCAGGGTCTTCAAAGGGGAAAAAGCGACAAAAGTGCTCTGTATCAACGTTGATTTCTATTCAGGCTTTGTCTATTCCTGCCTGGAAATTTCAAGAGAGCTTTATACGCCGCTTTTTGCTATTGCCAGAGTCTCCGGATGGTGTACGCACCGGATCGAAGAGCTAACTTTTTCAGCTAAAAGAATTATCCGTCCTGCCTTTAAGAACGTTTACGGGACCAGGCACTACCTCCCACTGAACGAAAGATCATGAAAAACCTTTTCAGAACGAAGGGATCCGGCATGAATTTACCGCCAAAAGCCTCTGTTGCCTCTTTTGCAAAGCAGATCGCGGTCTATCTTTTTCCGGTGATCGAGGGAGGGGGAAGCAAGCCTCTGTCGTCTGGCAGGCTTAAGAAGCATCTGATCAGGCTTCTTGATCCCTTAAAAAACAGATTGCCGGGAGAGCCTTCTGCTATTGCAGGGACCTTTCTTGAAGTGCTGCCTTCAGTCAGAGAACGCCTGGATGAAGATGCTGCTTTTCTTGCAGCCAGCGATCCGGCTGCAACGGGGACAGATGAGGTTATTATGGCATACCCTGGTTTCTATGCAATCCTTATTTACAGGGTTGCACACAATCTGTCGGTATCAGGAGTACCTGTGATCCCGAGGATAATGACGGAACATGCTCATTCGGTTACGGGTATTGATATCCATCCGGGTGCTGTGATCGGATCAGAGTTCTTTATAGATCACGGTACAGGTATTGTGATAGGGGAGTCCGCCGTGATCGGCAACAGGGTCAAACTGTATCAGGGTGTTACCCTTGGCGCTCTGAGTGTCAGCAAATCAATGGCTTCCAGCAAGCGGCACCCGACTATTGAGGATGATGTCATAATCTATGCCGGCAGTACTATCCTTGGAGGCAACACCGTGATCGGTCATGATAGTATCATCGGGGGTAATGTATGGCTTACGGAAAGCGTCCCTCCCTTCTCGATGGTCTGTCATCAGCCTCAGGTAACCATAAGGGAAAGAAACGGCAGGAACAATAAAAAACTAATGCAATGAGGTGCTCCAGTCTGCTTGAGTCCATAGGAAAAACCCCGCATATAAGGTTATTGCGGCTTTTTCCTGACCATGAGGTGTGGATAAAAGATGAAAGGCGCAATCCGGGTGGCAGTATCAAGGACCGGATTGGTCTGGCTATGATTAAGGATGCGGAGAAGTCGGGAAAATTACGGCCGGGCGGGACCATCGTGGAGCCCACTTCCGGGAACACCGGCATCGGGCTGGCCATGGCAGCTGCTATAATGGGCTACAGGATAATTCTTGTCATGCCCGAATCGATGAGCAGGGAACGGAGGAACATCCTGGCCGCGTACGGAGCGGAACTGGTTCTGACCCGGAAAGATCTCGGAATGAGGGGCTCAATAGTTAAAGCTGAGGAGATTGCAGGCTCTCTCCCTGGTTCATGGATACCGATGCAGTTTGAGAATCCCTCAAATCCGGATATTCATTCCGAAACAACTGCACGTGAGATCACTGCTGACTTCCCTGATGGTTTCGATTATATGATAACCGGA
Source organism: Bacteroidales bacterium UBA5621 (assembly GCA_002424525.1). Lineage (GTDB taxonomy): Bacteria > Bacteroidota > Bacteroidia > Bacteroidales > VadinHA17 > LD21. Next base: position 6,254 of record DIKJ01000092.1, on the reverse strand, counting down.
GTCGGAACGGGCGGTCATATAAGCGGTGTGGGAAGAGTTCTCAGGTCCGCGTTCCCTTCGATCAGGATTTTCGCGGTAGAACCCTATGATTCCCCGGTACTGAGTGGCGGAGATCCCTCCCCTCATCCTATCCAGGGGATAGGTGCCGGTTTCGTTCCGGAGAACTTTGATCCGGTTATTGTCGACAGGATAATTACTATAAGAGGAGAGGAGGCATTTGGAATGGTACGGCTGGCTGCAAAGACCGAGGGATTCCTGGCTGGCATCTCCACCGGCGCCTCACTCGCGGCCATCAGGTCGCTCGGACCTGAAATTCCTGCAGGAAGCCGTATTCTGACTTTCGCCTACGACGGAGGTGAAAGGTATCTTAGTGTGGATGCCCTGTGGGAGCAGGCTTGAGCTATTATTCTGTCTTTTTTCTTATTAAGGTTCCTCCAACAACAATTCATGCAGATACGGTGCTGAGGCCTGGGCTCCGAGTCTGGTTACGGAAATCGCTGCAGCCTTATTGGCAAATCCGACTGCTTCCCTGAGTTCTTTCCCCATTGCCAGGGCAACAGCCACTGCACCGTTGAAAACATCACCGGCACCCGTCGTGTCGACTGCCTCTACCTTCACCCCTGGGATCAGGCCGTTGAAGCCGTCAGTTTTTAACCAGGCTCCTTCAGGTCCGAGGGTAATGATTACATTTTCAATACCCATTTCGATAAGTCTTGAAGCAGCCTTTTCAGCATCGGCGGCCCCGTTTATTATTATGCCTGTAAGTGCTTCAGCTTCAATTTCATTAGGGGTTGCGAGCCAGATGTTCCGTAAAAGGGTTTCAGGCAGGGTCCGGGCTGGCGCCGGATTGAGGATCACCTTCATGTTTTTCTCAGTGGCAGCAATTGCACAGTATTCTACTGTCTCGATTGGTATCTCAAGCTGAAGGAGAAGAATTCCGAATTTGCCTGACTCAAATATTTTTTTTGGTATATCCTCCGGAAGAAGATTCCCATTGGATCCGGGAGCTACCACAATAGAGTTCTCTCCTTCATCATCCACAGTGATAAGGGCCACACCGGAGGGTAGTACAGGATCTTTGACAATATAACGCGTATCAATGTCTTCCCTCATCAGCAGTCCGATTGTCTGGTTTCCGAAGAGATCGTTCCCTCTCTTTCCGATGAATGTTACCTTGCATCCAAGCCTTGCTGCGGCAACTGCCTGGTTGGCCCCTTTACCACCGGGGTTCATCAGGAAGGTACCGCCCAGGATAGTCTCTCCGGGTTCCGGTATTTTCCTGGTCTTTATCACCATATCGGTGTTGGAACT
>DIKJ01000092.1:0-4900 GCA_002424525.1 Bacteroidales bacterium UBA5621 | reverse complement strand
CTGAATGCCCAGCAGCATGAGTTAATTGTCTATTCAGTCAGTTGCAGGTTTCTCCATCTGACTTTGATCCCCCCGCCGCTGTGTATCTGCAGCATTATCCGGCCCTTGCCCTGCCCGATCTTTTCATCGGTAAGGTCTGTCATCATCTCTCCATTCAGCCATGTTTGCACATTGTCCCCTGCCACCTTGATCCTCATTTTGTTCCACTCACCCATTTTCAGAATGGTTTCCTTTTCATCCGGGATCCGGGAAAGCCATCCCCTGCCGTAGGATTCATATATTCCTCCTGTATCGTTGCCCGGGGGTGCAACCTCGGCCTGCCATCCTGAAACATTGACGCCTGTCCTTATGTAGGAGCGTATGAACACTCCGCTGTTACCGTTGGAAACCTGCCTGAATTCGAGAGTAAGATCAAAATCATCGTAATACTTTCTTGTACCAAGGTATCCGTATGCTTTATCCGGACCGCTTTCGCATACAAGTTCACCATCTTCCACGTACCAGAGTTCCGTGCCGTAAGCCTCCCAGCCGGTAAGGTCCTTTCCGTTGAAGAGAGTCTCCTGTGAGGGCTTGCGTGGGAGTTCTTTTAGCTTTATGTTCTTATACCACACCCTGTCTCCGTGGTCCTGCAAGGCAAAGTGTCCGCTTCGTGCCAGCCCGTATTCAGGAGCAAAATCCCATTTGCCGCCTGACCTGCGTTCAAACCAGTCGTCCGACCATGCTTCGAACCCGAGTACCTTCTGACCATTGAGCCAGTGTTCAACTTTGCCGTTGTCAAATACGATTTTTGAAGTATTCCATTTACCGGCCTTATTTAACTGCTTCTTTTCGTTGTCGCAAGTGTACATGGCATAATCTGCACCAGCCTTCTGCCATTCCTCGAGCTCTGCAGGAAAACCAAAGTCATCAACGATCTGGTACTCCGGACCGGTTACATAAGGTACTTTGTATTCAGGCCTTTCAACCACGTGGTACAGCACCCCGCTGTTGCCTCCTTCCGATATTTTCCAGTCAAACGTAAGGATGAAATTCCCATACTCTTTCTCAGTAACAATATACCCGGTGCTGTCGCTTCCCTCTCCCAGGGAGGCCAGGGTCCCTTTTTCAACGATCCACGGAGCGTTTACTCCTTCCCCCTTAAAATCGCGCCACCCGTTAAGGGTATTGCCGTCGAAAAGAAGAAGCCAGCCATCCGCTGCTTCCTGCTCTGTTAGCTTGTTGTCAGCCTGTTTGCAGCTTGTTGTGAAAATTCCTGCAAGAAGGATCATCGACCATAAAAAAATCTTCTGTTTCATAATTGGATTAAGCAAATTATTTATGCACAATTGCATCACTAATTAAGTAAAAATTTCCAGGTTTACCAAATAGTTTTTCAAGACAGGGTATCAGAGTTCTGTAAAACAGTGTAATGGCAGGAACGTCATCTGCAGGCATAAATGCAAATGCAGTGATTAAAAATTTGTGGTCACTTTATTCAATTCGGGCCAATTGGTTATATTTAAAGTCTCAACAAACGGATATGTATTGCCTTACTCTATGAAATTCAGAATATCACATTACTTGCTGATCTCTTCAGTTATTCTCTGGTCAGCATCATTCATTTCTTATTTATCGAATAGCATTAACTTAACAGGAATTTTTCTCATCTCGGGTTTTATTACCTTAGCACTCGGAGTAAGAGGATTTGAGAAGCTGAAAGGTTTTTCGTACACGCTCTGGATATTTGCTGCAGTTACCGTTTCAATGTTTTATCCCCAGTATCTTACTTCTGTAGGAAGTTACAAGCTTAATCGCTTAATAACTCCACTGTTGCAGATAATCATGTTTGGTATGGGGTCCCAGATGAGTTTTAACGATTTTGCCGGGATAATAAAAATGCCGAAGGGTGTAATAATCGGAGTGTTTGCACAGTTCACCCTTATGCCGCTTATTGCCCTGGGTATTGCGAGTATATTCAGCTTCCCACCCGAGATAGCCGCAGGTATAATTTTAATAGGTTGTGTACCAAGCGGACTGGCATCAAACGTGATGTCATTTTTAGCCCGGGCCAATGTTCCCCTGGCGGTAACCCTGGCTGCCGTTACCACCCTTCTTTCACCGCTCGTAACTCCCATCCTGATGGAGAAGCTTGCTGGTCAGTTCATTGAGGTTGATTTCTGGAGCATGATGCTCGATATACTGAACATGATCATTCTGCCGATAATTGCCGGATTCATTTTTAATCTGTTTTTAAAGAGAGAAGCCACTGCACGGTCAAAGGTTATCCAGCTCGTGTCCTACCCCTTTATCATGATCCTTACGGGTCTGGTGTTTATTAAAGCAAAGGATGCCACATTTTTGCAGTTTCTGATCCAGTTTGCGAAGATGACCGGTATATTCTATTTTTTGCCTATGGCAGGCGGAATTCTCTTTCTGAAAGCATTCGGAGGCGACAAGAAGATTATGGAGAAGATACTCTCACTGGTTTCGATGGTTGGGATTGCTCTTATTGTGACAGTTATAACCGCTTCCGGTCGCGACAGCCTCTTAACGGTGGGTATCCTTCTGATGATCACAAGTATATTGCATAATTTTGCCGGGTACACTCTTGGCTACCTTCTTGCCTGGCTTTTCAGAATGCCAGAAAAAGATCGTCGAACCATTGCGTTTGAAGTAGGGATGCAGAACGGTGGTCTGGCTTCCGGACTGGCAAACCAGATGGGAAAACTGGCTACTGTCGGACTGGCTCCTGCAATATTCGGTCCTCTGATGAATATAACAGGTTCGATTCTGGCGAACTGGTGGAGGGGAAGACCGGCTGGGGGAAGCGTAGAGCGTAGAGCGTAAAGCGTAGAGCGGGGAGCAGGGAGAAGGGAGCGTAAAGCGTAGAGCAAGAAGATATTAAAAATGAATACTCTTAAAAAAAACCGTCGTACCCTCAAACCGTCGAACGAAAAATAAATATAAACATGAAAATAGTAACATTTGGTGAAATAATGCTTCGGCTGGCAACGCCTGAGAGAAAACGCTTTTCTCAGGCAACTTCATACAATGCATCTTTTGGCGGTGGTGAGGCCAACGTTGCGGTCTCCCTTGCTAATTTCGGACTTAAGACGGAATACATAACAAGGCTTCCGGCCAATGATCTGGGTGATGCAGTTCTGATGGAACTGAGGAGATATGGTGTTGGAACGACCCATATACTGAGGGGAGGCGAACGGCTTGGAATATATTTCCTTGAGACAGGTTCAGTTTCCAGACCGGGCAAGGTGATTTACGACAGGGCTCATTCTTCAATTGCCGAAATCAGGCCTGGCATGATTAACTGGAAAGAGGTTTTCAGGGATGCTTCATGGTTTCACTGGACAGGCATCACACCGGCTGTTTCGGAAGGGGCATCACTTGTTTGCATGGAAGCCATAAATGCTGCAAGACGATCGGGAATGACTGTTTCATGCGACCTTAATTTCAGAAAGAACCTTTGGAAATGGGGGAAAAGTGCGGCTGAGGTTATGCCTGAACTGGTTAATGAGTGTGACATAATTCTTGGCAATGAAGAGGATGCTGAAAAGGTATTCGGTATCAGGCCCGATTCAGCGGATGTTCTCAAAGGAGATCTGAAAGGCTCTGATTATGAATCTGTTTGCAGGAAGCTTGGTGCCCTGTTCCCAAAAGCAGGAAAAATCATTATCACTCTTCGCGGTTCAATAAGCGCTGATCACAACACATGGTCGGGACTCCTTTTCGACGGACAGAGACTTTATGAGGCCCCTGTTTACCAGATAACACATATAGTCGACAGGGTGGGAGGAGGCGACTCCTTCATGGCCGGTATTATATATGGTATGACGACCTGGCCGGGCGACGACCTGAAGGCATTGAACTTTGCCGTTGCCGCCTCCTGTCTGAAGCACACAATTCATGGCGACTTCAACCTGGTTACAGTCGCCGAGGTCGAGCAGCTTATGAAAGGTGATACTTCCGGCCGGGTGGTACGCTGAGTCCTGAAAAATCAGCTCCAGAGCCTGTCGTGTGAACGCTTGTCATCCCATTCCGGAGTAGGCTCAAAGAACCCTTTCGCTCTTGGATGCAGACGCCTCTTAACCTCCTCTTCATTTAATTCAATTCCAAGTCCGGGCGAGTCAAGCGGTACATTGGCAAATCCTTTGGTGACCATTGGCTGGGACCCCGTCATTTTAACGAGATTTTCCCACCATGGTGAATCAACACTGTGATGCTCAAGCGACAGGAAGTTCTGGGTTGCCGCCGCGCAGTGGACGTTGGCCATGAAGCAGACCGGTGTCCCTGCCATGTGCATAGCCATCGCGACCCCGCACTCCTCAGCATAATCCCCGATCCTTTTTGTCTCAAGAAGGCCCCCGGAGGTCGCCAGATCAGGGTGGATAATATCAACGGCAAGTGCATCAAGAAGCGGCTTAAAGCCTCCCTTGAGCATATAAATGTCTTCTCCCGTGCAGGTCGGAGTTTCCAGGGCATCTGAAACTGTTCTCCACTGTTCGGTATAGAACCAGGGAACCATATCTTCGAGCCATGCGAGCCTGTATTTTTCCATAGCTCTGCCGAAGCGGATCGAGTTATTGATGTCGAAATGTCCGAAATGGTCTGCAGCAAGGGGCATCTCATACCCCACTGCATTGCGGACATGCTCCACATATTCCGCGAGACCCTCAAGACCTTTGTCTGTGATCTGTACCTGGGTGAAAGGGTGAAGGGCATTGCCATAACCCATGTAATCCCTCAGGTCATATTGACCGGTAGCACCGTCCCAGAATTTATTGTTAACGAGTGAATCAGGCTGATTTGCAACCACATGAATACCCAGATCCATCTTTAGCCAGGTAAAGCCTTGCACTTCGACACGTCTTTTCATCGTCTCAGCAAAAGCAGCAGGATTTTTTGC
>DIKJ01000104.1 GCA_002424525.1 Bacteroidales bacterium UBA5621 | reverse complement strand
CGGCTGGGAAGAATGATATCTTTATCTCTGCTGAAAACACTATAGGATATTGTTCCAAGTTCGCGGTCGGCTTTCACTACAGCTTTCGAATTGCCGTCGGGAGAGGAGACAATAAATTCAGATTTGAGAGTGCATGATAATGCTGAAACGATTATCAGCAGCAGGAATACAAAGTAATTCAGTTTCATGGGTGTGGTGGATTGATTGATTGATTATCAAAGTTACAGTTAAAATTATCCTGACAGTTAACAAGGAACTATAAAATTCCACTTAACCACCACCCCGGATAATTCCTTACACTTACTTTGCACTCCGGTTTCGAATTGCCGTCCCGATTTATCGGGACGGGATATGAGGTTAGGAAATAATTCTGGGCCTACGAGATTTGTGCTAAGAATCAAATCTTTCAGCAAAGGTTATGAATAGCTTAAACGGACCACCCGTATTTTTTGTTTGGAGGTGGAACACGGAATTGGGCTCCTCTGGCTCTGGCAGACGGCAAGCTGCTTATCAGGGATCAAACCAGGCTGATGTGTGTTGAAGTTGCCAGGTAACAGCTGGTGCTGATTCAATAATTATGTGAATCTGGTGTGAAATCTGCAGAGATTTAAGTTATCATTTGAATAAAAGGGGCGCAAAAGTATTCAGGTATATCCTCCAGTTTGCCCAGGTATGTCCTCCGCTGTTTACGAAAAAAGTGTGCTTCAGTCCATTGCGTGTGAGGGTTGCATTGAGGGTTTTGGCCGATTCGATCAGGAAGTCATCTTCGCCGCAAGCAAGGAAATAAAGTCTGTAACCGGCTTTTTTCAATGCGGCGAACTGAGCATCATAATCTGCTCTGGCTTTATCATCTGCGACACGGATCCCATTGCTCAGGGGACAGATATAGCTGAAAAATCCGGGGTAAAGATTGGTACACCTGATCGTATGACCTGCTCCCATTGAGAGTCCTGCGATGGCCCTTGAAGCAGGCTTGGCAATCACCCTGTAATTCTTCTCAATGTATGGTACTATATCTTTTACAATGCTGCGAACATATATGTCTGCAGTTTTGGGATCGTTCCTGTCGAGTGTTATTTCCGGCATCAACAGTGTTCTTGCACCCAGCTGACCGGGATTCCCGTTTGGCATTACTACCAGCATGGGCTTTGCCAGTTTCTTCTGAATCAGGTTATCCATTATCTGACAGGTACGTCCCATAGTGCTCCAGGCATCTTCGTCACCGCCGGCACCGTGGAGAAGGTACAGAACCGGATATCTTTCATTGCCTGTTTCATATCCGAAAGGAGTATAAACGAACATACGGCGGGTTGTTCCGATGGTTGGAGAGTCATACCATACTTGTGAAAGAGTCCCCCGCTGAGTTGCTTCGAAATAATTCGCCGTCAGTTCCCCGGGGATTAAAAGCACGCTAAGGTATCTTGTGCCGTCCCTCTGCATGAATACATTATTCGGATCGTTGATTGATAATCCGTCAACGATAAAACTATATGTATATAATTCCGGTGAAGGAGTCTGAATAGTTACTGTCCAGAGACCCTTTTCATTTTTTACCATCTCGGCAGCTGAATTGTTATCTGTCATCCAGGATCCTCGCAACGTTACGGTTGCAGCATAAGGGGCGGCAATCCTGAATATTACCTCTTTCTCTTTTATTTCAGGAGAGATCACAGGCTCACGTCCCGCAAAATTTGCCAGTTCCTGTGCAAATGAGCCTGAAAAGATAAGGAGGCATATTATTGATATTGAGATCTTTATTTTCATAATGCAGAATATTTGAAATCGTTAGTTATGTATTTATTGGTTACTTCTACTTAAATAACAGTTGTCCGAAAGTATTCAGATAGATTCTCCAGTTTGCCCAGGTGTGCCCTCCGGGGGTCACAAAAAAAGTGTGGTCCAGTCCGTTGCGGGTGAGGGCGGCATCGAGGCTTTTGGCCATTTCAAAAAGAAAATCATCACTCCCGCATGCAACCCAGTAAAGCTTATATCCTGCCTTTTTAACACCCTGAAGCTTCTCATCGATATCTGTCTGGCTATCGCGGATACCCATACTGAGCGGGCAAATGTATCCGAAAACACCGGGATGCTCATTGGTTACGCTAAGGGTGTGCCCTCCGCCCATCGACAGACCTGAAACAGCCCTTGCTTCAGGCTTTGCGATAACCCTGAAGTTCTTTTCTACATAAGGAATAATGTCTTTTACAATACTGTTGATATAGAGATTTGCGAATCCGGGTGAATTGCGGTCAAGGACTCTTTCCTGCAGCAGGGTTGTTCTTGCGGCTTCCTGCGAAGGGTTGCCGTTTGGCATCACGCAGATCATCGGGACCGCCAGCTTTTTTTCGATCAGATTGTCGAGGATCTGACAGGCGCGACCCATCGTGGCCCACGCATCTTCATCTCCCCCCCCGCCATGAAGCAGATATAATACCGGATAACTCTCTTTGCCTGTTTCATAGCCATGAGGGGTGTAGACATACATTCTGCGGGTCGTACCTATAGTGGGCGAACTGTACCAGACCTTACGCAGATTACCCCGTTTGCCGGCTTCGAAGTAGTTGGATGTCAGATCCCCGGGCACCAGCAATACGGAAAGGTAACGGGTACCATCTCTCTGCAGGAATACATTATTCGGATCATTGACATTAAGTCCGTCGACAATGAAATTATAGGTGTATAATTCCTCCGGAGGTCTTTGAATAGTTACAACCCAGATGTCTGCGGTATCTTTGCTCATATTGAGTGATGAATCAGAGCTTCTCATCCAGGAGCCATACAACCTTACCAGCTTAGCCTGCGGGGCCGATATCCTGAATGTAACCGTCTTCTCTCCTATTTCAGGTGACACAACAGGAGCTCTCCTGAAATTAGCCAGTTCCTGGGCAAAAGTGCCAGCAAAGATGAACAGGCAGATGATTGCTGAAATGATTTTTTTCTTCATGAATAGATTGAGGTTTAAATAAATGATTTTGTGTTCTTGATTTGAAGGACATGCATTGGGTTATGATTGACAGAACCATTCATGGAATTCTTCTTCAAATACATAAATTATTTGT
>DIKJ01000031.1 GCA_002424525.1 Bacteroidales bacterium UBA5621 | reverse complement strand
AATTTTCAATTTAGAATTTCAGGTATAAAATAAATAATCTTCTTAACTGGTGTTCATTTTAAAATGCAGACCCCGCCTGGAAGAAAAATCTTGTCTGCTATTCTCTGGTTTCGATAGGTGTATCGGAGCAGGAAAGGATATAATTATTGATTAGAAGGGACTTATAAGAATATAAATTTAAATAAAGAAAGAATTAAAATTTTAATTGAATAAAGAGAAATAACGTAGAGAGTGGCTTCATTTTACTTTCATTATCTTAAACAAGAAAAGCTTGGTATAATTCTGTAACAATAACTTTAAAAATGTTAAGGTTGGTTAGTTAGTGGGTTAGGAAGAAAAACAGTCCTGCAATGACGCAGGACTGTTTTTTCAAAAAGTCTTTGCAAAAATTAAAATATAATGATGCAGTCGATAGACTAATTTCAGGAGAGCAATTATACTATTCATTAGAGGAAAATAAGTTTCGAAGTGTTGAGAGCAGGTAGTGGATTGTAAACAAATACTGATTGATTTAAAAATTCTATAATCAATATAATCAAAAATTAACAACCTACTGTTTTATGAAAAAATTAATCGCATTCCTTTTGTTATGTAACCTGCTTTTTAGCATACAGTGTGGACGCAAAGAAATCAACTGGAAGATCAGTGATAACCCTATCCTATCGGAATGGGCTTTGAAAATGGATCCCTTGAAACCTTGGCCTGAATATCCAAGGCCAGACATGGTAAGGAAAGAGTGGATAAATCTGAATGGACTTTGGGATTATGCAGTTACTCCCAGGGGATCAAAACCTGTTAACTGGGAAGGCCAGATTCTGGTACCTTTTCCAATAGAATCAGCCTTGTCTGGAGTAAAACGGAGGGTCAGCGAATCTGAGAATCTATGGTACAAAACTACGTTTTCAGTACCCGCAAAATGGAAGAAAGACAAGATCCTTCTTAATTTTGAAGCTTCAGACTGGGAGACAACAGTATGGATTGATGGCAAAGAAGCGGGATCTCATAAGGGGGGTTTTGATCCATTTTCATTTGAGATATCAGGTTTTCTAAATGACGGTAAGTCACACGAAATGCTGGTTTGTGTCTGGGATCCAACGAATGACGGGCCTCAGCCGCGCGGAAAGCAAGTCAATAATCCGGGCGGTATCTGGTATACTCCGACAACAGGGATATGGCAAACCGTATGGCTTGAACCGGTTAATGAATCTTATATTTCTTCATTCCGGGTAGTTTCCGACATCGATTCAAAGACCATGTCTTTTGTTGTAAAATCGTCCGGTGGAAACTGTAATGCTGATATAACAGTATCAAGCAAGGGAAAAACTATTGCCAGAGGTTCAGGCGCATGCGGGGCTGAGATTAAGCTGAACATCAGCGAACCTGTTTTATGGTCACCGGATAATCCGTTTTTATATGATGTATCCATAGACCTTAAGACAGATAAATCTGTTACAGACAGGATTACTTCAGTAGTCGGCATGAGAAAGATATCTTTGGGAAAGACAAAAGATGGCTTTACCAGAATGTTGCTTAATAACGAGTTTGTATTTCAGAACGGCCCCCTTGATCAGGGGTTCTGGCCTGATGGATTGTTTACTCCTCCAACGGATGAGGCAATGGTTTATGATCTGATAATGACAAAGAAAATGGGATTCAACATGCTCAGGAAGCATGTTAAGGTTGAAAACAGGAGATTCTATAACTGGTGCGATAAGATGGGTATTCTTGTATGGCAGGATATGCCCAGCGGCGACAGGTATATCAGCGGAGCAATGCCTGATATTACTAAAACACCCGAGACCGGAGAACAGTTTGAGTATGAACTTAAAAGGATGATTGAAACAAAATACAACAATCCATCAATTATTATGTGGGTCCCTTATAATGAAGGATGGGGACAATGGGATACAGAAAGAATAACCGCCCTTGTAAAGGCATATGATCCGACAAGGCTTGTTAACAGCGCCTCAGGATGGACAGACCGTGGTACCGGGGAAGTAAAAGATATTCATACTTATCCAAACCCCCGATGCCCGGCCGCTGAAGAAGACAGGGCGATTGTGCTTGGTGAATACGGTGGCCTTGGCTACCCTGTTAAAGATCATATGTGGGAAGCAACAAACTGGGGGTACAGAACTCTTGAGGATACCATTCAGCTCTTGGCCACCTATGAGTCGTACCTTGATCAGATTTACCGTTTTGTTAACGAAAATGGTCTGAGTGCAGTTATTTATACACAAACGACAGATGTTGAAACAGAGACCAACGGGTTAATGACATATGACAGGAAAGTTGACAAAATGAGGGCCTCCAATGTTGCCAAAGCAAACAAAGGCCTGACACCGCCAATGCTGGAAAGGAGAATACTTGTCTTTTCAGATGAGTTCCCAGTGGTACTTTCAAGCCACAATCAGGGTGCAAAGATCTACTACACAACCGATGGCACTGAACCAGGAGTTAATTCCAACCTCTACACATCACCATTTACTGTAAAGGAGGCGTGTGTATTAAAAACTTTTGCGCAGTACGGGACCGAAACAAGCAGAACAGCTTCCTATAAGCTCGTCAAAAAGGAGATTGTTCCGGCACCAGTTGAAGGGAAGTTTAAGAATGGTCTGAATGTCAGAATATACCAGGGAGAATTTACACAAGTACCAGATTTCAAAACACTTAATGCAGTGAAGACAACGACATCCACGTTGGTCAACACAAGATTGACCGACTTGGATCAAAATTTCGCCATTGCCTTTGACGGGTATATAATGATCCCTGAAGATGGTGTTTATGGTTTATTCATTAACTCTGATGATGGTAGTATACTGGTGCTCAATGACAACCTGGTTCTATCAAACGACGGAGTCCACCCTAGAGCAGTAGAGAAAGGAGAGTACTATGCATTGGGCAAAGGGTATCACAAATTGCATATTGGGTATTTTCAGACAACCGGAAGGAGACCAGTAATAAGGCTTACTGTGGAAATGCCAGGTAAACCCAGAATAGAAGTACCTTCGGAGTGGTTGTACCGTTAGACTTTTTTGATTTTTTTCTTTCAGAAAATTATATAAGATGAAGAATTATCTATTTACCATTTCTTTTGTTATTGTAATCTATGGCTTGGGACATTCAGTGAAAGCTCAGGACTGGAAACCTGTTCCGGGCCATATCATGACTCCCTGGGCAGCTGATGTGACACCTCAGAATGCATGGCAGGAATATCCCCGGCCTCAGATGGTCCGTAAAGAATGGATGAACCTTAATGGGCTCTGGGATTTTACAATCAATCTTGGTGTTAACCGGCCCCCTGTGCAATCCTACAACCGGAAAATACTTGTCCCATTTTGCGTTGAGTCTGCACTTTCAGGTATCAAAGAGACTGTAAGGGGAACACATGAAATGATGTACAGACGTTATTTTACTATCCCTGAGGACTGGAAAGGGAAACGTATCCTTCTTAATTTCCAGGCGGTCGATTATCATACAAAAGTATGGATAGATGGTAAGTATATTGGAGAGCACAAGGGAGGGTATGATGCTTTCCGGTTTGATATCACCGATGCCCTGGACCCTGTTGATAATCACGTAATAAATGTGGTTGTCTGGGATCCGACAAATGCCGGTAGTCAGCCACTTGGCAAGCAATGCCTTCCCGAAGCGGTAAGAGGGTACAGGTATACTCCAACAAGTGGTATCTGGCAGACAGTATGGATTGAGCCTGTCCCGGATGTCTCGATTGGCAGACTGAAGATCCTTCCAGATATAGATACTGAAACCCTGACAATTGAAACAATACTAAAAGGCTGGGGTTATAATCACCGAGTAAAAGTACAAGCATTTGATAATGGCAGGGAGATAGCGACAGGTGAAGGGGATGCAGACAAACCCGTTTACCTGAAGGTTAAGAGTCCAAAATTATGGAGCCCTGACGATCCTTTTCTTTATGATTTAAAGGTGAGTCTGTTGCAGGATGGTAAGGTGGTAGACGAAGTTGACAGTTATTTTGGCATGAGGAAGATTTCGATGGCCCGTGATGCTGCAGGTTTTATGCGGATCCTTCTTAACAACAGGGAAATATTCCAATTAGGCCCTCTTGACCAGGGTTACTGGCCTGACGGAATATTGCTGCCGGCTTCAGATGAGGCTCTTAAGTTTGATGTTGAATACCTTAAAAAGATTGGGTGCAACATGTCCAGGGTCCATATTAAAGTTCATCCCGACAGGTGGTATTATCATTGCGATAAGCTTGGCATACTGGTATGGCAGGATATGGTAAGCCCGCATACTTCCTACAGCCGCTCTGAAGTTGGCGGGGCAAGGGAATTTGAAGCAGAATGGGAAGCTATAATGGATCAATTGTATAATTACCCGTCGATAGTGAAATGGATTGTATTTAACGAGGCATGGGTTCAGTATGACACAGAACGTTTAACAGATTGGACAAAAAGAAAAGATCCTTCGAGGCTGGTCTCAAACGCAAGTGGCTGGACAGACAGGAATGTAGGGGATATCCGTGATTTTCATGATTATACACTATATCCTTCTGTGGCCTGGTCCCCAAAGTATTACCCAAGAGCTCAGGTCATTGGTGAAGGGGGAGGATTGGATCTGCCATTAAAGGGGCATTTGTGGTTCCAGGACCAGACAATGCCGGAGAAAATTAACAGGGCAGGTGATCTGAACAGGGAGACGGTAACCACTGTAAAGGATTTTGAAGAGAGATACACTGTCTGGATCGAAAATCTTGTACTACTTAAGTCATATGGATTGAACGGAATCGTATATACCCAGATAACCGACGTGGAAGTTGAGCTTAACGGATGGCTTACATACGACAGGAAAGTGAGCAAAATCCCGGTCGAAAGACTCGAGGAAATTCACAGCAGACTGTTCAGACCGGCACCTGAAAGAGGTAATTACGTATTGCCCTTGTCTATGGATAAGCCACAGAGGTGGATGTATTCATTTACAGAACCTTCCTCCGACTGGTACAAATTGGGTAACCGGGGCAAATGGAATAGCGGGACCGGTCCCTTCGGTAAAAACCAGATGAATGTTCCGGAAGTAAATACCAGATGGGAAACCAGGAGCATATTCCTTCAAAGAGATTTTAACCTGACATCTACTTCAAAGAAAGTTAACATTGTTGTATACAATGTGGGTATAACAGATATTTATATTAACGGAGAATTTGCCATACAGGTAAACAACCTTAGAAGGACTGACTCTGAGCTTAAGGTGAGTGAAGTACCTCTGCCGGAACAAGCAGCTAGGCTCCTTAAAAAAGGCTCTAATCATATTGCGATAAAGCTTGAATTTACAGGTACCGATCAGCCAATTAATTTTGTTGACATTGGGATAAAGGAATATTGAGAACCCATCAGCATTATAACCTTTAAAATATTTTGATATGAAGAGCAATCTTATTCTGTCAGTACTACTATTCTCACTAGCTGTTTCGCTTACAGGACAGGTTAACATGTTTCGTCCGCCTGCTTTTCCTCTTGTATCACACGATCCCTATTTCAGCATCTGGGCAATTGACGAAAACCCCACTGCTGAAGAAACGGTACACTGGACACTTAAACCCATGCCTATTCGTTGCATGGTACGCATCGACGGAAAAATATATCGTCTGATGGGTAAAGGGCCTGGTTTTGCACCTCCTGCCAGATCGACTAAATCAACCGTTCTGCCTACACAAACCATTTTCTCATTCTTTCAGGACGGAATAGACATAAACATGACGTTCCTTTCTCCTGTACTTGTTGAGGATCTGGACCTTGTTTCCCGTCCGCTTACCTATGTCACCTGGAGTTTCGAATCAAAGGACAATAAAAGCCATTCAGTTGAAATATATTTTGATATTTCAGGGCTTGCGACAGTGGACGTAAAAAGGCAGGGAGTTATGTGGGATCAGAAAAGCTTTGACGGCTTACAGATTCTGAAAATGGGAAGCAAAGATCAGCCGGTGCTGGAAAAGAATGGTGACGACCTGAGGATCGACTGGGGATATCTGTATGTTGCAGCTCCTGAAACTGACGTTAAATCATGGTTTATGGGCAGGGGAGAAAATGCTATGAACGCATTCGCAGACGGTAAAAACTTTCCGGAATCTGATAATTCTGAACAGGGTAAAAATATAGACCAGATCAGGCCTGTGCTTGCTTACCAGATTCCGGTCAACGTCCGCCCCGGCACCGTTGGTGAAAAACACATAATGCTGGCTTATGATGATATTTATTCCGTAATATATTTTGGTGAGCAGCTGGAGGGATACTGGAAGAAGAAGTTTTCAGGTATTGATGAGTTGCTCAGGGTAGCTCAAAAGGAGTATCCTGAGATTAAGAATCGTTGTACCCAGTACGATAAGGACCTGTATAGTAAAGCTATGCGTCTGGGGGGAATAGAGTATGCCGAGATCTGCGCCCTGGCGTATCGTCAGTGCATATCTGCTCATAAAGTTGTCAAAGACAAGAATGGAGAGCCACTCTGCTTTTCAAAAGAGAATTTCAGCAACGGCTCAATGGGGACAGTTGATGTATTTTATCCTGCATCCCCCTTTTTCCTTTACCTGAACCCTGAACTGATGAAAGCCCAGACCACACCAATATTTGATTATGCAGAATCTGGCAGATGGCCGTTCCCATTTGCCCCTCATGATATTGGAAGATACCCCCATGGTAATGGTCAGAGATATGGTGGTGGAGAAAAATCAGAAGAGCGTCAGATGCCTGTTGAAGAGTCTGGGAATATGTTAATCCTGGCAGCTGCTATAGCCAAAGTTGAAGGAAATGCTAATTATGCCGGGAAATACTGGAATACTATTACAAAATGGGCTGAATACCTGAAAGAAAAAGGATTTGATCCTGAAAATCAATTGTGTACAGACGATTTTGCCGGTCATCTCGCGCATAATACAAACCTTTCAATAAAAGCTATAATGGGGCTGGCGTCATATGCACAGCTTAGTGAAATGCTAGGACTTAAGAAAGAAGCAAAATTATATAGTTCTGAAGCCAGAGGTATGATACAGAAATGGATCAAAGCTGCCGACGATGGTGATCATTTCCGCCTTGCATTTGACAAAACCGAAACATGGTCGCAAAAATACAATATGGTTTGGGATGATATTCTTTCTTTCAATTTAATACCTGAGGAAATCGAGAACAAAGAAATTGCTTATTATCTGAAGAAACAGGAACGGTACGGGCTTCCACTAGATAATCGCGATACCTATACCAAGCTTGATTGGATACTCTGGTGCGCATCACTGGCAAATTCTAACGATCAGTTCCGCGAACTAATCAGACCAGTATATAATTTCCTGAATGAGACACCCGATCGTTTACCGATGACAGACTGGTATTGGACAAAGAGTGGTGAATGGAGAGGATTTATTGCCCGGTCGGTTGTGGGAGGAGTCTATATGGAATTATTAAAAGATAAACTAAAGGGGAAATGATTAATTTAATAATTTGATACTTTTAAAATAAATAAATTGGTAACACAAATTATTTAAGAATGTTCGGGTTAAAAATCAAAAGCCGGTTCCTTCTGTTAATGACAGGAATTCTTGCGCAATGTACAGGATCAGGACAAAAGGATGACCGCCCCAATATTGTTTTGATAATGGCAGATGATATGGGGTACTCTGACCTGGGTTGCTATGGGAGCGAAATATCAACTCCCAACCTTGACAGGCTTGCAGAACATGGTTTAAGGTTCAGTCAGTTCTATAATGGTGCAAGATCCTGTCCAACAAGGGCATCTCTTTTGACAGGTCTTTATCCACACCAAACCGGAATTGGCCACATGACCAGCCCCTCAGATAATCAGCAACAGCATGATTACAATCTTCCAGGATACAGAGGAGAGATGAATCATAATTGTGTTACTCTGGCTGAGGTACTAAAAGACGCTGGATATAATACAATAATGACCGGAAAATGGCACCTTGGGTATTTCGATCAGGGAAATTGGCCTCTTCAGAGAGGTTTCGAAAAGTACTATGGCATAATAGATGGCGGGGCAAATTATTTCAAACCTCAGCCTCCCAGAGGACTAACTCTGGGTAATGAATCCATTGATGCTGGGGATAATTTTTATATTACCGACGCATTTACCAACTATGCAATAAGATTTATTAAAGAGGTAAGGAATGAGAACAGCAAACCTTTCTTCCTGTATTTGTCTTATACATCACCTCACTGGCCGCTGCATGCACTAAAAGAAGATATCGATAAGTACAGGGGCAGTTATCTTAATGGCTGGACACAAATAAGAGAGGAACGCTTCAAACGTATGAAGAAGCTCGGGATCATCTCTCAAAACGTGGAATTAAGTCCACAGGATTCAAGAGAATGGAATTCCCTGACAGATGAGAAGAAAAAAGAGATGGATTTGCGAATGTCAATCTATGCAGCACAGATAGATCGAATGGATCAGAATATAGGCAGGCTGATAGATGAAATAAGAAGATTGGGAGAGATTGACAACACCCTGATTCTATTTTTATCAGACAATGGAGCTTGTGCAGAAGGTGGAGAGATGGGCGGAGGAAGGCCAGAAGACCTTGAAAGTGACAGGGGCTGGGTTTTATCTTATGGGAGAGCCTGGGCTAATGTATCAAGCACTCCATTCAGGGAATATAAACACTGGGTACATGAAGGAGGAATAGGCACTCCGCTGATAGTCCATTGGCCCGATGTAATTCCTCCAAAACTTAAAGGTAGATTTACAGATCAATACGGATTTATCCAGGATATAATGGCCACTTTGGTTGATGTAACAAAAGCGTCTTATCCAACTGAATATAAAGGGAATCTAATCCCTGAACCTGAAGGGATAAGTCTGCTTCCAGTCATTAAAGGTATCGATGCAACGGTGCATCATAAACCCATTTTCTGGGAGCACGAAGGAAATTGCGCCGTGAGGATGGGGAAATATAAGCTGGTCTTAAAATATGTGGCAGGACAGGAACAAAAATGGGAATTATACGATATTGAGTCTGATCGTTCGGAATTAAACGACCTGACCGGTTCGTTACCGGAAAAGGTAAAAGAATTATCAGCACAGTACGAAGATTGGGCCCGGCGCAATAATGTTGTATCCTGGGATACGATTCTTGAAATTCAGAGAAAAATAAGGGAGCAGCAGAGAATGAACCGCTGATTAGTTTCCTCATCTGGCTTATGCCTTAACGGTATTATGCCAGCAGGGAATGACAAAAACGAAATCCAAAATATAAGACTTCAGAAAGTCAGACTTAAATGAAAATTGTTGATAAGATATGGCTACTTGGCCTGGCAACAGGTATAACTCAATTAAACAGTTGTACTGACAAGGAAAAAAGTAAATTTCCCAATATCATCATTATAATGGCTGATGATTTGGGATATTCGGATATTGGCTGTTATGGAGGAGAGATTAACACCCCTAACCTGGATCGGCTGGCAAGCAATGGATTACGATTCAGCCAGTTCTATAATGCATCAAGGAGTTGTCCGACTCGTGCATCACTGCTAACCGGTCTTTATCCTCATCAGGCTGGACTGGCACAAAATGGCAGAACTCTAAGTCGAGACGCGGTTACTATTGCAGAGGTTCTAAAAAGATCAGGTTATAACACCGGAATGTCAGGTAAATGGCACCTTTCACAGACAATCGCGCTGAAAAACCACGAAGAACAGCTGAAATGGCTTAGTCACAGGGCTGATTTCGGCGATTTTGCACCGCTGGAATCATACCCTCACCAGAGAGGTTTCGATGAATTCTGGGGCGTCATCTGGGGAGTGGTCGATTATTTTGATCCCTTTAGTCTTGTCCATAATGGTACTCCCATCAAACAGGTTCCTGATGATTTTTACATAACAGATTTCATCTCTGATAAGTCAGTTGATATGATCGATAATTTCAGCCAATCAGATAAGCCATTTTTCCTTTATGTTTCTTATACATCACCTCACTGGCCATTACATGCTCTGCCGGGCGATATTGCCAGGTACCGGGGCGTGTATGATGAGGGTTGGGATTCCTTAAGAGTAAGGCGATACAGAGAGATGATAAGATTAGGATTGTTCGACAAAAGTAACACACCCCTTTCCAGGAATGAATCAGGACTCAGATGGGAGGATTGCGAAAAAAAAGAATGGGAAATTGCTCATATGGAAGCCCATGCAGCAATGGTAGACAGGATGGATCAGGGTATTGGTAATATCATTAAGAAACTGAAAGAAAAGGGAATATTTGACCAGACACTGATATTGTTTCTTTCCGATAACGGTGCGTCACCTGAAAGGGGTTATAAACCTGGTTTTGACCGACCGGGGCATACAAGAGACGGCGACACTATTTCATATTTTACTTTTAACAGACCAGGTCCACAAAATACTTGGGGTTACCTAGGCAGAGGGTGGGCAGGAGCAATAAATACACCTTTCAGATATTGGAAGGTACAATCGTATGAAGGGGGAATATGCACTCCCTTTATTGTTCACTGGCCGGACGGTTTGAAAACTAAACCAGGGTTGATCACCCGCGAGACAGGGCATGTTATGGATATTATGGCAACCTGCCTTGATATAACTGATGCCACCTACCCTAAGATCTATGAGGGGAATCTGATCACACCCATTGAAGGCATAAGTCTTTTACCTGTGTTCCAAAATAAGAACTGGAAAGGACATGAATCAATTGGATGGGAACATGAAGGAGGGCGGGCCTTCATGAAAGGTGATTGGAAAATATCTGCTCTCAGAGGCTCCGAGTGGGAACTATTTAACCTTGCATCAGACAGGACAGAAACCATGAATTTAAGGGAATCTTATCCGGAAAAGGCAAAAGAATTGATCGAGCTATGGAATAATTGGGCAAGTAAGATGAGAATCCGAAATTTAACTAATCACAAATCTCAGATTAAATGAAGTTGTTATTTTTTCCTCTGCCCAGGTACACCTTTTTCTGTAATAATAACCGGTTTTATTGTTCCATCTTCATTGAATTCCATTATGTCAATACAAACTACCCTTGAATTACGGTCCTTTTGCCCTAGTGGCCTTCTATGGTAGACAATGTAATATTTATCAACCCCTGGAACATGAATAACCGAATGATGCCCTGCACCTGTCGCGATAGTCGGATCCTGCTGGAGAATTTTCCCTATTCTCTTAAAAGGGCCAAAAGGAGTGTCACTTATGGCATATGCAACGCTATAATTTGGCCCGGTCCATCCGCCTTCGGACCACATGAAGTAGTACATCCCGTTTCTGATGAACATAAATGGACCCTCCACGTATCCTTCCGGTGTTATCTCCCTGAATACGGTCCCGTCATCTAATGATTCAAATCCTGTAAAGTCATGTTTCAGTTTAGCAATATTACAGTGTCTCCATCCCCCGTAAATCAAATAGATCTGATTATCGGAATCCTTAAAAACAAACTGGTCGATTGGCTGTGCGCCATTATGGAATTTGTCGATAAGTGGTTTACCCAGATAATCCCTGAAGGGGCCATCGGGTTTTCCGGCAACAGCTACCCCGATACCTCCGTGTTGCGAATCAGACTGAATGTCGTTTGCACTAAAAAAGAGATAATACTGTTTCCCATGTTCAATTATGGAAGGGGCCCACATTGCTATATTTGCCCATTTTATAACGGCAGTGTCAATTATCCTCTCGTGTTTCTCCCATTTGATAAGGTCTTTGGAAGAAAAGGCATCCATAAAAACCTGGTCCTTGTAAGGGGCAGAATAAGTCGGATAAATCCAGTACTGTCTGTTAAAGATTATACCTTCAGGATCAGCATACCATCCGGGAAAGATCGGATTGCCTGAATACTTTATAGAAGTTCCACATCCTGAAATTAATAACAATGATAAATAAACTGTCCGAAAAAAATACTTCATAATTTGAGATAAAAGATTTAATAGTGATCGTTAACCATAACAAACTTAAATTGTTAAAATACAAAAAATAATCCGATAATTAATCGTAACAGAATTAAAACTAACTGAAATGATGAAAAAAATCTTTAACCTGTTTATCACGCTTCTGATCATTTTTTCATGTACAACATCCAATGGTAAAAAGTTTGTCGGGACCGGAACAGATTGTATGAAAACCATTCAGTATAAAAAGTGGCACGTGAGTGAGCCGGTATTTGAGAAAGGTCCTGCAGGTTCCTTTGACGAAATTTCAGTAAAGGATCCGTCGATCGTCTTTTATAACAAAAGGTATCATATGTTCTACACAACCATAACGGGGCGTGAGACGAGGCAAAGAACTTCATTTCTCTCAAAGGGAGGTGCCGGATTAGGATATGTTTCTGCTGAATCTATTGAGAAACTTAATGAGGCAGAACGATTTAGTTTGTCTGAAATTCATAAATCCGTTATCATAGCTCCACAGGTTTTTTATTTTGAACCCCAGAAACTATGGTATATCATCGCCCAAACTGCAAGCGAGGGAAGACCGGATCTTCAGCCGGTATTTATGACAAACAGCGATATTGAAAATGTCTATGGGTGGTCAAAGCCCGAGATTATTAAAACCCGAAAATCAAACAACGGTTTTTGGATTGATTTTTGGGTAATTTGTGACGATATTAAGGCACATCTCTTTTACACCGATCATGAGGGTTCTCTGTTCAGATTTGAGTGCCCTATTGATGAATTCCCCACAGGGTACGCGGATAAAAGAGAAGAGACGGTATTAACTGAAAGAGGAGAAAACGAAATTGGCAGATGGAGACTTCATGAAGCCAGCCATATTTATTATGTTAAATCCTGCAATAAATACCTCAATATATTGGAAGCCGTTTACCCTCACCCCACAAGGAGATACTATTGGGAAAGCAGAAACAGATTTCTATTCGCCATGATGGCAGAAAAACTGGAGGGCCCCTGGGAAAGAGTAGAATCAGGCAGTAACGAATTCTTTGGAGATCCGTCTAATCTGATTTCAACCGATGGCAGAAAGTCAGTCTATGACCAGGTCAGTCATCCAGAACTGATCCGCTCCGGTTATAATCAAAAGCTTGAAATAGATGACCTTAATCTCCAATTGATATTTCAGGCATTTGATGCCGATACTATAAAATCTGATTACGATTACAGTTTTTTACCATGGAAACTAATGATAATGAAGAATTATTAATTTTACAAATAAAATGTGCATTCAAAAATGAAAAAATCAAATCTTCGTACGGTAATACTAATTGGAGCAGTATTAATAATCAGTTCCTGCAAAACTACATCAGATAAGTCGATTAAAAAGGAGACTTTTGGAATTCATCAAGGGAAAGAGGTTTATCTTTTTACTTTGAAAAACAAGCAGGAGAATGTTCTTAAGCTTTCAAGTTTTGGAGCAAGGATTGTATGGATTGAAGTGCCCGACAAAAATGGCAAAAAGGTAAATATCACATTCGGATATGATACTTTTGAGGAGATGATAAAGGGTGATCCTTATTATGGATCCATTGTTGGCAGATATGCGAACAGAATTGCCGGCGGTAAATTCAATCTGGATGGTAAGGAATTCACCCTGTCAATTAATAATGGGCCCAACAGCCTTCATGGTGGTCCTGGTGGGTGGCATAGTGTTGTTTGGGACTCTGAAATAATTGAGACGGGTGGAATTCCAGCTGTAAAATTTACATACTTGAGCCCAGATATGGAAGAAGGGTACCCCGGCACTGTTAATGTTGAAGTACTCTATACATGGACCAATAATAACGAGATCATTATTAATTACAAATGTACAACTGACAGGAAAACAGTAATCAATGTTACTAATCACGCGTATTTTAATCTTCATGGTTCAGGAAATAAAGATATTCTTGACCATGTTCTGGAGATCAAGGCATCTAACTTCATTCCTGTTGATGCTACTCTAATTCCTACCGGAGAGATAAGACCGGTATTCTCAACTCCTTTCGATTTTACAGTTCCCAGGATGATTGGATCCGGAATTGATGAAGATTATGATCAGCTCAGGGCCGGAAATGGATATGATCACACTTTTGTACTGGATAATCTTGATGAAGTCGATGTTACCTTATTTGAACCAGTCAGTGGCCGTTTTATGGAAGTAATTACCGATCAGCCTGCTATCCAGTTCTATTGTGGTAATTTTCTTGACGGAAGTGTGATAGGTTACGGTGGGAAACCCTATAACTTCAGGTCCGGACTCTGCCTTGAAACACAACATTATCCCGATTCACCAAACCAGCCGGATTTTCCATCAACCCTGCTGAATCCTGGAGAGACATTTTCTTCACGAACAATTTACAGGTTCTCAGTAAAATAAGAAAATAACAGATGGAGCTTTAAAATTTTAATTAAGCAGGCCTCGATAATACTGTAAACAGATCTTGCAGGTCCGATTCTTTTAAGCCAGGGGTAAGTTCCCGATTATCTTTAGTTACTTTAATTCTACTATCGGAAAAACTACTCAGAAAAAATTTCAAATGACATGAAAGTAACCGTTGTAATTATCCTTACAGTTTTTTATGCTGGTTTAACATCTTGTTCAGGCAATAGAGAAAACGACCGAACAGTTATCTGGCCTGAGGTTATCGGACCTGACCAGATTACAGGTAATGACAAGGAACATCTTTTTGCCAGTTATTATGGCATAAATTCATTTGACAGATCACAGAGGTATGCAACTGTCCTTGAAACAGATATCAGGTATAAACTCCCGGATGAAAACGAACCTGCAACTCTGGGGCTCGTCGATCTCAAAACTTATGAATTTATCCCTCTTGCACAAACACGTGCATGGAATTTTCAGCAAGGTTGCATGGCTCACTGGTTGGCTACCAACCCGGACTCATTAATAGTATTTAATGATTTAAGAGAAGGGCAGTTTGTGTCAGTCATTATGAATGTTCATACCAGAAAAGAGATCAAAACTATTCCTCATCCTGTAAGTGCTGTTTCTCACGACGGGAAAGAAGCTCTTAGTATTAATTTTGCAAGGTTGAGACTGACCCGTCCTGATTATGGTTATGGCGGAGAAGGGCAGGATCCTGGAAAGGAGATACCTTTCCCTCATGATGACGGATTATTCCTGATTAACCTGGAAACAGGAGAATCCAAACTTCTGGTTTCATATTATCAGGTTAAAGAATTGGTGCCCCCAATTACAGAAGGGAATATAGCATGGTTCAATCATACACTCTTTAGCAGGCAAAGTTCGAAAATATTCTGGCTTTCACGCCAGATGGATGGTAAAACAAGGATTACTACTTCCCTTGTTGTAAACAGAGATGGTACAAACTTGCAAAGATGTTTTCCTGAAGACTGGGGTGGATCTCACTATGACTGGCTGAATGACAATGAGTTAATGATAACTGCGAATTATCAAGCCAGACAGTATGCCCATATTTTATTTACAGCCGGGAAAGACAATTATAAAAGACTTGGGAAAGGGGTGCTGGATTATGATGGCCACGGTACTTTCTCTCCTGACCAGAAATGGATGATAACTGATACTTATCCATCAAGTGGTTTAAGGGAACAGAAAATTTATCTGATGGATATGAGGAATGAGGCAGTTTTATCTCTCGGACGATTTGTCCAACCTGAAGAGTATAACGGATTGTGGCGGTGCGACATCCATTGCCGGTGGAGCCAGAAAGGAAATATAGTGGGATTTAATTCAACGCATACTGGCAGCCGGCAGGTTTTTATTTACAGACTGAATTTCAAAGCGAATTATTGATAATATGAGGATAGCTAAATAAGACTAATTATCTCATAATTGAGAACCAATTAAATCTTCATAGTGTATGAACTGGACAATAAATAATCATTTGTTAAAAACGGATTGTACTCTGATAAACAAGATTTGCCCTTTAACCCTTTTTGCAGCAGGGGTTATTAACCTGCATGTAAGTTGCAGTAATGATAGGACTGCAACTGAGGGAAAGCCAAATATTATTTTTATCCTTGCTGATGATCTTGGGTATTCAGAACTTGGCTGTTATGGGAATAAGTTTAATGAAACACCGAATCTGGACAGGCTCGCGGCAAAAGGAGTCCGTTTTACACAAGCCTACTCAGCCGCACCCGTAAGTTCTCCATACAGAGCCGCATTAATGACAGGTCAATATCCTGTCAGAACAGGAATAACAGACTACCTTCGGCCAAATGCCGATCAATTTCTGGATACTAATTATGTAACCCTTCCTGAAGTTTTAAGAAGCAATGGCTATCACACAGGAATTATAGGTAAATGGCATTTATCCGGCTATAAGCTAAACAATGCACTAATAGAAGTATTGCCTGATCAGCAGGGTTTTAATGAAACATTTTCTTCTGAGACTTCCGGAATTGGAAACGGGACTTATTTCTACCCGTATCATTTTAATCCCGGATTAGTTAAAATACTACCCGATGAAAGAGAATTCCTGATAGATCGAATGAATCTTGAGGCTGTTCAGTTCATTGAACGAAACCACGACAAGCCTTTTTTTCTGTACCTGAGTCATTATGCCGTACACACAACGCTACACGGCAAGCCTGAATTAGTTGAACATTTCAGAAAAAAAGCTGATAGCGGGAAAAGTGCTCCATCGAAAGATAACATGGAAGATGATCCTTATAAGAAATGGCCAGCGGATTACTTTGCACCTAAGAATAATCCACATTTAGCCGCCCAGTTGAAAGACATTGATGCTGGAGTTGGGATGATTTGCAAAAAACTCGGTGAATTGGGAATAGAGGATAATACAATAATAATATTCAGCAGTGATAACGGAGGTGAATCGCGTGTTACCGATAATTATCCGTTAAGAGAAGGGAAAAGCACATTATACGAAGGAGGAATCAGGGAACCGTTGATCATCTATCAGCCTGGCAAAATTGCCGGCGGAAGGGTGATAGACGAAATTACTGCTAATTATGATTTTTACCCGACAGTGTGTGAATTGTCTGGAACTAAACTGCCAGAAAAACAATTTATTGATGGTATAAGTCTGGCTCCTGCATTAATGGGTAAAAAAGGCAAAAGAGAAGCTTCACGTACATTGTACTGGCATTATCCACTGCTGGCAAAGCATTTTTTAGGGGGGAGATCATCGGGTGCTATCCGCGACGGAAATTGGAAACTAATTGAGTTTTTTGATACAGGGGAGACAGAATTGTATAACCTTATTGACGATATAGGTGAATCTGAGAATTTGTCATCAAAATATCCTGAGAAAGTTTATGAACTTCACAATAAGCTGATTTATTGGAGAAATGATGTGATAAACAAACCTTTTAGAAATAATAAAGAATAAAATTTAACTGATATTAAATTTATTACAATATTGGAAATGAAAAATTCATTAATAATTACTGCACTGGTGCTTTTTTTCGGATCTGCTTTTTCGCAGCCAGCAGAAAATGTTGCTCAGATTTTTACTAACCCTCTTTTAAACTCAGGAGCTGATCCATGGTTAATCTATAAAGATGGTTTTTACTATTATACAAATACATCCGGAAGACGTTTGGTTATAACAAAAGTTAAGAACTTATCGGATCTGAAAACAACCGAACAAAAAACTATCTGGACCCCGCCTGAAGGAACATCTTTCTCGAGAAACATCTGGGCTCCTGAGCTACATTTCATACAGGGAAAATGGTATATGTATTTTGCTGCCGATGACGGAAATAACAAAAATCATCGGATGTATGTTGTTGAAAACATCTCCCCGGATCCCATGGAAGGGACGTGGGAATTTAAGGGAAAAGTAACCGATCCTTCAGATAAATGGGCAATTGATGGATCAGTTTTTGAATATTCGGGCAACCTCTATATGGTTTGGTCCGGGTGGGAAGGAGATGTGAACGGCCAACAGGATATTTATATCGCAAAAATGAAGAATCCCTGGACCATTGAAGGGGAAAGAGTCAGAATATCTTTTCCGGAGTATGAATGGGAGAAAATTGGGGATCTGAACAATCCCAATGATGTCCCTCACGTAAATGTTAATGAAGGGCCTGTTATCCTGTTCAATAGAAAGAAGCTCTTTTTAATTTATTCAGCAAGTGGATGCTGGACTGATTCATATTGCCTGGGGATGCTTACTTTTACCGGGAAAAAAAATCTTCTGGATCCGGGTGAATGGAAGAAGAATCCTCATCCTGTATTTAAACAGGATCCTGAGAATGGAGTCTATGCTCCCGGTCATAATTCTTTTTTCAAGTCACCCGACGGGAAAGAAAACTGGATTATATATCATGCAAATTCTGCTCCCGGCCAGGGATGTGGCAGATTCCGTTCGCCGAGGGCTCAGAAATTTACTTTTAAAAAAGATGGCAGTCCTGATTTTGGAGAACCGGTAAAACCCGGCCTTCAATTGCCAGCTCCTTCATCAAGGAACATAAGAATAAAGGAAATAGATTAGTTCTGTAACTTTTAACTTCTTAATTTAAATCCAACAAAATAATTGAAATTATGCCTACACTAATATTACACCTTTCTTTATGTATTCTCCTGTGCAGCATTTGCCCGGGTGAAAAAAGGATAAATGACCAGGAATACTTTTCTAATCCTATTCTGGAATCTGGCGCCGACCCATTTGTTTATCATCATAGCGATGGGTCTTATTATTGTATGGTAACTCGTGGTAATCGCCTCGTGTTATGGAAAACAAAATCTTTCACGGATCTTTCAGATGCTGCATCAAAAACTATCTGGTTCTCTCCTGAATCGGGGCCGAATAGCAGCAGTATATGGGCTCCGGAAATACATTTTATTAATGAGGCCTGGTATATTTACTATACAGCATGTGACAAGAACAACCAGGGAGATCATTCCAGATTTGTCTTTGTTTTAAGAAATATTTCTAAAGACCCCTTTTCCGGGAATTGGGATGATCTTGGAAAGATTGAGACTGATTACCCGGGGATAGACGGGAGTGTGTTTGAGTATAAAGGAAATTATTATTTCCTTTATTCGCCATATATTAAAAATCAAAGTGGTCTGATCATAGCCAGGATGAATTCTCCATTGGAAATTGAAAAGCCCCTTACACTTCTGGCACTGCCAAAATATGAATGGGAAAAGACCGGAAACCGTGAAATATTGGAGGGTCCTCAGTTTCTTTTTGGACCTGGAGATGAGGTTTTCATTATCTATTCAGCAGCCGCCTGCTGGGATGATAATTATGGACTCGGAATGCTCTCTGTTAAAAAAGATGCCGACCTTCTTGATTCTGTATCATGGACCAGATCTGACAAACAAGTATTCAAGCAATGTCCTGATAACAGTGTCTATGGTCCGGGGCATAACTGTTTTACAAAATCTCCCGATGGGAAAGAAGACTGGATTGTATATCACGCCAAAAAATCATCAAGTAACCAGTGCTCGGGAAGAAGTATGAGGGCACAACCTTTCACCTGGGATAAAAATGGCAGGCCAGTTTTTGGAGGTCCGGTTTCCATTGATACCAGACTAAAGAATCCATCAGGGGTGTGATCTATACATAAAACCAGAAAAATGACTCGCTATTTTAAAAGATAAGAATATTAAGACATTTGAAATATGCTCTACCTCGATACATACTATCACTAAAGAATAACTGTTATCCTTTTTAAAATTTCTCAGACATGAAGCTTATTCTCTATAAAACTCGCTATTTACTTTTATTAGTTGTCAACATAACCTTATTATCAGCTCAACAACCAAATCCTCCGGGACAGGTTAAAGATCCTGGAGATGCAAAACACCAGGCTTATTTATTTGCTCATATGAAACATCAGGATTATGGACGGCTCTACTATTCAGTCAGTTTAGATGGTTTACACTGGCATGCATTGAACGGAGGAGAACGAGTTTCTGATGAATACAGGGGTCACCCTGACATTTGTAAGGGTCATGACGCCAGGTACTACATTGTTGGCAATACAAGTGACTCGTCACCAGACATAAATATTTGGGTATCTGATGATTTAATTAACTGGGAAAAGTACTATACATTAACTCCTGATCTGAAAAGAACTCCCGACTATCCGTATGCCCTGCAACGTATAGGAGCTCCGAAATTATTTTTCGATGAAAGTACAAACCAATATATTTTAACGTGGCATACGCCACATAAAGAAGGAACAAAAGAAGATCCTGAACGTTACTGGGCCAGTCAGCGCACATTATATGTTTTATCAAAAGATCTTAAAACATTTTCTGAGTACCCTTCAAGATTATTTGATTGGGATATGGCTACAATTGATGTTATTATCCGGAAAATCGGCTATCAATATTTTGCAATAGTCAAAGATGAGGTATATCCGACTCTTTATTGGGTAACCGGAAAAACTATCCGGATTGCTAAAGCACCACTTCTGACCGGGCCATATTCTGAACCCTCTTTACCTGTAAGCCCAAATTTCAGAGAAGCTCCAATGCTTATTCCGTCTCCCGACGGGAAATTTTGGTATTTGTATTATGAGCAATATCCCGGTGTTTCATATGGACTTTCCATTGCTGACAATTTAAACGGGCCATGGTATCAGGCCTCAGGTTACACATTCTACAGAGATTGGGATAAGTATAGTTTCCCTGGATCAGTGCGTCACGGCTGTATGATCACAATTTCTATGGAAGAATATAGCAGATTGGTTGAAAAACTTGGAATCTTATAACAGGACTAGAAGCAGACAGATTTTAACCCAGTATTTTATTTATACTTTATTAGATTTTATGATTCAACTATTCACATGATCATTTTCGAAAAGATTATTTTTATTTTACTTATTTATCCGGGCTTACCCAATGCAGGGAGAAATCAGACTAAACAATCACAAATATTTCTATAATTAAAGCTGAAATCAAATGAATAGAAGAGAAGTCATTAAACTGGTATTAGATGGGGAAAAACCTCCATATACCCCATGGTCATTTAAATTCACACTGGAGGCTAAACAATTATTACAGGAATACTACCAGTTAGAAGATCTTGATGATGTACTGTATAATCATATTTTATTACTTGGTAATGATTATGGCTTTTTTGATGAAGCAGGCAAAGATCTCTATCGAGATGTTTTCGGAGTAATCTGGGATAGGAGCATTGACAAGGATATAGGTAATATTGCAGGTGCCTTGATCGATTCTCCGACTATCAGTAATTATACCTTCCCTGATCCCCTTGATAATCGTTTCTTTTCAGACATTGAGCCATCAATAAAGTTAAAACCAGATATGTTCAGGCTGTTCCAGATAGGATTCTCACTATATGAAAGGGCATGGACGTTACGTGGAATAGAGAATTTGCTGATTGATTTCATGATTAATCCCGACTTTGTACACGAGCTCCTTACAGCAATCGCAGATTACAATATTGCACAGGTTAAAGAGGCTATGAAATATGATATAGATGCAGTATATTTTGGTGACGACTGGGGCCAGCAGAATGGTCTGATAATGGGTTACGATGTCTGGAAGGAGTTCATCAGTCCGCAGCTGAAGAGGATGTATGAAGCTGTGCATGCGGAAGGCAAATATGTTTTTATTCATTCCTGCGGTGATGTGGATGAACTCTTCGATGATCTTATTGAACTTGGGGTAAACTGCTTTAATCCGTTTCAGCCTGAAGTAATGGATGTTTTTGGGTTGATGAAGCAATACCAGGGCAGACTGACATTCCATGGAGGACTCTCAATCCAGAAAACTCTGCCATATGGCACACCACAGGAGGTCAGAGCCGAATCTGAAAAGCTACTTAATGAAGGTCTTAACGGATCTTATATTTTTTCTCCCTCCCATTCGGTCGAAGGTGATACCTCTTTGGAAAATATGCTTGCTTTTATCGAAACGGCAAAGTCTCAAATTATTAATACTTAGTAAGTGTTATTCAGAAAAAATTGCCCGGTCACTCTAACAACCTGATTATGTATAATAAGTATTAGCGGATTAGTAATCCTGACATTTAATTCTCACTTTACCAATTACTCACTCTTAATGGTTTTTAATCGAATAATCTGAGGGTAAGGAGGGTGAAATTTAGAGTATGACTCCCATCTCCTCGAATCGGGCAGCTGCATTCAAAAAATGTGTCGTAATCCAGAAGACAGTCCACCTTTCTGCATAGCCTCCTCTTAACTTGTAAACATCCGACATATCGCCGCGTTGAGCGTAATTAGTTTGTTGGAGCTGTTCTCCCTGACTACCGTACGGATCGGTAATCTGGCCACAGCTGCGGAACATTACAATTGCCAGTCTCTTCAGATTTTCATCATTCAAGATCAGTCCCATCCTGTATATTTCAGGTGTATAGAAGACACCATATACATCAATATGCTGGTTCTGCGGCGAAACCACAGTCCACCCCCTTGACTTGAAGAAATGATCAGATAATCTGCCCGGGGGCAAGGGTATATCCCAGACTACCGTATAACTTAGACATACATCACAGGCATGCCTGGCATATTCCAGATAGCTTTTATTTCCTGTAAGCTCATAAACTGCAAGAAAACCCTGAAACGCAGCCCATGCTCCTTCCTTATCCTCGCAAGATGCATCAAGAGTACCACCCCAGTAAGGTTCCTCCATTGTTAAATGCCGCGATGCATAATGATCGGCAGCCTTTATGGCAGCCTTCCTGTAAAGATCGGATCTGAATAACTGTGAGGCAAGGGACAAGGGGGCGATATAAAAACCTTCAGCCGTTGATTTGGGATACCAGTCCTCAGTGAGAATCCTTTCGGCAGCAAAATCAGAGGCCAACTTAAGAAAAGTTTCCCAATTTTCGGTTTTGAGAGCTTTGTTCTTTCTTCCTGCCTCTATTGCTTTTGCGAAATTGTACATGGCCTGGCCCATTGATACATGATCGGGAGCGGACCATTGCCCGGTTTTCATATCGAAACTGACTGGAAATCCTTCCCTGCCCACAGGTGATGAAGCTAGAAAATCAAGAGAGAGCTGAACCATTTTAAACAAGCCGGGATCATTGAAATTGTCCTTCAGTACCTGGAACGCATAGCCAGGAGACTCGCACTGCCCTGCCCATCCCATAACAATCCTGGAAGCAACATCAGAGGGGTATTTGTTGAATCCGGCAAAGCCTTCTCTTTCAGTCCATCTCGATTTTGCAAAATTGTACTTCGACTTTATTATTTCTTCATAAGCCGGCAGATCATCGGCATAGAAAGGTTTGAAAAGGCTGATGGAATTGTGAATCTGTTTTTGAAAAGCGGTACCCTCTTTATCAATCCGGCCGATATCGATCCAGAATGTCTTTTCAATAATCTGACCGGGTTCAAGAGTGATATAGGTGTCGCCATATTTCATGGGTTTCCCTGCCAGCGCCTTTGCATAACTTTTTTGGCCGTTATAGGCAAGCGGTCCGGAGAGCAGCTGAAGTTCAGAGTATCCTTCGAATGCCTCTGTTCCCATTGACCACCAGCGGTCGGGATTCTTCCCGTCTTTAAGCATGGAGGGGAGTGAATGAATTGCAGCCCCGAATTTTATATTGCCTTTACCTGATTCGAGGCATGCAAAGGGCATCGGGTACCGGTGCTCCTCAAATAGTGCTATTTCACCGGGAGCTCCGTGGTACCACGGTACCCTCTGCGGATTGCTCTTCTCCCCTGAAGGGTTGCCGTAATAAATTATACCAGGAAGAAAAACCTGGAGGCTGCTCCCGCCTACCTTCCACCTTACCGACAATGTTATGCTGTCGACTGAGCTTGTTCCGGTCCATTCAAATCTGCGAATACATTTTATTATACCGCTTTCAGTCCGGTAAGAGTCCCTTATATTCAGGCTCCCTCCTCGAAGAGATACTGTACCTGTTAGTATCTTCCAGCTTCCTGCCTCTTCAAGTTTTCCAGGGGAGGAGTGTAACCATCCTGCCGGCCAGTCGTCTTTCCATTCAGTCGCAACTGACCATAATCCCTCCTCTGGAGAGTATGCCGAGCATGTATGATCCGGGGATATTCTGACGGAATAGATATCCCCGGTTTTTACAATATCCAGGGCAGGCTGGGCCCTGATGACAGAACACCATAATAGGACCAGAGCGGTGCAGACAGTAATTTTCGATTTCATACAAAACTCCTTTTATTGGTTACAGTTCTACTCACCTGTTCCGCCAACCTCCGTGGCGGAGTTCCTCGACTCATAACTCACGACTCACAACTTTCCTACTTAGTTTTGTTACCTGCCGGAGGAGTCTTTTCAATTGCTGCAGGTGCCGCTATGATATCGCGGAATTTCTTTATATCGAACTTGGGTTTCCTGTCATAGAAATAGACTCCGTTCACCTCACCTTCAACATCTGTGAGCTGACAATATGTAAATCCTGCAATATTTGGATTCTCAAGCAGCACATCTGTAAGGTTTTTCACGATTACCAGTACTTCATCGGCTGTTTTGCCATATCCGATCGCGAAACGATGCATCGGATTAGTCATATTTTCAGGCAACTTGGCAGTTAGATATTCGGGCAGCCAGTTGGTTCCGCCGTACTCATCAACAACATATGGCTGGCCTTCATACGGAATCGCGTTCTCGGGAAATCTGACAGATGCTTTTTCAGGATTTGCAGGATCGACTGTCGAGTACCTCTCCCTGAATGTTACCGGATTCTGATCATAGTCGTGTACTGTAAAAATATCTGTAATTACGTTCACATAACCGCTGGTGGTATTAACAGGCCTGGTAGGGTCAAGTGCCCTGGTGAGATCATAGAAACTCCTGATGATGAACCTGTAGAACTGGAGGTTATTGTTTGCAGCTCCGCTTGTTTCGTTGAATGGTGTCCAGGCGACTATTGAGGGATGGTTGCGGTCACGTATAATTGCTTCCCTCCATTCATGTGCCTGATTGAAGAGACCTTCAGCATCCCTGAAGGAATGAACACCGCCCCAGTCGGCAAACTCACCCCATGTAAGATAACCGAGTTTGTCTGCCCAGTAGTGGAACCTGGCTTCAAAAACTTTCTGATGGAGCCTTGCACTGTTGAAACCTGCAGCCATCGACAGCACGATGTCATTTTTAAGATCAGCATCGGTGGGGGCAGTCCATGCTCCGTCAGGATAATAGCCCTGGTCGAGAACCATGCGCAGGAATATCGGCTTGTTATTAAGATAGAATTTGTTACCCTCTATATGGAATTTTCTCAGTCCTGCATAACTTTTTACATTGTCGGATTGTCCGGTGACTGGTTTCAGAACTAGCTGGACATTGTAGAGGTAAGGATCCTCCGGTGACCATGCCCGTGGTTTTGGGATCTTTACTGCCACAGGATAACCGTCCATTGCATTTGTTGAAACCGACGCCACCTTTCCCCCATCCGGAGTTGTAATATTTATTTCAAACTTGTCTCCAAAAGTAATTCCGTTGAATTCCGGGATTATGGAAAATTCACCCTTGTCAAATTCCGGAACAATAAATACTCTCTCGATATATTTCTGAGGCCTCGCCTCAAGCCATACGGTCTGCCAGATACCTGTATTGCGGGTATAGGTTATGCTTCCCCAGCGTGGCTTTTCCGGCCTCGCCTGCTTGCCCAGGGGCTGCTTGTCGCTCTGTACATTATCATAGGCATATACAATAATCTCATTGTCTCCGGGCCTGATGAATTTTGTTATTTCAAACTCAAAAGAACCGGTTCCGCCGACATGCCTCCCGGCAAGCTGGTTGTTTATCCATGTCCTCGAGTCGAAGTCGACTCCTCCGAAGTTTATAAATATCCGCTGGCCCTTCCAGCTGTCGGGAATTTTGAATGTGCGCTTATACCAGACTCCCAGGATATAGTCTGTGTAGCCTATACCTGAGATATTGCTTTCAGGGCTGTAGGGAACTTTTATTTTCCTGTCAAATACGGCAGGAATATTTTTCCAGTTTTCTTCAGGATTATCGACTTTGGTCTGCATTACGAAATCCCATGATCCGTTCAGATTCATCCAGCTGGTTCTCTCAAACTGTGGCTGAGGATGTTCCGGTCTTGGTATATCCTGAGCGTTTATCACCATGCTGAAAGAAGATAACAGTATAAGTGACACGATGCAGGATAACACAGATCTGATTGAGTTAAATCTCTTATTCATCTTAAGTTCTTTTAATGTTATTAACTGATTCATTTATAATTATTCCATTTTCTTTTCCAGCATCTTCATGAAATAACCTCCCACTACTGATCTGGCAATCATCCCGACTGATTTGCCGTCGGTGGTTTCATGCCAGTCCGAAACCGGCATTCTTGTAGCGGTCTCGTTTGCATATTTCCACATTGGATCTGATATTTTCAGGAATGTATCTTCATCATCCGCGAGAACAGAGGTCCACATCACCCAGTCATTTTTGGTATATGTTCTTCGGCTGTCGAGGGGCAGTCCATACGTGTTCTGTTTTGTAAGGTAATAATCCAGTTCAGTTCTGGCTACCTCCGGCGGGAAGATATCAAGCTTCAGCAGTTTATCCCATACCAGGTTGTATTTCTGGCTCCATGTGTTCGCCTGGTCGAAAGCGAGCTTGTAATGGTCTCCTTCTCCGGCCATTCTGATCCACTCCTTAGCCATTTCCCTTGCTTCTGATGTATAGGTTTCTGCAAGATCCTTCTTCCCGAGCATCTCTGCCATTTTTCCGTATCC
Organism: Bacteroidales bacterium UBA5621; assembly: GCA_002424525.1. Lineage (GTDB taxonomy): Bacteria > Bacteroidota > Bacteroidia > Bacteroidales > VadinHA17 > LD21. Next base: position 28,740 of record DIKJ01000031.1, on the reverse strand, counting down.
GGCAATACCCATTATTGCCTTTACTGATAGGTTGGCATTGTGCGCAAGGTGTCCTGCAAAATCATCGGTGCAGAGCTGGTTTGCCGGATCAAGACCGTTATCAAGAAGGTAATCGGCCCATTGTGTCAGGAGGTTCCAGTGAGTCTCAGCATACTTAGCATTGCCTTCCATCTCACATATTGCTGCGGTGAGAATGAGCATATTACCCGACTCTTCGACAGGCATTATCCTTTCGCTGCCATCCTCACGGTTTATCTGCCCGTTTGCAATGGGGTAGTAGCCAAGATCGTGAGGGGCAAAAAGATACTTCCATTTACCGTTCCTGCTGTATTCGAATATCCCGTTAAGCATACCTTTAAGCAGATCAGGACTGTAAGCAAGAAATAATGGCGCGGAAGGGTAAGTAACATCAACCGTTCCGATACAACCATTACTGGTATTTTCCTTTGAAAGGAACAGTAGCTCACCTTCACTTGTTACTACAAGTTTATGTGCCGCAATCGACTGCCTGTATGCAAGTGCACAGAGTTCGGCATATTTATTACCTCCCGCCTTTTCAGCATCCGCCAGCATTTTTTTGTCGAATGCAACGCACCTTTTCATTATCGGGTTGTACCCGTCAGCGGCAAGAGTGAAGGCCTGCATAATGTCAACAACTCCACCGTTTCTCCAGTATGCAAGCAGGTTATCACCGAAATACTGGATGGAATAAATGTCGTCGTAACCGATCATCAAATAACCTGCTGCAGTTTTGGTGCCCACTGTTCCAAGGTCAGAGGCAAAAGAAAGTGCAGTCATACGGAGATACATCCTTTCGGGCAACGAACTGTCAAAAGAATTCTTCAGCTGACCATTCTCTATGAATTCGGTTTTCAGAACAGCCGGATCACCAATCGACATGGTTGTTGAAGGCACATCACGCGCTGCAAGGTAGAAGTATCCCCAGTCGATTCGTATGTCGTCACCGTCCTTGGCAAGTACCGGTTGTTTAATGGTTCCTGTCTTCAGGTATGTCATTCCGTTTTCGGTCACCCTTTCGCTCTTAACCGGCTGGTTGATGGTGTTGACAGCCCATTCGGGAGTTGCTTCCACATAGACCTGTACGGTATGTTCTTTACCGTCGTTCGATTTAACCTGATATGTTAAATAATTAACAGGCCGCGACATGAGACTCAGGTCGTTCAGAAGCACGGGTGCGGTAAAAATCACCTCAAGCGTTACGGGTCCGCATTCGAAAGTGTACCAGGTTTGGGTAGGAAGAAGGTTAACTGATTTCTGGACGGCTGTTTCGGGAAACATTTCCTTATAGTCTGTTTTCCTCACCAGTCCGAAATCGAGCATATGAAGCCCGGCATCGTTATGTGCATGTGCAGCAATCAGGTTCCTTCCTGGTTTGAGAGATTTAAGTACCTCATCGTTGAGTTCAGCAATCTGGTTTATTTTACCTTTGTAATCACTTTTCACCACGGGTATTCCGTTTATGAAGATCTCGACAAAATCATCATAGGAGTACTTCAGCATAAGTCCTTCAATCGGCACGTCGCTGCTAAGTTCGAACCACCGCCTTACCCATAGATCCGGAGATCTCCATCTTGTGGCAGGAGGTATGGCCCTGGTCGTATAAGGGGCTTTGCCTTCCTTCCATGTGTTATCCCTGAAGGCTGGTTTTTCCCATCCGTCAGGAGGCAGTGTCTCGGTATATTTTCCATCCCAGTGTTCAATATCACCTGTATAGATCACAGGCAGAGTAGGGATCTCCTCCATACCCATGAACCTGTAAATTTTTCCGTCCACTCTTACAGCGCCTGTCAGCGGATGTCCCGCTTTCGTCCAGTGCCTGGGAACATCATCGTACAGGTTATCGGTTAAAGACCATGTACTGATGTAAGGGTCCATTGTAACAAGAGGATAAGCAGGAGCTCTGAGGCTGTTGGTTCCGCCCGGCACAATTACTTTTGCAGTCTGGTCGTCTGAGGAGCAGGAATATGACACTAATACAATTAAGATCAGGCAGATTAGATTTTTCATTTCTGGTCTGTTTATGAATATAGTGTTATAAAAGATTATTTATCATTTGTGAAGGAGGTCATAGATATGTCAATCATAGCTTTATCAATTAGCGGTGCAAAAATTGCATCTCGTGTATTATACCCTGGAATGAACTGCACAATGATCTGGTTCTCTCCTTTCTTCAGAAATACCATTGCTTCAGGGGATAATATTACCTCGGCCATACGACTTTCGGGCATTATCTGACGGGTTGACTCATCGACAGCAAATATGCCGTTGATATATATACGTGTGTGCATCCAGAAATTTCCTGTTCCTTCGGGCTTGATCGTATAAACCCTGATAGTTGCCTTTTGAGGGACATCGCTTAGATTAAACGATTTACGGATAAAGAGCTGTTTTTCACCGTTCAGGGCAGACACAGTATTTATGTCATTTCCCGGAAATGGCCCTTTGGAAGCAGACCATTTAAATGAATTGAAATCAGGCATGTTCTGGAGGATGGTAGAAATGGCGGGATTCCTCTCCATAGATCTCTTCATACCGTCAGGATAATCAGCGACAGCAGTTTCCCATCCCTGAGCATCTTTGGAGGCTGGAGGGAAGATAATATTCTGAACCGGAGGTTCGGCGAAAAGCTTCTTGTGTATTGCTGCCAGCCTTGCCTCATCCACCTTGCTTACTTTTCTGTCGAAGGTCAACCAGCCATTCTCTTCAAGTTTCATATCTGTCATCTGTGTGTATACGGCAGCACATAATCCGCTGTTTCGCAGCAGATTAAGATGATCAACAAAGATATTGTATTGCTTCGCGAATGATTCGCCCATGGTGAATGTTGGCCTGAAAATATCGTGTTTGACATTAGCGTCTCGCGGTGTGGTCGGGTTGAAGCCTCCGGAAAGAAGGTTTACAGGAGTTCCGGTCTCATTCGACCTGTTTGTCCAGTTATGGGGCGGTACCGCTGAAGCAAAACCTCCGCATTCACCCAGCACCAGGACCCTTGTATCAGTTGCAGATACCGGGATAGCAGGCCACATCGTATAGTCGTGGATGTCGCGGATATCACCCATCTGCCGTACATCAATCCACCCGCTTGCACCTATTATCAGACGACTTTTGTCCTGTTTGCCTGCCCACTCAATTATCCTCTCCGAATCGTGCTGTCCCCATGATTCATTAAAAACGATCCATTTAACAACTGAGGGATGGTTAAACAGGTTTTCGATCATCAGCTTCTGCTCGTTCAACCAGAAGTCTGATTCTTCCGGGGAAGGAGATTTGTTCCCGTGCGGACCACAAACAAAATCCTGCCATATAAGCAACCCTGTCCTGTCGGCATGATAGTAATACCTCCTTGGATTGACTTTGATATGAAGCCTTACCATATTGCAGCCGATGCTTTTCAAGTACTCTGCCTCCCATTTCATTGCTTCATCCGAAGGTGGTGTCAGACCTCCGTCAGGCCAGTAGTTCTGGTCGAGCGGTCCGATCTGGAAGATCGGTTGTCCGTTAAGAAGAAACTGCTCACCTGATGAGGTTTTTCCCCGGCTGACTGTACGGAGTCCGAAATAACTGCTTACCACATCCACTGCAGAATTGCCCTGCATTAAGCTTACTCTAAGGTCATAAAGGAATGGCGAGTCGGGTGACCATAGTTTTGGATTAGCAATGGAAGCCTTTAACGGAGTATTTGCGTCAGAAGAATACGTTGCTACAACCTTTTTGTTATCAAATATTTCATATTTTACCTTCAATCCTTTTGTATCACCTTTGGTATTCACTGCAAGAGTCACGGCATCAAGCTGGGGATTTATTGTAAGCGAACTGATTGAAGCTTTAACGGGCACGGGCTCGAGCCAGACAGTCTGCCATATTCCTGAACAGTCCTCATATCCAAGGTTTTTTCGCGACTGTTTACCAATCGATCTGAAAATAGTCTCCTGGGGATCATACACTTTAACTGTAAGCTCCTGAGTGCCGCCGGAAGCAACAGATTCAGTCATGTCGAAGCTGAATGGATCATAGCCACCCTTGTGTGTACCTATTTCCTTACCATTCAGCCATACTGTAGTCTCGAAATCAGATGCCTCAAAATGGATGAGTATCCGTTGATCCTTCCATTTTGCAGGTACTTCAAACCTGCGCTGGTACCATATTACCTCATCAATTCCAACCTGCATGCCGACTCCTGAAAGAGGAGCTTCGATACTGAATGGAACAAGTATTTTCCCGTCAAATTCTGAGGGTTTGGATTCACCCGCCTTGCGAACTGCATAATCCCATAATCCGTTCAGGTTTTTCCACTCATTGCGTACAAGCTGAGGGCGCGGGTACTCTTTCCATGCATTTTCAGGAGTAATTCCTGCAGTCCATTGTGTTGAAAGGTTCACAGCCGCTGGTTTCCATTCCTGCCCCTCTGTAATTAAAAAGTTGAATAGCAGAATGCAGAAAGAAATATTAGGGAGATACTTTTTCATAATACAATTTATAATTGGAATATGCCATTGATCTATTTTGCTCCTGTAAGTTTCTTTATCAAATCCACTTCCTCCTGCTTATAAGGAGTTCCGTCTTTTCTGAATATTTCGTGAAACCACAGCGGAGGTTCATCTCCACTGGCAATAGGTTCGCCCCAGGCATATTTTGTGTTCGATTTTCCATCGACAAGGCCCCAGTTAATTGCACCAATATTGCTTTCTTTCAGGATAGGCATAATATTGGTAAATAGGCTGTTGTTGCGCCGTGCCATGTATTCGGTGCAAACCAGTGGACGGTTGTATTTTTTAAGTGTGTCAATGGCAGCCTGATGTTTTTCAGGCCCCTCGTAGTTATGATAAGTAATTATATCGGAGTTTTCAACCTGAAATTTATTGAATTCCGATAATTTGAAATTCCAGACTCCAACCGACAATGGCTGCGAAGGCCGGATTTCCCATGCCCATTCGAATACTTTTTTCAGCAAAGGCATCGATTTGTTCCCATAGCCCGAATTTCCCGGTTCGTTGTACAAATCCCATATAACAATGCGTTTGTCGTCTTTAAAAGTGAGTAATACATCTTTTACATACGTTTCCAAAACAGGCATTAATGTTGAATCCTTAAAAAGGAGGTCGCCCGGATCGCGTACCCATCCCGAGTTGTGAATTCCAGGTTTAGGATCGGGCTGTTTTCCGGCAGCATATGTAGCATTCCAGCAATCGTCGAAAAAGACAAACACTACTTTAATTCCATGTTTCACGGCAATATCGAGGAAAGTGTTCATTCGGTCCTTGAACCCATTTTTATCTACTTCCCAGGCCAGATGGTGCAAATAGACACGCATCACATTCATCCCAATTGCAGCTGCCCATCCAAGTTCGCGGTTGATAGTTGCAGTGTCGAAAGATTCGGCCTGCCATGTTTCCAACTGGTTTATTGCTGTACTGGGGTTGAAGTTGCTTCCGCGAAGCCATCCGTTTTCAATTCCCCATTGCTGAGCCTGTGTTTCGTTCCAACGGGTGGAAACCGGCTCGGTTTTTTCAGCTTTCTTAGGCGCATTCTGGCAAGCCGCCAAAAGCAGTGAACTTGCCATCAGAATCAGATAAATTTGTTTTTTCATGATTAAATTTTAAGGTTTATATGCGTATAAATTTTCTTTGTATTAAATTTTCAATAAAGAACAAACAGGTTAAGAGAGTAAAATTTTTATGCCCGTACTTTCTCCCCGATTTTGCGACCGGCACTTGTGACAACTGCTGGTGCTTATTCAACCGTTAATTCAACTGCGGTGACAGAGGCAGCAGTGAAAATCAAAGGTTCATTTATATTAATTATTCTTTCTTTTGGAACCAGGGGATCATTAGCTGCACTTAGGATTTCAAATTCAGGATCGGCCGACAACTCAAATGCTTTAGCCGAGTTAATTGTCATATTGGGCACCTTGAGGTAGGTAGCCGCCTGCCTGAATCTGCTGGTGTTGACAACATGAAGATATATTGTATTGCCAGTCCTGCTGGCTGTAATATCCAATCCTGCCGGTACACCTGATACCTTAAGATATTCTTTTCCTGAATATTTCCGGTAAAGCGCCATTATTTTTGCTACCGGCATCATGAAGGCCTTTCCCGATGGAACCGGGATCATAATTGCATTTACCTGCCAGCGTGTGCCACAGAAGTCGGCAAGTGTGGCAATTTTAAGAAGATCACCGTTCCGTTCATGAAGGTTCATCATGCGTGCATACGATACACCTGCAGCCCACGACGAAAGCACTTCACAGCGGTTGCGCCCCGGTATTGAATAATGGCATTCGGTCAATGCAAGAGGCATATTATATGAGCTTACTTCGCCTCTGATATCATTGATCTTTTTTTCATGAATTTTGTATGCATCCATCAGTATCTCCCATGTCCCTGCAGGGTCCTTCCTGTACTCGTTATCACGCAGAGGGGAGTTTTTGATATTCTGGCCCGGGTTGAACATATGATGAAAGGCAATAAAATCGATGTTTTCTCCTGCGACTTCGATCATCCTCCGAGCCCAGCCGCTGTCTCCCCATCCTATAAGCTTTATGGACGGGTCGGCTTTTCTCACAGCCTGTGCAAATTCGATTGTTTTTATTGCAGCTTTTTCAATATCGAACTTGTCTCTGCCATAAGAGGTTTCGTTTCCAAGCTGCCACATCTTTATCGGCAAAGGATCTTTGAAGCCATGCCTGATTCTCAGCTTATTTGAAGGATTATTACAGTAATCAACCCACTCGGCCGCCTCCTTTGTATCAGCTTTTCGTATGTCTCCCTTTTTTGTGGTAGCATATCCGGCAAACTCATCAGATTCAAAATTTACAGCCATTAAAGGATCAGCACCGACCTGTCTGCAGAAATCGACAAATTCTGCAGTACCGATCTGATTGGATTCAATTCCGTTCCAGGTAATATTCACCATTGGTTTTCTCTGATCTCTTGGCCCAACGGCCTCTTTCCAGCGATAATATGCTGAGAATATACCTCCCCACCTGATCATTCCAGGTGCCAGTTCTCTGGTTATACCGACTACATCTTCCCTCCATTTATCTGTCTGATGGTCCCAGGCCGCCTCTACGGATGTGTCTGTTACACCAAGCGGCTCCATGAACTGCATGTAAAGCCACGGGGATAATTCAAAAATGGGAAAAGGTTCGATAGTAATAGTTGAAGGGCCTGCCTGAATAAAGGATATATTAGCTCCAGGAGCAACAACTATTGAAGCTCCGCCGGCGGTTGTGGTTTTTATAAAATCCCGTCTTTTCAAGATAAAGTACCTTCTTATCAAAGATTTATTGTTATTTCTGTAACAGACCAGGGTTTCAGTGTAAACTGAGGCTTTTTCGTGTTTCTCATCCTGATGAACTGTTCTGCAGAAAGAACTTTATTTTTAACCGATACAGCATTACTGCCCAGTGGATTATCTGAAAAAACTGTTCTGACAGTTGCCTCATTTGATGTAACCTTGAATGCTGAAAGATCAAGGTTAATGAGCGATTGTCCCTGGTTATAGTTCAATAAATAGAAAATGAGCCTGTCCTTGTTAAGGTTGGTGGTCGACTGGACAATTACTCCTTTTGCGGAGGCAAGCGTATCAGTTGTCAGCACCCACGCGCTTTTGGATCTTGACATAAGCTCGAATACTTTTCCGGCAGCTGAAATGATAACGGTATCCTTTGGGCACTCTATTATGTTCTGCCCCCAGGTGTTGCAAAGGTTATTGAAGTTTGCGAATTCAAAATCTCCTCCAAGCCTCTGAAACAATAAAAGCCTGGAGGCTACATTCATTGCATAGTTCCATAATATTTTTACCTGATGATCTGAGACTCTGGATGGATCCTGGGGTGAGACTACGATTCTTTCCTTCGGGAACTGAGCCCACCACTCAGTGTTGCAGAGCCTGATGCTTGTTCCATGCATCTTGTTATAAGCATTAATGATTTCAAGGTCTTTCTTCAGAACAGTTTCGTCAACAGATCTGTCAGCGACTAAATCAATATATTGTCCTGCAATTTCAAGCATTTCCCTGAGGTTGGAGTTAAAGGTGTGATATCCGACCATGACAAGCTGGATCGCCGGATCGGCTGCTTTCATTGCTTTGGAGAACTCAACGCATCGCTTTGCATATTCCTCATATCCGTACCTCCTGTAAGTCTCATTGTCCAGTTCCCAGTATTTTACCGTGAGGGGTTCCGGATATCCGTGTTCTTTCCGCAGGAGATTCATCCTGTCACCGGATGTGGAATTGCAGTAGGCAATCCATTCGGCAGCATCTGCAGGGCTGCCTGTAAGCATATTAACGCAGATAAATGGTTCCGTTCCGATCATCCTGCACATTTCAATAAATTCGGCTGTTCCGACATTGTTTTCTTCAAGGCCGCCCCAATATTCGCTGTTTACCGGCATCCTGTCCGCTCTTGGCCCGATTCCCGATCGCCAGTTATAGAATGATGCAAAACAGCCTCCCGGGTACCTCATTATCGGGACATGGATCTTCCTAAGTGCTTCAATTACATCTTTTCTCCAGCCCTCAATATTGTCTGAAGGCATTAGTGAGAAGCCATCGAAGGATGCAGAAGCCCCAGGTTCAATTGATACTGCAAATGTTGCCCTGCCTTCAAAATCCCCCGCATTCAATTCAACTGAATATTCCTTGAAAAAACCGCCGTCGACAGTAATGGTTTTCTCCGCAAGCGGATGGGTGAAGTCTTTTAATGAATAAAGTCCGACTGTCACTTTAACCGAGGAAAGAGGGTTATTCCCAATGCGGTTGTTCATCATATAACCTTTAAATTTACAGCTGACTCGTTTTTTTATCCAGATGCCATCCTGAGCAAGGTAGACTTTTAACTTCTCCTGATTGTTGTTTAACATCACAGCCTGCAAACCATGATAAAAACCTCCATACCTTCTGTAAGTTATTGCAACATCCTTTCTGTCAGACAGAACAGAGTACCATGGATATTCTTCATAACCGGAGTGCCACCAGGGCTTTAATGTCATATCATCCTCGGGAGTCCTTCGCAAATAGCTCCACATACTCTGCTTATATGGAGTTATCTCTTCAAAGCTGGCATTGAAGAGCTTTTCTGACCACATTCCCTCAATCTGACGACCAAAACCAAGCTCAATAAAATTCCCATATATTAACGAACTGACAGCTTTGGCATTAATTACCCTTGGTGTTACTCTATAACTTCCTCCAGGTGCCTGTGCACCGATCAACTGTACCGTCAGCACACCGATAATTATTGTTGTTATTCGGGTTTTCATTTTTATTACTATTTGTTAGAATTTGGTGCATGCAACACGGGATTATTCTTTCTAAACATTCACTGAATAAATTCTTCAAATCGGTCATCTGTCTAGATTATTTCCATGTTTATTCCTTAATGATATTATAATTAGCTTCAGTTAATCCTTATCGTTTCAATCTACTGAAATGATTTCCTTTAGTTGCACTATTCCAGACTTCCCTGGTATCTATTTCGGCACCCGGATCGCCCTGACTAACCATCCATTTGTCCAGCTGATTTGATAATCTTTTCTTTATTTCAGCAAATCCCTCATTATCAGCAAGATCAAACAGCTCCTCGGGGTCGAGATCAATACGGTATAGCTGTTCTGCCGGGCGGCTCATATACCTCAATACCAGACTATAGGTTTTCTCATTTTCTGACGATTGGAATATCCAGGAAGGCCAAAATTCATTAAGCGGCATCCGTGCCATAAGGTGTTTTTCAATATAGATATTCCCTGGTTTCAGATTGCGTATATAATGAAAAGTCCCATCAGTTATTGAACGAATCGGGTAAGATGGACCTTCAGGCACGTTATTATGCATGAAATATGCATATTCACGATGAATACTTTTTTTGCCGAGCAGGACTGGAAGAAAACTTGATCCTTCAAAATCTCCGGGCTTATTCCGGCCTCCGGCTGCATCAACCAGCGTGGGGAGAACATCTTCGTATTGAATGAGTGCATTTGTGCGTTTCCCTCCTTGTATCCGGCCTGGCCAGCTGACAATAAATCCTGTATGAACACCTGTATTCCAGTTGGTCCATTTGCACCCTGGCAGCTGAGCTCCCTGTTCAGAAGTAAAGATTACAATTGTGTTATTTATTTTGGAGGTTTCTCTAAGCAGTTCCATAAGCATGCCCACCTGCTGATCCATAACTTCTACTTCTGCAAGGTATCTTACAAATTGCTCTCGCATTTCCTTCGTATCTGCAAGATAAGGAGGCAGTTTTAACTGACCGGGATCAAAATGAGAAGGATCGCCGACAGTCCATGGGATATGTGGGACGACCAGGGCTGCGATCATACAGAAGGGCTGACTATTATCTCTGTTTATGAACTTTTGAATCTCATTGGTTTCAAACCCTGCTGTCTCTGCTACACAATCTCTCTCAAGCCCTTCAACCATTTCAAATGGGAAGACACTTCTTGGATTAGCGTGAACTTTACCAGCAAGTCCTACACGATACCCGAGTGCTCCAAGATAATGCACTATACTCCTGGTATTATTCCTTGCAGGAACGTGGTTCCAGCAGACGCCATTGCTTACAGGGTAAAGTCCTGTATAAAGAGACGCCCTGCAAGGTACGCTCATCGACATTGAAACATACGCCTGATTGAAAGTCATTCCTTCTCCTGCAAGGCGATCAATATTAGGAGTTTTGACATTATCTCCTCCATAAAGAGGTAAGTCATTGTAGGTTGCATCATCAGCAATAATAATCATTATGTTGGGTCTAGTAGTGCCATCATGGTGATATACTGCAGCCAATGAAGGACTTAGCATAATATTCAATCCCGCCAAGAATGAAAACTGGTACTTTTGATGTCTCATATGATTCTGTAACTCTTATGTAACTTCTTTTCTCAAGTTATTCTGTTTGGGGCCATATACTATACTAATCAGTAACCGAAATTCCTGCTTAATATGCAATTAACCCCAGGTCAAAATAGTTTGATGTCGGTGCCTGAGGGCTGTAAATGCTTGATTGTATTATACTTCCGAATTCATACCTCAGGGCTATGTGGTTGATGCCTTTTTTAAGAAGCTTTGCTGCTTTCTCCGGGAGGTCAACTTCACTCACCTTTATTTCAGGATCCCATCGTCTTAGATTATTTATCTGAATAGCAAACTCTCCATTAATATAAACGTCTGTAAGACCATGATTATATGTGACAATAGCCAGTTTTGCCGGAACAGAACTGAGATTAAAAGTCTTCTGAAGATATAAACTTTTTGTTTCCCAAATGGTATTTACATCAGGAGCATGCAACAATGGTATGCCGAAAGGGCCATTACCGCTGTTCCACTTTCCTCTGCTACCTGCTTTGTACCAGTCTGCAGAAGGCTCTTCAGGTGAATACATCCATTTCTGAGGTACATTCATCGAAAGAGGCAATATGGTCCTTCCCTTACCCGGGAATGGTTTATAGAGTTTCCCGTGCAGATCAGCCAGTCTCTCAACAGGTATTTTGCTGACCTTCCTGTCGTAGGTAAGCCATCCGTTAAGCTCATTTTCCACATCACTTATCTGAGTATATACGACTGCATTTAATCCGTAGTTTCTGAGAGATGAAAGATTATTTACCCACAGGCTGTACCTCTCGTCAAGCATCTCCTTCGATGTAACAACCTCCCTTATCAGGTCGCCCGCCCTGTCAACTCTTTCAGGAATCTCAATATCAGGCGTCCAGAGATGGCCTCTAATAACTAGCTCATGTCCTCCTCCTTCCCCAAGCACCATAGCCCTGGGGTATTTTTCGGGAGTCCATCCCATGGAAGGATAGACTGTATAATCGTGGAAATCGCGAATGTCACCGCAGTTTCTGTCTACCCAGCCGCTGGCGTTTATTACAAGCCTTGAAGGATCCTTCTTCTTTGTCCAGTCCGTAATGCGTTCAGTATCAAATTGTCCCCACGATTCATTAAAAACAACCCAGAGAATTACAGAGGGATAGTTGTAAAGCTGATCCATAATTCTTTCCCATTCTGCTTCCCATGCCTTTGACCCTCCTATTTCCGACCGGAGTAAATTAGAGGCCGGGCTAATCATATCCTGCCAGACTAGTATTCCCAGCTTATCACAATAATGATAGAATCTTTCAGGCTGAACTTTTATATGGACTCTGTCCATGTTGCAACCTATTTTCTTAAGATATTCGACATCAAATTTCAAAGCCTCGTCTGATGGTGGTGTCAACAGGCCATCAGGCCAGTAACCCTGGTCAAGAGGCCCAAACTGGAAGATCTCCTTATTATTGAGTCGGATCCTCATGAAGCCTGATTGATCACGGGCCATTGATATTTTACGCATGCCGAAATAGCTTTCCACTTCATCGACCTTTGTGCCGCCATGGAACAGGCTCACCTTAAGATCATACAGGAAAGGAGAATCGGGGCTCCATAATTTCGGATTATTGATCTTTAGGGTAACAGGTTTGTCGGGAGTACTCTCTCCTGAGCCGATCTCAATACCCTGATCGAAAGCCTGAACTTTTATAATATGATTATTCCCCCAGCCTTTAAGTGCTGCTTCGACAGTGAGTGTTTCCAGATCTATATCAGGCAGGATTTTTAATCTTTTGATAGAGACCTCCTCAACCGGTTCGATCCACACAGTGTGATAAATTCCGCTTGAAGGGGTATACCGGCCCTTGGATAAACCAATCAGGGTTTGCTTGCCATTGGGCTGAGTTCCTGTATTTGACGGATCCCATACAACCAGACTTAATTCATGACTTTCTGCTGAGTTAAGAGCGTCAGTGACATCAAACTGGAAAGCATCATATCCGCCCTTGTGCTCCCCAACAAATTTCCCGTCAACCCACACTCGTGTAAAATAGTCAACAGCCTGAAAATGTAAAAGAATGCGTTTCCCTTTCCAGCTATCCGGGATTTTGAAAAAACGTCTGTACAACATTTCCTGACTGCCTGTTACCGTCTCCTTAACTCCTGAAAGAGCCGATTCAACACAAAATGGCACCAATATCTTTCGGTTGTACCGTTGTGAAGGTAGATTGTTTCTTCCAAAAACGATGGCAAAGTCCCACAGTCCGTTCAGGTTTAACCATTCTTTTCTTACCATCTGGGGACGAGGATATTCCTGCCATACATTATCCGGGGTCACGGTGGCAGCCCATGGTGTCATAATATTCCCCTGTACAGGCTTCCAGTCCTGTGCATTTGTATTCATTTTAACCAAGCAAATAAAACCTGCAGCAACGGCCAAATAATGTAGTTTTTTCATTTGATTTATTCTATTGTAAAATATTATGTTTGTTAAAATATTGACGAAAAAGAAGATATTTCATTCAGCGTTTCAGTCATACAAAGAAGTATTCATTAATGGTCTAAACCGTCCGTTGTCATTGAATTCGATCGGAAGGATGCCTGGTTTCTCCCTGAAGGCTGCCCTGTTATCGCTTCCGAAAAATGTGCTCATCCATTTCCCTTCACGGGTCTTGAATAACATGTTATGACCTGCATGCGGAATCGCGAGGTATCTTTCACTATAGGGCCCATAGATGTTGTCTGCTACGGCTGCCATGCAATCATAAGATCTGCTGCCATCCAGTTCATTGGACTCGGCGCACAAGAGAACATACCTGCCGTTGTATTTGGTTAGAAATGCACCCTCAAAACCGACATCCTCATGGTTGGAGGGTTTTAGAAGACGTGGTTCTTCCGCCAGCCCGGTCATATTATCATTCATTCTCGCGATCATACCATTCTGATACAGGAAGTAGATCTTTCCATCATCATCCTGAAACAGTGATGCATCAATATTATCAGTTAATTGACCATCAGTCTTAATATCAACGTAAGGGCCCTCCGGCTTACCTGTTATGCTCCTTAGCAAGCCGCAACCACGATAGTTCATTGAGTAAGTCAGCCAGAAGGTCCCTTTCATGTAGAAAATCTCGGGTGCCCATAGAGCTCTCCTCCTGGCTCCACGAAAGGTTTTAAACTCCCTGGCCCAGGTGGCGTCTTTGTCCAGCGCCCATACCAACCCCAGCGGCTCCCACTCCCTGAGATCTTTGCTTTTCCAGATGCGGATCCCTTCGTTAAAATACCACCAACCGGTTGTGTCATTACTGCCAGCAGGATTGTTTGCCGTGGTCCCTGTTAAATAATATGTTCCATCCGGGCCAATACAGATGGACGGATCACGAAGCGCATGATCAAATAAAGGTTCGATTGTCGGCATTTTCTCCGGCTTTTGCTTAGTTTCTACCGCTGATTGTTTAGTTTTCGATTTTGAAATAAATGATCTAAACAGTTCTATTTCGTATGGGCTGTACTTCTGTAGATCTGAAGTGTACAGATCATGTTGCCATATACCGTGATAAGGACCGTCACCAGGTCTGTGCCCCCAGGGAAGGTCTGTTTGTGTTTTCCCATTTACCAGGCCCCAGTGGAAACAGCCGATATTCTCAGAAAAGAATAATGGTAATATGCCTTCAACAGTTGACCCCCTGGGTCGGTTCAGCCATTCCGTGCAAACAAGGGGACGTTTTTGCTGATTAAGAGTCTGTATCAGTTTTTCAACAACTTCTTTTGGAGAATAGGAATGGAAAGTAATAATATCCGAATTCTCAAAAATGATATCGTTTAATTCCTGATTATTGTTCCAATAGCCTATCGTTACAGGTTGCGAGGGATTTATTTCGCGAGCCCATTTAAAAACCTGTCTGACAAGAGGTAAGCTTCTACTGCCAAGTCCACTGTTTGTAGGTTCATTATATAAGTCCCAGGTTAAAATGGAGGGGTCATTTTTGTATGTTCCAATAATATCCTTTACATACTTTTCGAGTCTGGGGTATGTGGTTGTATCCAGCACCATGCTATGGCCGGGACTGGGTGACCAGGCCCATGCGTACCAACCGATAAAAGGCTCCGGTTGCTTCCCCAAATTGGGATCTTTATTTGTTCCAAATACACAATCATCAAAGAAAGTCGGCATAACTTTAATATTATGCCTGGCGCAGATAGAAAGGAATCTCGTGAAGGTATCTTTGAAATACTTTGGGTCTTCTTCCCAGACGATAAACTGAAGGACCACTCTTACCGCATTGAATCCTGTCGTCGCAGCAAGGGCAAGCTCCCTTTCAATCATTTCAGGAGAAAAACTTGTTTTGTCCCACATGGCTGTATAGTTGATTGCATTTGCAGGTATATAGTTAAATCCGCATATCCATGGATTATCGTTATACCATTTCCACGCTTTGTCAGTGCTCCATTGCTCTGCAGGCTTCTGAGCCATAGCTGCAGCCGCTATGAAAAGTGTCAGTACTATACTGCAGTGTCGTAAAATCCTTGTGTTGTTTTTCATAATGGAAGTTTTTAGATATTGTTAACTTAATAATTGCTCTTTATACACCTCAACATGGCGTTCAATGTCCCTCAGGAACAGGTCATCTGGTTTTTGATTTTGAAATATATGACTTGAATAACTGCATTTCATACGGACTGTACATTTTGTAATCCGAGGTATACAGATCATGCTGCCATATGCCTCTGTAGGGCATGTCTCCCGGCCGGTAACGCGAGGGTAGATGTGTCTGGGTCTTGCCGTTAACCAGTCCCCAGTGCATGCAACCCACATTTTCATTAAAGAAAAGTGGCAGCAGGCTCTCAGGATTTGAGCCCTGCTGTCGCTTCATCCATTCAGTGCAGATAATTGGACGGTTATACTCTTTCAGCCAATGTATCAACTTTTCAACCGCCTCCTTTGGATTGTACGAATGGAATGTTATTATATCAGAATTTGTCAGGATGATTTCGTTTAACTCAGGCTTGCCGGCAATGTCACCCCACAAAGCAATGGTAAGGGGTTGTGAAGGATTTATTTCTCGGGCCCATTTAAAAACGCGGCGTACAAGAGGAAGGCTTTTTAAACCCAGTCCTCCGTTGGTAGGTTCATTGTAAAGATCCCACGCTAAAATTGCAGGATCCTTTCTATAGGTTCCGATAATATCCCTGATATACCTTTCAAGTCTTGGATAGGTTGTTGTATCCAGTACCATGCTATGACCGGGACTTGGTGACCAGGCCCATGCATACCATCCTTCCAGCGGCTCCGGCTGCCTGCCGGCAGCAGGATCGACATTGGCACCAAACACGCAATCATCGAAGAATGCCGGCATCACCTTCATATTATGCTTCCTGCAGATCGCAAGAAACCTGGAAAATACTTCTTTGAAATATACGGGATTATCTTCCCATACCACAAACTGAAGAACAACCCTGACAGCATTAAAACCTGTTGTCGCCGCAAGAGCAAGCTCCCTGTCGATTTCATCAGCAGTAAACCCTGTCTTGTCCCACATGGCTGTGTAATTTATAGCACTGGCTGGTATATAATTGAATCCGCATATCCATGGATTGCTTTTATACCAGTTCCATGCCTTTTCTGTACTCCATTGTACTCCGGTCTTCTGGGCCTGAAGCTGGAACCAGGCAGGGAGCATCAGCAGCAGGAGTAAGTACCGTGAAAGACTGATTTTGTTTCTTATTTTATCCATATTTGATTATCGTGATGAAAGCTTTAAACCATATAATAAATAGCAGGTAATCGGGAGGTGTGTTCGTTTCGGATTCATTCCCTTCTGTTTACGGCTTTTATTGTGTCGATCTCAATCTGATCGAACGGTGTTCCATCAGGTCTGAGAATATCATGGAACCATGGTTCTGGTTCGCTTCCGTCTGGAATGGGCTCACCCCATTTGTAAATCGTATTGCTTTTACCGGCAACAAGACCCCAGTTCATTGAGCCAACATTTTCTCTTTTCAGCATCGGCAAAATATTTTGAAACTTGCTGTTGAAATGACGGGCCATCCATTCAGTACAAATCAGAGGTCGCCCGTAAAGCTTCAACAGATTAATATAAATGCTGTGCTGTGGAACGTCATTGTAATTATGATAAGAAATAACATCGGAGTTGGCAATCGAATAAGCGTTAATATCATGTAACCTCAGATTATAGATCCCAACAGTAAGAGGTTGTGAAGGATTAATTTCCCTTGCCCACCTGAAAATATTTTTCATCAGCGGAAGCGACTCATTGCCATGACGGCTGGCTCCTGGCTCATTGTAGAGATCCCATATTAAAACCCGGGGGTCATCTTTGAAAGTGCCTATAATATCTTTCACATATTCTTCCAGCCATGTATATAGCGATGCTGTGTCTGTTCTCAGATCGCAACTAGGATCCTGAGCCCATTGTGAATTATGAACTCCTGGCAGTGGTTCCGGTTGCGGACCAGGTTTTGAATCGGGATTCCAGCAGTCGCAGAAGAAAACGAACATTGTACCGATCCCGCGCTTCGAGGATATGGCAAGGTAATCGTTTATACGTCCTTTAAAGCCCTCAGGATCAGACTTCCAGACTAAACTATTAAGCCAGACGCGCATGACATTAAAGCCAAGATCTTCCGCCCATCCAAGCTCACGGTCGATGGTAACAGGGTCAAAGGTATCCGTCTGCCACATTTCAAGGGCATTTACTGCAGTGCTTGGGAGAAAGTTGCAACCGTTCTGCCAGCCGGTCATTTCCTGCCATGCATTGGCCTTTTCCACTGGCCAGACAGGATTAATCGGAGGCTTTTTACCGGACTGGCTGCATGAAACAGCCACCAGCAGAGTAATCAGAAAAAAGAGTCTAATGATTTTCATAATACTAATATTTGAGATGGTTACTTAATATTCTGTTATTTAGTCAATGGATAATGTAATATGTTAATTTCTAATGTATTATATGTGCTTAGCAATTTCACTTCCCTGTAAATTCCTGTTTAACTTCAGATCATCATTTTCCTTTTTTTACGGCAGGTATCTGCCTGGTTTTTGACTTTGAAATGTAGTTTTTGAATAACTGAATTTCATACGAGCTATACATTTTGAAATCTGAAGTGTAAAGGTCGTGCTGCCATATCCCCCTGTATGGCATATCTCCCGGTCTGTGGCCCCACGGCAGGTCGGTCTGGGTCTTGCCATTTACCAGGCCCCAGTGAAAACATCCTATATTTTCCTCAAAGAATAATGGAAGTATTTCTTCTACTATCGATCCCCTAGGACGGTTAAGCCATTCTGTGCAGATAATGGGACGCTGATGCTTCTTCAAATCCTGAATGGTTTTTTCCACTGGTTCCCGGGGGGAATAGTTATGAAATGTGATGATATCAGAGTTTTCCACAATGGCATCCTGCAGTTCTCTGTTTCCAAAAATGCAAACGGTAAGAGGCTGTGTAGGGTTTATCTCACGTGCCCATTTAAAAACCTTTCTGACCAGAGGCAGTGAAGTATTTCTTGGTTCATTATAAAGGTCCCAGGCCATAATAACACTATTTTTTTTAAATGTCCCTATTATATCTTTTACATATTTCTCGAGCCTGAACCATGTGGTCGAGTCTGCCGCCATTGTACGGCCAGGGCTTGGCGACCATGCCCATGCATACCACCCGGCAAGAGGTTCTGGTTGCTTGCCCAGGCTTGGATCTATATTGATGCCAAATGCACAGTCATCAAAAAGGGCTGGCATCACTTCTAAACCATGCTTCTTACAAATGGAAAGAAACTTCGCAAATACATCCTTGAAATACATGGGGTCATCCTCCCACACAATAAATTGTAGTACAACTCGCACAGCATTAAAGCCAGTTGCGGCTGCAAGAGCAAGCTCTTTGTCAATCACATCAGGGGAAAAGCCTGATTTTTCCCACATTGCCGTATAATTAATTGCATTGGCAGGAATATAGTTAAATCCGCATATCCACGGATTGCTGTTATACCAATTCCAGGCTCTGTCTGTACTCCATTTTATTCCGGTCCTTTGTGCTTGCAAAGAGATCGTAAAAAGGAAGAAGAATAAAAGGATTAAGTTTGGCAACAGATTTTGTTTGTTCTTCATACTACTATTTTTTGAATGTTAGTGAAAACCGATAAATATCTTTATGACTATAAACCTCATCGGGACGGATTGTAATGGAGGGGAAGTTCAAATGATTTGGTGCATCCGGATAGCCCTGGGCTTCCATTACAAAACCTCCGGAAAATAAATAAGGTCTGCCGCTTTTGCCGATGTCAGTTCCATCAAACAGCCAGGCATTGTAAAGTTGTATACTGGGTTTATCAGAATAGAGGTCCATCTTAATACCAGATTCGGTCGAATATGCAGATGCCATTTTTTTCAATTTCCTTGAGTTTTCTTCTTTAATAACCATGGCAGCCGCATACCCTTTACCTTTAAATATCTGATCATGATCTGTATTAATACATTCTCCCATTTCCTTATACTTACTGTAATCGAGAGGAGATCTTCTGACATGTATAAGTTTGCCTGTAGGTATCAGTTGACGATCACATTCAATATATTTATTTGAATTAACCTTCATCATGTGGTTAAGGATGTTGTTGTTTCCTTCACCGTTCAGATTAAAATAAGCATGGTTGGTAAGATTAACAATAGTTGTTTCATCTGAGACTGCCCGATATTCTATTATTAGTTCATTTCTCCCTGATAATGTATAATGTACCTCAACATTAAGGTTCCCGGGGAATCCCTCTTCGCCGTCAGGTGAGAAATAGCTAAAGATGATCCCCTGTTCACCTGACTTGTTTACAAAAGTTTTCGATTCCCAAACCTGTATATGGAATCCATTAATTCCCCCATGCAGATGGTTTTTTACCGGTACACCAAAAAGATCGTTGCCTGCAAGTATGTATTTCTTACCATCGAGGAAAAACTCTGCATCATCGATCCTTCCGCATATCCTCCCCACAATTGCACCATGATACGGTTCTCCTGCTGAAATGTAATCCTCCAGATTATTGAATCCAAGTAAAACATCTGTCAGTTTGCCATTCCTGCCAGGAACCCACATCGAAATCCATCTTGCTCCAAAATTTGTAAACTGTGCAACACAACCTGAAGAATTTCTTAGGGTAAATAACTGAACCTTCCTGTTGTTAATTATAGTGTCGAAACCTTCATGGCTTAACAGGTTCAAACTGCCTGCTTGTTCGCCATCGCGGCAGGCTGAAAAAACAAGCAGTGACGATAGAAGGAGTATCAGGAGGTGAGACTTGAAAATCATACAATAATCTTTTATTTCCTGCTGTTGATTGCTTTAATGGTATCTATCTCAACCTGGTCGAAAGGAGTTCCGTCTATCCTCAGAATATCATGGAACCATAGTGCGGGTTCACTTCCGTCGGCCGGGATCTCGTCGCGATACCGTTCGTAAGGCCGCGGAAAATGGGTATTGGTCCTTCCTGCTACAAGGCCCCAGCTGATTGAGCCGACATTTTCGCTCTTCAGCATGGGAAGGATATTCTGGAACTTGCTGTCGTAATGTCGGGCCATCCATTCCGTGCAAATCACCGGGCGTCCAAACAATTTCAGCAGGTTCATGACCACTCCTTGGTCCGCAGGTCCATTATAGTTATGATACGTAATAACATCAGAGTTGTTAACCAGGAACAAGTTCAGCTTATGGGCTCGTGGTCCCCTTGTGGCATTGTACTTGTTCATGCCCGATGTAATCGGCTGTGATGGATTGATCTCGCGGGCCCATTTGAAAACATTCCTGACCAGCGGGAGTGAGAGATCCTCCGCGGTCTGTCCGGGCTCATTATAAAGATCCCAGACGAGGATCCTTGGATCATCTTTATAGGTGAATATGATATCTTTTACATATTCTTCCAGCCAGGGATACAATGTCGTTGTATCAGTTCTAAGGTCACAGCTGGGATCCTGAACCCATTGAGAATTATGAATTCCGGGCAAAGGCTCCGGTTGAGGTCCGGTTTTTGAGTTGGGATTAAAGCAGTCGCAGAAGAAAACGATCATGGTCCCTATACCATGTTTCCAGGAAATATCAAGGTACTCTTCAAGGCGGGCCTTAAACGCTTCCGGATCACTTTTCCAGGTGAGACTGCTTAGCCACACACGCATAATATTAAAGCCCAAGTCTTCAGCGTATCCCAGTTCGCGGTCGATGGTCTCAGGATCAAATGTTTCTTCCTGCCACATTTCCAGTGCATTAACTGCACTGCTTGGGAGGAAGTTACAGCCGCATAGCCAGCCCGTCTCTTCCTGCCACTCGTTAGCTTTTTCAACTGACCAGACCTGGCCAATATCGGAGCTTAACCTTGGCCTGCTACAGGCGTTAATTAGCAACAGAGCGATAGGTAAAAACACGATGATTTTTCTCATAATACTCATTTTAACACTTTATTTTTTTATCCTTTTATCTTAATGGAAATCATTGATAATTAAACTAAGTCTACCTTTGATTAACTATCACCTGATTATCGTGTTAATTGTCGGGAACTGGGATATCCTTAAAGTTGAACAGCCATATGGGATCAAAGAAATTTCCTCAATATTTTTTTCTGCGTCCCTTTGAAGACTCGCAGGAGATGGAATTTTTCCTGCTGAACCTCTTTCAATCTTCCATGATGGAATCCTCACTGCATTTACTTTAACGGTAATGGGAGCATTATTCAGATTCCATGGATTTGCAGGTATTGTATCCCTGATTTCAACTCTCAGCCTGCCGCTTTCAGTTTCGCTTCTCAGAACAGCATAATTCCAAGGCGATTTTGGTAACACTTCCCAGAAAGTATCGTCATATCCTTCCTTTTTTACTTCTCTCCATTCCTCCTCGATCCTTAAGGCGTATACCAGCGGTCCGCGCTCAATACCAAGGGAGTTTTCATGCCAGTAGCTGAAGCGGAAATCCATGGGCAGGTTAAGTTCAACCACGTCGCCTGAGCTCCACTCGCGGTAAATAACAGCTATATTGTTATTTGGTTTTACTTCATATTCCCTTCCATTTATGGTAACCAACGGATTATCGCACCAGAGAGGTATACGGAAATGGAAAGGGAACCTGACTTTCTTGTTTGTCGTAAAGATAAATCTTATATTCCCCTTAAATGGATAATCAGTTATTTCTGAAACGGTCACTTCTTCTCCGCCTGCAACTTTAACTGTTGCCTCTGAAGGACCATAGACAATGGCTGCAATGCCATTATCGTTTGTAGCGTACCAGAGGTTCTGGACAAACTTAGGCCAGCCCTGGTGCATGTTGGCCAGGCAGCAGGGATACCCCGTTGTTGTTCCGAAGACTATCCTGCCGTTCCTGTCGTTAAAAAAATTGCGTTCCTCGTCTGTAATTAAAACCTGGTTGGCTTGCTGAAAATACTGCTTGCGCAAATAGTCGTCGGTTGACTGGGAAGGTATAACGTTATAGGCGATTTTCTCCAGGTAATCTGCATAATAGACATCACCTGTTACAGGCAGGATACTCTCAAAGCTAAACATCATCTCTACAGCAGAGCAAAGTTCAGAACCCTGAATGGGATCGTTTCCATGCAACCTTTCGTCCCCACCGTACATCCCATTAACAAAGCCGTGACAATCTTTCAAAGCCGCCAACCCCTTTTTCACAGCGTCCAGATATTTCTTATCCGGACGCTGCTGGTAATAAATAACAGGGGCTTTTAATCCTTGTGCAACATTTACACAATGCAGATCAGGCAGCGGGTTTAACTGCCGGATGACGTTACCCGAATAAATGTCTGTCCAGTCATAAGTCTGTTTATGAATTGTCTCCGCAAGGTCAAGAAGGAATTTTTCCTTAGAAATATTATATAGCCAGTAGACAACAGCAAGATTATCTGCTCCCCGGCGGTTGCCCCAGAAGGTCCAGTGCCCCAGGGGAAACTCGGGCAGCATTTTATGCTGGTATTTAAAATAATTGAGCATCAGGTTTATAACCCTTTTATCTTCCGTTGCAGTATAATATTGCTGCAGGGCTTTCAGCATTACCATTTTTGGCCACCAGTCCTCACGGTTACCCTGCTGAGTGCCAGGTATCCTCACATAATCCTCCCGGAGAGGTTTCGGGCCAAAATAACCATCTTCGCCCTGGTTATTAATGCTCCATTCCATCCATTTTTGTGCCTTCTTCTTCAATCCCTCATCATCCAGAAGATAGGCCAATGGCACAAGTCCGTCAATCCAGTAAGGCCCTCGCTCCCACCCGTCACCAGTCCCGCCTAGCCATCCGTTATTATCTCCGCAAACCAGGTTATAGATACTGTCGAGGTGCCCTGTAAGACCATTGCGTTGGATCTCCAGCATTTCCAACAACATTCCCTTAGGTTTAATGGCTCCAAGAGGAAGTGCTGTGTAAGGTTGCACTACCAGAGGTGATTGATTCGTTATGTAGTGCGAATTGCGCTTTTGTCCCGTAAAGGCAACAAACACAAAAAAGATAATAACAGGAATCACTAATGCTATCTTCTTCATAATTATTCATTTTAGGTTTGATATTTCACTCCCTAGTAATATATGAAAAAATTCAGTAAATCTGCCTGAACCTGTTAGTTTTTACCTGTCATGAAAGATAGAAGTAAGTCAACGTCCATTTCATGTTTCTTCCCGGACGTTACTTTCATTTCTATATAACTCTCGGCTCCCTCCTGAGCATAAATCTCTTTGATTTCTTCCACTGATACTCCGACCGATTCATTATAGGATGCAGAAGCATTTTTCTCAGAGGGGTAGTCAAGTTCCCCATAGTGCAGTAATATTGGGCGCGGCACGTTCAATCCCGCAATATCACTTCTGTCCAGCCATTTAAGAATCCCCGGGATTGCATGCGCAGGAGCATTATAGCAACGTGAAAAAATAAGGCTGAATGATCCGAGTGAACCACTGCAGAAAATCTTGCTGACTCTTTTTGAAAATACAGGGTAATATAATGCCAGATCACCCCCGTATGAAATTCCTGCTACAGAAAGATTTTCGAAGTCGAAATGTTTGAAGAACCATTCCTCCCAGGCAATCAGATCTTCAATTGTTTGCCCGATGAGTGTCTTGCCATAGAGGAACCCATCAGTAACAAGAGTATAATGTGAGTTCGATACCCAGTAATCAAGCCGGGCGATTGGAACCTGTTCAGCCAGATCACTCAAAGTGCTGAATCCTCTTAATTCTGGTGCGATAACCACAAACCCTGATTTTGCAAGTTCGTATGCAAACTTATGGTGATAATCATCTCTCAGCCCAATCATAGGCTCCACAGAACCGTGTCCGTGAATAGCCATAACTGCTCCTCTTATTTCTCCTGCCGGCTCCAGTAAATAAGCGGGAATAGAAAGGTCTTCCGATACTTTCATGACCATAGCATGATAGACGATGCCGTCAATCTCTTTTTTCCGGAGAACCGTCACTTCACGGTTTACAGGAGACTCATAGCTGATCAGTTCAGAAAATTTCTGTTTGGCTACCTTCTTCCATTCTTCAAAATCACCCCTGTAACTCTTATATGCCAGCTTTATTTCAGGAACCGGATGATGGAACGAGAGGATAAGTTCAGGCTTGCTGATTAAAAAGCTATCAAGCTGATTAACCGATCCGGAATATTGAGTCACCGGATCTGAATTATTATGGGAACTGGCCAAGAGGAACAATGTAACCGTAACTAAAATTATTAAATTCCTCATAATTATATCTTCAATGAAGTCTACTACTTTAAAAAGGCAGATCAGTATCTCCGTCCAACAATTCTTTCAGCCCTGATTCGTTGTTAATTCCCTCTCTATCTGCTCAAGGGATTTCTGTTTCGTTTCAGGTAGCTTTTTCAGCAGCCAAAAAAAGCCCAGTATGCAGATCAATGCATATAGCAGGAATGTGCCTGATGCACCAAATTCCTTATGAAGAATTGGGAATGAAATGGTCAGAATTGCACAAGCTAACCATAAGGAGAATGTAGCAACCGACATAGCATGACCCCGTATCCTATTCGGAAAAATCTCCGAGAGCAAAACCCATGTAATAGGTGCCAGAGTAAGCGTATAAATAGCGATTGCCGTTATAACCCAGAACAACATAAAAGAACCCTTTATATTAAGAAAATATCCCCCGGCTATCACCAGGTATACGATTGACAGCCCCCCTGCGCCAAGAAGCATAAGTGCCTTCCGACCCCATTTATCAACCAGGAACATGGCAACCACAGTAAATATTAGGCTTACTGTTCCTGTCAAGACAATATTAAGCAAGGTGCTTGAAATGCCATAGCCCGCTGCAGCAAAAACCTCCTCAGCATAATTGAAGATAACATTTATACCGCACCATTGCTGAAAAACAGCCAAGCCTATTCCAAGAATGATAACTGGAGCAAGCCCCTTTGAAAAGAGTGCAGAAAATGGTGTGCTGACAGAAGGGTTTATTGTTTCAATGATTTCCTGCTTTTCTGTTCTTGCATATTCACTACCTCCGATACGGTTTAATATTTTATATGCCCTGTCATGTTTACCAGCCTTCACCAACCATCTGGGACTTTCCGGTACAAACCATAATAAAATGAAGAAAAGGATTGCAGGTACGGTACAAGCCCAGAACATCCATCGCCATCCCATCTGGCCGTTCCAAGATTCGAAGATCATCAAATCGCTTGCCCCGATCGGCACTGGTCTGGCTATTAACATATTTACAACTTGAGCCGAAAGGACTCCAAAAGCAATTGTTAACTGGTTTATTGCAACAAGCTTTCCCCGCATGTAAGCAGGTGCAATTTCAGCAATATATACAGGCGAAACGTTTGATGCTATCCCTATACCAATACCCCCAAGGATCCTGAATATAATAAATAAGGTAAAAGAATTAAACGCACCTGTGCCTATCGAAGTGAAGATAAACAGAAAAGCTGCAAAAAACAGCGGGATTTTTCGTCCGTATTTGTCAGTAAAATACCCTGTGGCGCCAGCTCCTATCAGACACCCGAATAACGCACTGCTCATTGCAAACCCCTGAAATGCGGGAGAATTGGAAATTTGAAAGAACCTCTCATAAAATGGTTTCGCACCCCCGATAACTACCCAGTCATACCCAAATAAAAACCCTCCCATTGCAGCAATAAAAGCCAGAGTAAAAACATATTTTTCATTTACAACAGAAGTCCTGGTCATACTTGAGTATTTAACAAAAAAGACAATATAACTGTATGGCAAACTGCATATTTTTTAAAGACCGGAAGATTCTCCTCCGGTCTTTAAAAAGTTTGAGAAATTTGACAAAACTACTGTAAAGAAATTTTCTGAACCGGTGTATATAAACGTTCACCGACTCCGGATGTCTGCACCCCTAGCCTGACATACACATATTGTCTTGCCTTATTTGTGGCATTCAAAGTGACAGCGTTTGTCTTCAGAGTGGAGAGATCTGCCAGTGCTGCCGCACTCAGCACATTTGTCTGGGATGAGTTGTTGGCATCAACTATCGATGTAACTCCTACATACAAAGTGAGACTCGCAATGTTAAGCGTTCCAACTTTTGTAACATTGCATGTCGAAGTTATCACACCTGTGCTCCTATTGTAGGTAAAATTAGCATTCGTAATAGTGTAATATGGCGTTACCGGTACATCTACTGTTGTATTGCCATTTACGGTTACACCGATAGTGTCAGTCTGAGGCTGCCATGGCGCTCCTGAAAGCCTTACCAGCTTATAGTTCCCGTCGAACAACTTTGCTGAGAACGTCCCATCTTGTGCAATATAAACAGGTATTTTTGAACGCAAAGCATAACCGTATTGCCATAACTCGAGTTGTGTTCCCCCTGATCGTACTCCTACAGCATTACCGTTATAGGTAACCGTACCTGTTAAAAATGACTGCGGTGGATCATAATTGTCAAATTCGCATCCTGCTAAAATAATGATAAACATTATTATTATGAACGATATTAATTTTCTTTTCATAGTAGTGTAGATTAATGGAATGGGTTCATAATTATCAGGGGATTATTATCAAGTACAGTCTGGCTGATAGAAGAATAATAGTTCCCCAACTGGTAAAATCTCGGGGCAATAAACTTGGGAGCTTTAAATGCATCAAATACATATTTCCCATCGTTCGGTGACCCCGGATGTATTACCCTGTATGGATAAAGAGAGCTTAGCACTGCATTTGGATTTGAAGCCTGACCATCCCATAAAATATGAGCTTGTCTCCATCGGGACAGGTCCCAAACTCTGTGGTCTTCAAAGCATAATTCAACTCTTCGTTCATTCTGTAATCTCTCAAAAGTCAATGTGCCGACATCAAGACTATTGGGCGGAAATCCTGCTCTTTCCCTAACCCTGTTAACATAAGTCAGGGCATCAGTGATATTTGCACCACCCAGTTCAAAGGCTGCTTCGGCGGCATTCAGAAGAACCTCTGCATATCTGAATCGCGGCCAGGCTATGTCTGATCCCACACCACGTGCACTCGAAAGGGTTGCAGGATCAATGAACTTCTTAATATAGAAGCCCGTATTCGATACTTCCTCTGTAGTTCGCACAGGACCACCACGTCCTGTAAGTAGTTTACCATCTGTATGAATCGCTCCGAGCGTATTTGACTCGTACCTGTCGTATTTATTGGTGGCTGGGTTCCATTCATATACTCCAGCCTGCATATTGACATCCACACCTTTAAACTGCGTCCCGGGATATACTATTGACCCGTATAATCTGGCATCTTTATTTGCAAAAATATCCTGCGGATTATCATAAAAAATCCAGTTAGCCTGACCGGCAGCAGTATTACTCCCGTCACCAACTCCTTTTAAAATGCCAACAGTGCCGTCGAGATATTCAAAAGCTTCCACCAGGTTGAGCGAAGGACCGATACCTGAAGATGAGAGGTTATCCTCCCGCATAGTGCGGCATATGTTCTGGTAAGAAAAATTATGCCTTTTGGTTTTTATACTAAAATCCAAAACCAATATCATTTCAAGATTGTTCAATTTCTTAACCAGCGCGTCATAGAAGTTTTCCCCTAGGTTTGGGTTATTCTGGTAAAGTGAATACTGACCGCTATTGATGATCTCCTTTGCTGCATCAAGAGCTGCCTGAAAGTAACCATTTGCCCTTGCAGCAGGTATTCCCACTACATTGTTGGGTAACGTGATCGGAACAGGCATAAGGTTATTATACTTGGCAATGGAACCAGCGTACAGCATTGCACGGCTTTTAAGCGCCAGTACAGCATATTTGTTGGCTCTATCCCTGCTTCCTTCATTTCCAATAATATCTTTGATCGCATCTAACTCTGAGGCGATAAAATCATAGACCTCTTCTTCCTTGTTACGCGGCTTGGCCAGATAGCCGGGGTCACCGCTGTAATCATAAATAAGCTGATTGGTTATGATAGGTACACCGCCCATACGTTTAACCATATCAAAATAAACATGAGCCCTTAAGAACCTGAACTCTGCTTTGAACTGTGTCTTAGAACCAGGAGTTAGCTTATCTGAATAAGTATCAATCCCCTCTAATGCAAGGTTGATATCTCTTATTAATCCGTACTCCCATAGTGTCCATCTGTTGAATGCGTAAGAAGCAATGTTGTTGTTGCTTAGATCAACCCCACTCTCATTGCTCCCATTGGCAATGCCTTCATCATATGCCGCAAAGTTGCCCTGCCCACTATGGATCGCACTATGTATCGGCAGCCGGTTGTAATAGTTGGCAAGTATACCAACAATCATCTTTTCATCGTTCCATACCTGCCCGGGAAGGAGAAGAGTCACCGATTTAGGATCATCCAGCCATTTCTCAGAGCAACCCATAACATAGAACGAGAGGATGATAATCATTAAAAATTTATATTTATTTTTCATATCTGATACCTTTCATTTTTATAGA
>DIKJ01000198.1:84195-102041 GCA_002424525.1 Bacteroidales bacterium UBA5621 | reverse complement strand
CAGTAAATCAGGGCCATTGCCATCCTAAGATCATAAGGGCACTTACTGATCAGGCAACAAGGCTCACACTTACTTCAAGGGCATTCTATAATTCTGTGCTGGGCGAATACGAGGAGTATGTAACAAAATACTTCGGGTATGACAAGGTCCTTCCAATGAATTCCGGGGCCGAAGCAGACGAGACTGCTATTAAACTGTGCCGCAAGTGGGCTTACAAAAAGAAAGGAGTCAAAGAAAATCAGGCCAAGATCATTGCCTGCGAAGGCAACTTCCATGGACGAACTATTACAATAATCTCGATGTCCACCGATCCGGATGCCAGGAATCATTATGGCCCTTTCACTCCGGGGTTCATTATTATACCCTACAACGATACCAAAGCCCTTGAAGAAGCTTTAAAGGATCCGGATGTTGCAGGATTCCTGGTTGAACCAATACAGGGTGAAGCCGGCGTGTTTGTTCCTGACGAGGGGTATCTGAAAAAATCCCGCGAACTTTGCAAGGCTCATAATGTCCTGTTTATTGCTGATGAGATCCAGACAGGTCTCGCCAGAACGGGAAAAATGCTGGCATGCGAGCATGAAAATGTTCGCCCCGATATCCTGATCCTTGGCAAAGCCCTTTCAGGGGGTGTTATGCCCATATCGGCTGTCCTTGCCGATGACGACATAATGCTTACAATCCTGCCCGGAGAGCATGGCTCGACATTCGGAGGGAACCCGCTGGCCGCAAAGGTGGCCATTGCAGCCCTGGAGGTGATCAGAGATGAGAATCTTTGTGAAAATGCTGACAGGCTGGGGAAAATATTCCGTGATGAGATGAAAACCATCAGGTCGGAGATGATTGAACTGGTAAGGGGCAAGGGTCTGCTCAATGCTGTTGTTATAAAACCCAGGAACGGAAAAACTGCCTGGGATGTCTGTCTTGCAATGAAGGAAATGGGAGTAATAGCGAAGCCCACCCATGAGCATATTATCCGCTTTGCTCCTCCCCTGGTAATAACCGAAGCAGAGATCAGGGAGGCTATCGTACTGATAAAGGAGGCATTTAAACTGTTTCAATAGCATAATGTATGAAACCTTCATGAACTAATTACACAACAAGATGATTAGAATCATGAAGGTTCTCCCGATAAATCGGGACAAGCTATTCGAACAACTTAATATACAATAATATAACAAAGCTGTTTTCGAATGAAAAAATTCCTTCTCTGGACCCTGGCTTTCTTTATTACAATTGCTGCTGCCTATTATCAGAGAAAAACAGGCCCCACCTATCCGAAACAA
This sequence comes from Bacteroidales bacterium UBA5621, assembly GCA_002424525.1. Taxonomy (GTDB): domain Bacteria; phylum Bacteroidota; class Bacteroidia; order Bacteroidales; family VadinHA17; genus LD21. The sequence goes on along the minus strand of DIKJ01000198.1, from coordinate 100,755 downwards.
TTTGATGCTGTAATTAATAATTCAGCCTATAAACTGAAACTTGTACGGAGCATCGGCCTCGATGAACGCTCTGAAGTGAAGCTCGGGATACGGGATACATCTGTGACAGCCAGGTTATATTACAGAAGGTTCAGGTCAGATGATGAATACAGGATGAGTGAGTTCAGCTATAAGGTTTACCCCATGAATTCATTCGTCATGAACAAAATCTTCAAAATGACCGAAGAGAAGGGATTTTTTGCTGACCTTCCTCAACAGCCGCCGGCAGGCAAGCTGGAGTATTTTGTCGAAATTACCGATTCGGGGGGGACCAAAACTTTCTTCAGGGAAAATCCTATTGTAGTCAGATACAAAGGGAGCGTTCCGGGGTATATACTGTTGCCCCATGTTTTGCTGATGTTCCTCGCCATGCTTTTGTCGACATTCACAGGCCTTCTGTGCATTTTCAGATTGCCGTCGTTCAGGAGATATGCCATCTGGACGCTTGCCCTGCTGACTGCAGGAGGAATGATCCTCGGTCCTGTGGTCCAGAAATTTGCCTTCGGAGAATTCTGGACAGGTGTTCCTTTCGGATGGGATCTAACGGACAATAAAACGCTTATTGCATTCATATTCTGGGTACTGGCAGTCTATGCCAACAGGAAAAAGGAGAGACCCCTGCTTGTTCTGATCGCTTCAGCCGTTTTGCTTCTTGTCTATTCAATACCCCACAGCATGATGGGTTCAGAACTTGATCATGATACAGGGAAAATAATCCAGGGAACATTAATTGTTTTATTTCTCAAATTTTCGGGAAATTCTTAATTTAAGTGCAGCATTGAGAAATATCTCACGTCTATTGATTAGTAAATTGACAGACAGTGAGTGCCGCAGTACCGATAAAAACCAGTCTTTACAGAAAGATGTCTAATGTAGAAGCAGCATTCAGGAACTTGCACCAGGATCTTCTGGACAGGTGCAAAGAGGGAGATCAGAGGGCACAGTTTCAGATCTATAAGTTATACTACAAGGCGATGTATAATACAAGTCTGAGGATTGTGAGCGATACGATGGAGGCAGAGGACATTATGCAGGAATCATTCCTCTCTGCCTTCGAGAAGATTGAAACATATTCGGGGACCGTAAGTTTTGGAGCCTGGCTTAAAAGAATAGTGATAAACAGGTCTCTCGACTCCCTGAACAGGAAAAAAGGGATCTTTGAAGATATTGATCATTACACGGGCATCAGGGACAACAGTGAAGAAGATACTTTAAGAAAGGAAGAAATCGATGTGCGGGTAGAGGAGGTGAAAGAGGCAATCGAAAAACTGCCTGATGGCTACAGGATCATTCTTTCACTCTATCTGCTGGAGGGATACGATCACGATGAAATTGCCGAGATCCTGGGGATCAACAGCAGTACATCAAGGTCACAGCTGTCAAGGGCAAAGCAAAAACTTATTTCTGAGCTGAATGAACACAGGAAAAATTACAGGTGATGAAGAATATAGAAGACATAATCAGGAGTAACAAAGACTTCTTCGAGACGGGTGAACCATCGGAGGGTCACTTTGAGAGATTCAACAGGAAACTTGAGCAAAGGTTCCATAGTGCGGGGATCAAACGAAGCATTGTCCCCTATCTTCTGAGAGCAGCTGTTGTAACCCTGCTGGTTACACTTTCATCCCTCTGGGTCTGGGATAATTTTCTCAGGCCTGAAAACACCAAAATGGCGCTCGGCGATGTTTCTCCGCAACACAGGGAGGTTGAAAACTACTATATGTATCAGGTAAGCCTTATGGAAGGCGAACTCTTTACCGGTGGACTGAAAACCAATCCTGAACAGATCGAGGTCCTTCGCAATGAGATGAAAAGCATGGATTCAGTTTATGTCCAGCTCCAGAAAGAACTTAAAGTTAACCCCAGCGATGAGAGGATCATTAACGCCATGATTGAACACTATCAGACGAAGCTTGAAGTACTCACATTCATAGTCAATCAGCTTAAGAGCATCAGGAACGAAAATCAAAATTTATACGAAAATGAAAAAGTCAATCTATAGATCAGGAGCACTCCTTACTTTTTGCCTTTGCTTTCTCGCCATAACAGTATCGGCACAGGAAGTTACAAAGGAATATCACAAGGAGTTCACACCGGGAGCTGCAACAGCTCTGGATATCAGCAACAGGTATGGCGACATCGTGGTCCACACCTGGGACAAGCAGTCAGTTGTTGTCCATGTAAAAGTGCTTGTCGAAATGCCCAACAGGCAGAGAGCCGAACAGCACCTTAATTATATTGAGGTCCAGTTTGCAGAAACTCCGTCCCTTATTTCAGCCAAGACCGTTATAGACTCGAAGTTCAACTTTTCCGGTTGGGGAAGTGGTACCAGAAGGTTCCGTATTGATTATACAATAAACATGCCTTATGAAATGGATATTACGCTTGCCAACAGGTACGGTGACACCGATATGGACGAGGTGCGCGGGAGAGTTGATTTGGACATAAAATACGGCAATCTTACTGCTACCAGGTTTACACGGGGAAACGAAAAGCCTTTGAACAAGCTTAACCTGGCTTACGGCAAGGCAAGAATGGACGAGGTTGGCTGGATGGAGATCATTGCCAGGTACAGCGGCAGTCTCGAAATAGGCAAGAGTCAGGCACTGCTTACAGACAGCAGGTATTCGAAGCTGAATATCGGAGAGACCAGCTCAATCGTAGCGGAATCAAAATACGACAATATAAGGATCCAGGATGTTAATAATCTCGTAATAGATGCAGGATACGCAGATATCGGAATAGGAACCCTGACAAGAAAACTAAAGCTTGACGCCGGCTATGGCTCGATAACCGTCGAACGTGTACCCGAAGGATTTGAGTCCCTTGAAGTTAATTCACGGTATACCGGTGTAAGAATAGGCATAGACAATTCAGCCAGCTATAAGCTCGATGCAAAGGTTTCATACGGCGGACTCAGGTTCAACGAGGCAAATTTCCGGCATCAGCGGCGTATTGTCCAGAACAATATGAATGAGACATCGGGTATTGTGGGAGATGAAAACTCTCCGGCATCCAGCGTATATGTGAACGCTTCATACGGATCCATAAGACTGAACTGATCAGAAATCCATCTCAACGATGGTAATACCCGAGCCGCCCATATCAACATGCTCATCACGGAAGGATCTTACCACATCGACTGTTGCAAGATACTGACGGACAAGCTCTCTGAGAATTCCATTGCCTTTGCCGTGAAGGACGCGAAGATTACTGTGCTGTACCATTATAGCATCGTCGATAAGATCGCGGACCTGCCGGATGGCTTCCTCTCCCCTCACCCCCCTTATATCGATCTCGGGCCTGAAACTGAGTTTCCTCTGGCTTAGCAGGGGATCGGTCTCTTTCGGCTTCACCTGTGTCCTCATGCTTTTCTGAAGCTCCGATCTGCTGATCTTTTCTATTTTATCGACTGAAACACGGAACCGGTAACTGCCTGACTCGATCGTTGCCATTTTATCCTTGATTTCAATCACTTCTCCGGCAGCCATGGTATCTGTCATCCGGACAGCATCACCCTTCTTCAGTTGTTTCTGATCATCCTCCTGTTCCTTTGCCTTTTCTTTGCTTTTGCTGGGTTGGATTTTTCTGGCACGCTGAGCCAGGACTGATATTTTCTTTTCCTGTTCAGATTCAATGGGATTTACTTCCTGAATAACAGTCTCCTTGTATTCCCCGAGCTGCCGGCGCGCTTCCCTGGTCCTTTCCCGCTCAGCCTGCGACTCCCTTATCTCGCGAATAGTATTTTCGATCACCCTGTTCGATTCCTTCAGCAGGTTCTCCGCTTCATCCTTTGCTTTTGCGATAATCTCTTTTCTCAGCGATCTGGCGCCTGAAAGCTCTCTCTCGTATTCCTCAATGAGCTCCTCAAGCCTTTTTTCATGATGCCTTATTTTCTGCCGTTTCGTTTCCCAGTATCGCTTGTCGCGTGCAATATCCTTCAGATGCCTGTCGTAATTAATGTTTTTTACACCTGCCTTGTCTGAGGCCTCATCCAGTATCTCTCCCGGAAGCCCTATCTTCCTGGCAATCTCGAAGGCGAAGGAACTGCCGGGTCTGCCGATATAAAGCTGAAAGAGAGGCTGCATCAGATGATTGTCAAACGCCATGGCCCCGTTGACAATCCCCCCGGTGAGTGATGCAAAATGCTTGAGGTTTGTATAATGGGTTGTGAGCACACCAAAGACTTTTTTTCTGTTAAGCTCACCCAATATGGCTTCGGCTATGGCTCCGCCAAGCATGGGTTCGGTGCCTGTCCCGAATTCATCTATCAGTATAAGGCTCTTTTCCGTTCCGTGCTTAAGAAAATGCTTCATGTTGATCAGATGTGAGCTGTAGGTGCTCAGGTCGTTCTCTATGCTCTGCTCATCACCGATATCGATAAGGATGCTGCTGAAGATACCCGTTTCCGAACCTTCAGACACCGGTATTGTCAGTCCGCATTGAAGCATATACTGGAGGAGGCCAACCGTTTTAAGGCAAACTGATTTGCCTCCGGCGTTGGGTCCCGAAATAACCAGTATCCTGTTCCCTTCATCAAGTTCAATATCAAGAGGTACCAGTTTTCTGCCGGGAATACTTTCAAATGCAAGTGAAAGAAGCGGATGAACTGCCTGTCTCCACTTTATGAACGGCTCATCCCTTATTGCGGGAATGATTGATCCGAACCGGTTGCCGAGAAGAGCCTTGACCCTCAGGAAATCGATTTCTCCCAGGAAAATGTTTGATCCAAGGAGATCATCGATATAAGGTCTTATATTATCAGCAAAAAGGGTCAGTATTTTCACGATCTCCCTTTTTTCCTCATATTCAAGCTCAACAATATCGTTGTTTATTTCAACGATCTCTTCCGGCTCAATAAATACCGTCTTTCCCGATGCCGACTGATCGTGGATGAGACCTTTAAGCCTGCGCTTGTCGAAAACACTGACAGGGATCACCCCCCGCCCGTTTCTGACCGAAGGAACAGTGTCTGCATCAACAATCCCTTCTGCCTGGGCCTGTCTTATTATGGCATTGAGCCGCCTGGATGCCTGGATGTTTCTGGATATGATCTCCGATCTTATCTCCTTCAACCGCGATGAAGCATTATCCTTTATTGCACCGTGCCTGTCAATTATCCTGTCGATCGAATCAAGTACATAAGGGTATGTTTTTACAGAACCGCATAACTTTCTCAGAATGGGGTATCTGGCTTCATCCCTTGCCCTGAAGAAGCCGAGAATCGCTTTAATAGTCTCCAGTGAACGTTTAAGGTCAAAGAGCTCCCTCACTTCCGGGAATGTGCCTTCCACCCTGACCTTGTTCAGACAATCTGATATATTAAAATAGTTATCCGAGGGGAAGTTCTCCTCAAACCTTAAAACCTGCTGAAATTCGTAAGTCGCTGATAATATCTCTTTTACTGTATCCGCATTATCACTGAACCGGATAGCCTCCACCCTCTCTATACCCATCCGGCTCAGGCATCTGTCCCTTAACAGATCTCTTATCCGGTCGAAACCGATCTTTGATTCGAAGTTTTCGGGGTAAACCATAACATCCTGCGTTTAGCGTTTCAAAGTTAATTATTGTTAAAACATTTTTACCGGTTAAAGTGATCGTGTACTTTTTTTTCTACTTTTAGCCATTCTGTTCAAAACAAAAATTTAATACCATGAGAAATAAAAGAATCAGCGTAAGTCTTGTTTTTATTTTCCTGCTTTCCGGATTCCTCTGTTCGCAGACGGAAAAGGTGGATCTTGGAATGATCTACAAAATCAAACAGGAAGGCATGAGATACTCCACCATGGAGGATCTTGCGTTCGGCCTTACTGATTTTACGGGTCCCCGGCTTACAGGGTCGTCGGGTGCCGACAGGGGAAATGAATGGGCAAAGAAAACGATGGAAGAGATCGGGCTTGTGAATGTGAGGATCGATGAAGCCAGGGATTTCAGCCGGGGTGGCTGGGACAACCTTAAAGCCTATGCGGCGATGACTGCCCCATATTACACAAGTTTTGCATGTAACCCCGTTGCATGGACAGGGAGCACCAAAGGCCTGGTCAGTGGAGAGGTCGTCCTTATGAATGTTACAAGCGAGAGTGATCTGGAGAAATTTAAAGGAAAGCTTGCAGGCAAAATCGTTCTGATGCCCTCAACCTCAGCCTATACCATGAGTTTCGAACCCTTTGCCACCAGGTATACTGATGAGCAGCTGGCACAGTTGGCGCTGGCTTCTTCTCCCGCAATGGCAAGAAGGATGATGGGGGACCTTGCAGCAATGGCTGCCCAGCGCACCCTCCGGAACAAGATTGTAGAACTACTTAAATCAGAGGGTGTTGCAGTAATCCTGAACAGCTCGGGAACCTTTAATGTACCAAGATCCACCGGTGCCTCCTATAGTGCCGGAGATCCTGAGCCAATTGCAGAACTTAACCTTGCTGTCGAGGCCCACGGAAGGATGGAGAGACTTCTCCAGCGAAATATACCCGTTGAAATGGAGGTTGAAATTAAGAACAGATTCTTCGATAGTCCAAAAGTTTACAACGTTATAGGGGAGATCCCGGGAACCGACAAGCTTCTAAGAAATGAGGTTGTCCTGATAGGTGCTCACCTTGATTCATGGCACGGGGGAACAGGAGCAGCCGACAACGCTTCTGGTTGCATAGTGATGCTTGAAGCAATGCGTATTCTGAAAAGCCTCGATATCGCTCCGCGCAGGACTATCCGGATTGCTCTCTGGGGCGGTGAGGAACAGGGTCTTAATGGTTCACGCGGTTACGTGGAAAAGTACCTGGTCGATCCAAAAACAAGAGAGAACAAGCCCGAATTTGAAAGGTTCTCAGTCTATTTCAATATGGATAACGGAAGCGGAAGATACAGGGGTATCTATCTGCAGGAAAATGAACTGGTCAGGCCCATTTTCGAAGAGTGGCTGAAGCCTTTTGAAAATATGGAAGCTTCAACCGTAGCTATCAGAAACACCAGCGGAACCGATCATCTCTCTTTCGAAGCTGTAGGACTGCCGGGATTTCAGTTCATCCAGGATCCTCTTGAATACGGCCGGGGATATCATACGGTTATGGATACTTACGAAAGGCTGATAATGGCCGATCTGAGGCAGAACGCCGTAATAACCGCATCATTCGTTTATAACGCGGCTATGCGCGACGCGAAAATACCCCGCAAACCAGTAATGAAGGGGCGGCCCGGTGCCCCCGACATGATGAGGATGATGCCTTAAACCTTTGCTTGATCTGATACATCAGAAGAGACACGCAAATTGCGCGTCTCTTTGTTTTTACGGGTTTGAACCGGAGGTTTGGATCAGGGTTTTCAGTTCGTCTATATGGTTCTCATAGATCCCCCTGGGGGTTGTATCGTATTTCCTGCACAGCGATGCGGCATAACCAACGACCACACCCATCTGGCCGGTAGTGTGCATCACCCTGGGCCCCCCGAGGCCTATATGGGAACAGCTGAAGCAGCGGCCGGCCATAAAAAGATTATTGATATTCACTGAATAAAGAGTACGATAGGGCAAATAATAATGATCAACCTGATAAAAAAGAGCCTCTGAGAGGAAATCGGGTTGTGAGGGATCTGCCAGGTTCTGCTGGTAATGAACATCAATATCCCTCTTTTCCATGATTACGGCATCGGGGAATTCCCTCATGTATCTTGCATCGTTGAAAGTATAGATATAATCACCCTTAAGCCTCCTTGATTCTCTCTTTCCCGCCAGATAACCCACCCATTCAAGGGCCAGACCGGAGTTCTCAGGCTTCTGCTTTGCATTGCTGAATGATCCGTATATTGCTTTGAACATATGATCCCTGATCTGTTCAGCATCATTTATCTGGTGCAGGTCATCCCGCGAAAACTCCCATTTCCAGGTGCCTCCTGTTGACGAATAATCACCGGCAACCTCCATCGCCCATGGCACTTCAGGGAACTCTTCCGGATTTCCGGTATCGTATGTCCGCCACAGCACTGATGATCCCATAACCCTGTTGTCAGGCTCAGCCGGGCTCCAGAGCTCTTTATGTTCATCCCAGTTTTCACCATACATCGATGAATCCTCCCTGCCGTACATATATTCTGCACCTGCCCAGTAACCAATCCAGCCGTCGCCGGTACAGTCGGCAAAAAGAGGTGCGCTGATCCTGATTGTTTTGCCTGTGGATATATGGCGGACGTCAACGGAGGTGATGTAATTATCTGTTGTATTGGCCATGAATGCCCTCCAGTTAAGAAAAAGGGTTATGTTTTCATAACGGCTAATATGATCATGGCGCTTTTGATCATCAAGGTGAGCGTCCGGCGACCCGTTCGGCCACCATACGGTATTCAGCATGCCGATTATCCTGTCGGATTTCCAGGTGATCCCTTCGGTATGAACTCTTATCTCTCCGCTGGCGTTTCCTCCAAGCACCGGACGATCGTGTATAAGCGCAACTTTCATTCCCTGCTCGGCCGCAGCAATTCCTGCGGCACAGCCGGCTATTCCGCCACCGACGATAACCAGATCGAATCTCTGCTCTTCCCCGGGAACGGCATTTTCTCCCGAGATAATCCTGCGCCATTCAGCAAGTTCCCCGGGTTCTTCCGGAGGCGCTTTTCGTGATTTGCTGAAATAAATCGCATCACACCTTCCTTCAAAACCTGTAAGATCATTCAGTCCGATCCTGACAACCGGGCCCGATAACCTTGCCATGCCTGCGTACTGCCAGCCCCAGTCCCCCTCTGTTCCCAGCACCTTATCCAACGGAGCACCATCAACAACAAGCTTAAAACGCCCCGGAGCTTCCCAGTTACCGGGGGCCCAGTTCTTTGTCCTGACCCATACATGGTATCTGCCCGGCTGTGACAGATCAAATGCGGTTGAAGCATTGCTTACCGGTCTGCCCATCCCATGGGCCAGCAGATATGGAGACCCCATCTGCTCGACAAACTGCTGGTCAACAACCCAGCCTCCTTTGTCCGTGAAACTTTCGGCTTCAATCAAAACCTGCTGAGCCCCGCCGGCGCATGAGGATATTAGTCCGGCTACAAGAAACAGGGCATTGAGAATGAGTAATTTCGGGATTTTCATATCAGAGTTTATTTATTTCTTTATGCCTGCAAGATCAAGGATAAAGGCATATTGGAGAGCAATGATCCTGTAACGTTCAAACCTGCCCGATGCTCCTCCATGCCCTGCTGTCATATTGACATCCATTATAAGGGTATTCCTGTCCGTTTTCATATCCCTGAGCTTTGCCACCCATTTGGCCGGCTCCCAGTACTGGACCTGTGAATCCCAGTAACCTGTCGTAACAAGAATATTCGGATACTCCTGTGCCTGTACCTGATCGTAGGGCGAATAGGAAAGCATATAGTCGTAATATTCCTTTTTCCTCGGATCGCCCCATTCATCCCACTCAAATGTCGTAAGCGGGATTGAAGCATCGAGCATCGTAGTCACAACATCCACGAACGGGACTGCGGCGATAACTCCCTTGTACAGGTCAGGCCTCATGTTCACAACAGCGCCTATAAGCAGGCCGCCGGCACTCCCTCCGCTGGCAAACAGCCTGTCGGTGCTGGTATATCTCTCATCTATAAGATATTGTGCACAATCGTTGAAATCCGTGAATGTGTTTTTCTTTTTCAGGAGCTTTCCGTCTTCATACCAGTAACGGCCCATTTCACTGCCTCCCCTGACATGTGCAATGGCATAAACAAAGCCTCTGTCGAGCAGGCTAATGATATTCGATCTGAAGCCCGGATCGGTCGAACTGCCGTATGAGCCGTAGGCATAGAGCAGAAGTGGTGCTTTGCCATCCCGGACAAAACCCTTTCTGTAGACCAGCGAAACAGGAACCATGGTTCCGTCAGCGGCTTTTGCCCATAATCGCCTCGATTCATAATTGTTCTTGTCAAAGCCACCCAGAACCTCCTCCTGCTTCATAACCCTCTTTTCCTTTGTGGTCATATTGTAGTCTATAACAGAGCCCGGAGTAGTAAGCGAGGAATAACTGTACCTGAGGATCTCAGAATCAGAATTCGGGTTGATATTGATTCCGGCAGTGTAAGCTTCTTCGCCAAAATCTATATAGTGCTCTGCATTATCTGCTAAATTGATAATCCTGAGATTATTAAGTCCCTTGATCCTTTCATTGCTGACAAGGAACCTGTCAAAAAGCGCAAATCCCTCAAAAAGCACATCGCTTCTGTGAGGAATTACGTTGGTCCAGTTCTCCCTGGTGGTTTTCATCTCAGGCGTCTTCACAAGTTTAAAATTGGATGCTCCGTCAAGGTTGGTCCTGATGTAGAAGCTGTTTCCCAGATGATCAGCCTGATACTCGTGGTTGACAGCCCTGGGTTCAATGATCCCTGCAGGGCCATCGGGTTTTGATGATTCAATAAACCTTACTTCGGTTGAAAGGGTATGAGATGAATTTATTAGAATGTACTTCCGGCTTTTTGTCTCGGAAATATACACGCTGAATGTCTCATCAGACTCATAGAATACTTCTTTGTCCTCCTCCGCGGGTGTGCCAAGCCTGTGTTTCATCACCCTGTCGGCCCTTAGTGTTTCGGTATCCCTGGTCGAATAGAAAAGCGTCTTATTATCCGCAGCCCATGCAAGATTTCCCGTTGTATTTTCTATCCTGTCAGGCAGCAGGCTGCCCGATTCCAGATTGAGTACAAATATTGTATATCTCCTGCGACTCACAAAGTCGACACCATAGGCAGCCGTTTTATTGTCGCGGCTCACCCTCACCTGACTGACTGAACAGTAATCTTTTCCTTCTGCCAGTTTATTGACATCCAGTACTACTTCCTCCTCTGCATCTGTCGAGCCTTTTTTCCGGCAGTATACAGGATATTCACTGCCTTCGTAATACCTTGTATAGTAGTAGTAGCCATTATCCAGATAGGGTACAGATTCATCATCTTTTTTAATTCTTCCTGTAATCTCGTCAAAAAGGGGTTTCTGAAGAGCCTCAGTATGTCTCATAACTGCCCCTGAATACTCATTTTCGCTGTTAAGGTATGCGAGCACTTTCAGAGTTTGCCCGTCGGGTGATTCAGCACTCTTCTGCTCGTCGCTCAACCTCATCCAGAAGTAGTTATCAATACGGCCATCGAAGACCTCATGTGGTATTTTTTCAGCTACGGGCGGCTTTACGTTCTGATTATTACAGGCTGTGATCAGCAGAGCCAAAAGGACCAGGGTAGAAAGTCTTGTAATTTTCATTGTGTAATTTTTTAATTATTAATATCGTAGGGGCGTTGCATGCAACCCCCCTGCCTATGCGTTCCTGCTTACAACGTCCGTATTATGCCGTATCTTTCATGGAAAGCTGTATCCGCTTTCTTTCAGTATCCACGTCAAGGACCTTCACCATCACATGCTGGTTAAGCTTCACCACGGCAGACGGATCCTTAACAAAGCCTTTTGCGAGGTTTGAAATATGGACCAGTCCATCCTGCTTCACGCCAATATCGACAAATGCTCCAAATTTTGTGATGTTGGTAACGATACCGGGAACGACCATTCCGGGTCTGAGATCGTCGATTGAATGAACATCCGCAAATCTGAACTCTTTGATCCTGCTGCGCGGATCACGTCCGGGTTTCGCCAGTTCCTCAATAATATCAAGCAAGGTTGGCAGCCCTGTAGAATCGGTTATGTATTTTTCGGGCTGTATCTCCTTAATTTTAGTCTGATCAGCAATCAGTTCAGACATCTTAATTTTCAGATCATGAGCCATTTTCTCAACAACATAATAGCTTTCAGGGTGGACGGCGCTCGAATCGAGGGGATTGACGGCATTCCTGATACGAAGGAATCCTGCACTTTGCTCAAATGCCTTCTCTCCCATCCTCTTCACACTGAGAAGCTCTGCACGGGAACGGAACGGTCCGTTTTCGGTCCTGTAATCAACAATGTTCTGAGCCAGCTGAGGTCCCAGGCCTGAAACATAGGTCAGCAGATGACTGCTGGCAGTATTGACCTCCACACCTACAGCATTAACACAGCTCATAACCACTTCATCAAGTGAATTCTGCAATTTCTGCTGATCAACATCGTGCTGGTACTGGCCAACCCCGATTGATTTGGGGTCTATTTTTACAAGTTCTGCCAGCGGATCCATCAGCCTTCTGCCAATTGAGACTGCCCCGCGTACTGTTACATCATAATCAGGAAACTCATCGCGTGCAGTTTTGGAAGCCGAATAGACAGAAGCACCTGCTTCGTTGACAACAAATACCTGGATATCTTTTTCAAATTTAACCCATTTCATGAATTCTTCCGTTTCACGGCTGGCAGTCCCGTTGCCTATCGCAATTGCTTCTGTCTTGTATGCATTAACGAGGGTCAGTATCTTTTTTACAGATTTGGCTGTCTCGTTCTGAGGCGGGTGCGGATAGATTGTTTCGTTATGAAGAAGGTTGCCCTGGCGGTCGAGGCATACTAACTTACAGCCGCTCCTGAAGCCGGGATCAATGGCCAGGACATTTTTTTCACCCAGCGGTGAAGCAAGAAGCAGTTGCCTCAGGTTCTCTGCAAACACCCTGATCGCTTCTTCATCTGCCTTCTCTTTTGATATTTTTCTGTACTCCGTTTCCATTGCCGGAGAAAGGAGCCGCTTCCAGGAATCCTTCACTGTTTCGGCTACTAACTGAGATGACCTGTTGCGGCCGGTGACAAAAAGTGAATTAAGTATTTTTATTGCATTTTCTTCAGCTGGTTCTATTGATAAACGGAGAAAACCCTCCTCCTCCCCTCTTCTCATTGCCAGCAATCTGTGCGAAGGGCACCTCCTGAGAGGTTCTGACCAGTCAAAGTAATCCCTGAATTTCATCCCTTCAGTATCCTTGCCTTTCACAACTACTGAATAAATAACAGCCTCTTTATCAAAAAGGTACCTCAGTCTCTTCCTGGACTGTTCATTTTCGCTTATCCACTCGGCAATTATATCGCATGCCCCGGCCAGAGCCTCTTCAGCACTTGCAACATTGTCATTCAGGTACTCTCTTGCCCGTAGTTCCGGATCATGCTCCTTCTGTTCAAAAATTATTTCCGCCAGTGATTCCAGTCCCTTTTCCTTTGCAATTGTCGCCCGTGTCCTTCTCTTAGGCCTGTAAGGAAGATAAATATCCTCAAGCTCTCCCATGGTAAGTGCATCCTCGATTTTCTGCCTCAACTGCGGAGTCATCTTCTCCTGCTCTTCAACCGATTTTATCACTGCTGTCCGCCGGGCATCAAGATCTTTAAGGCGCTGATACTCCTGCCTTATATGAGAAAGCTGAACCTCATCCAGAGCGCCGGTCATTTCCTTCCTGTACCTGCTGATGAAGGGGATGGTGGCTCCGCCATCCATAAGCCTGATGGTGCTTTCAACCTGCCACTCTGCAAGCCCGAGTTTTTTTGCTACGAAAGCAATATTCCTGTCTGAACTCATAATATTTTATTCAACAAACAAGACCAGTCCTTTAAGGTATTCACTTTCCGGATGATAAATGTTTACCGGATGATCGGGCGGCTGACCCATCTGGTGGATAATCCTCACATTCCTGCCTGTATTGGCGGCGGCGGCAAAAACCGACTTTCTGAAATTTTCCCTGCTTACAACCTGCGAACATGAAAAAGTGAATATGATGCCATTCGGTTTAATCTGCTCAATAGCTCTCATATTGAGCCTCTTGTAGCCCTGCAGGGCATTGGACAGAACATTATTGTGTTTCGCAAATGCAGGCGGATCAAGAATAATAAGATCATATTCTCCCCTGATATTGCCAAGATAATCGAAGGCGTCCACTGCAATAGCCCTGTGCCTGGGATCATCTCCGAAATTGAGCCTTACATTTTCGACAGCTATTTCGGTTGCAGGAACGGAGGAGTCAACAGTGTGGACCGATGCGGCATCCTTCAAGGCATAAACAGAGAATCCGCCCGTATAACCGAACATGTTAAGCACACTTTTACCTGCAGAAAAATTTCCCAGGAGTTTTCTGTTCTCTCTCTGGTCTATATAAAACCCGGTCTTCTGACCTTTTACCCAGTCGATCACAAACCTGAATCCGTTCTCTGTAACTGTTACCGGCCCGGATTCGCCAATGAGGAATTCATTTCCCGCCCTGATTCCCGACATAAAAGGTATGGTTGCCTCACTCTTGTCGTAAACCGCCCTGATTGATTTCCCCATCACTTCAGCTATTACCGATGCGATCTCCATGCGCTGTCTGTACATCCCCACAGAATGCATCTGCATAACGGCCACTCCATTGTAATAATCGACGATAAGCCCCGGAAGGTTGTCTCCTTCAGCATGCACAAGCCTGAAAACGTTCAGGGAAGGATTATCGGTCAGTCCAAGCGATTTCCTGTAATCAATTGCTGCTGATATTTTCTCACGGAAGAAACCGATATCCGGTGTAACCTTGCTGAAAGAGAGGATCCTTACTGCAATGGAACCAGGCTGAAAATGGCCCGTCGCAAGAAATTCTTCCTTGTTGTCGTACACATCAACCACATCGCCTTCAGAAGGGTTTCCAACTATTTTCTTTATGGCACCGGAAAAAACCCATGGATGATATCTGCGAACAGACTGGTCTTTGCCTGATTTAAGTACTATTCGTATTCTCTCCGACATCATTCCCGGGTTTTCGGATTTTCCACAATTTTACTGGCATATTAATTTTCTGATATCAGCTTCGTATATAGTTTATAACACACCCATGCATCAGTTGCCGCATAAATCACCTGAGCCTCAGTAAGTTTCTGTGCTTCCCAGTCTGTAACCTGCTGGCGCTTCGATATTCTGAATCCCAGAACAATTGCCGTCAGTTTTTTAAGACCTGCACTCTGAATGCCGTATTCTCTTACCATATTCTGAAGATCGATGAATCCTGCCGGAGTAAAACGCTTTACACTCTTAAGAAATCTTATATCATCATGCACCGCCACTCCCGCCTTTATGATGCCGGGATCAGCGAGGAGAGCGGCAAGCTCCGGTGGTATACCGGTTTTATTGATCCTGATAAGGCAGGCCAGGTTTTCTGTGGCCAGCTGAATGAGGGAAACCTTGTTATTGCGTCCCTTTCTGAAAGAGGGTTTTGTCTCGGTATCAAAACCCAGTACCTTTGTACCAGAAAGCCGGGGTAAGAATTTCCGGAATGAAGCCATGTCCTCAATAACAGCTATCTCGCCCCTGAACCAGGAAAGCTCATATGAAGCAAGTTCCTCAGTTGTAATGTTTTCAGGATATCTGCTATTTAGCACCTTTTCTGTACTCATTTTGTCGTCGTGAAATAAACCAGTCATTGTGATCCCCTCTTCTGTCAGGCGCTTTATCAGGAGCATCATCATACTCAGCAATCTCCTCACCGGAATACAGAAACTGATGAATGGCTCTCATCGAGTTTACAAGTTTCTGACCCCAGTAATTCTCAAAATTCAGCCTGCATTCCCATAGGGCGTCATTCATTAATTCGTTCGTCCCGGTATGGTAAAGAATAAGAAAATCCTTGAGGTCCTGGTAAATATCTGCCATATTCTCAGCCAGGCTTGCTGTTACCGGGGTATCCGATTCCCTGATGCGTTCATCGAATACTTCGAGGTAACTGTCTGCCGAGCCAAATCTAGTTCTTAAAGTATCATGTATCGCAATCCAGTCAGATTCCTTTACAGACTTACGGTTTCCCTCTTCAAAGAATGGTTCAATATCAGGAAGCAGGGATGCTTTAAGATATATGTAAGGCAGTAGTCTCTGCAGTATTTTAAGCAGCTCATCTCCCTTAATTTCCGATGCACGTTCAACATACTTGCAATATTCGTTGGCAGCAGCAACAAATTCAAGTACTGTTCCGGAATAAAGGGGATCCTGGTTGCTGGTCATCGGTTTGAAAATTTCTCACACAAAAGTAGTCAATTTCCGGTGAGTACCATGCAATTCAGTCTCCTTATGTGTTCCAGGATAATTTCTGGTTGTCATCCCTGAGGATCTTATTGTGATCGAGGAGCCAGCGCAGAACCTTGATCACCTTTTCGCCGGGATGGTCTATCATTCTGACAAGTTCCTCCGCATCGGGAGTGCTCTCACCGAGGATCTTCTTGATCTCCTCAAGGATTATGTCAAATTCATACCTGCTCAGATCCAGCTCATTTCGCTTGCGGCATACATCGCATCTGCCACATCTCTCAGAGTCCTCACCAAAATAATCGAGAAGGTATACCGATCTGCACCTGGTATCGGGTTCGGCATAACCCATCATTTTTTCGAGCCGGTGGATATATTTCTCCTTTACGTGAAGGTAATTTTCCGGTGAGATGAATAATCCTTTTCTCACGAGCCTTTCCTCTGTAAAGATCACAAGTGCAGTTTTTCTTCCGGGTATATAACGGATTATATTGAGCGAGGCCAGTTTTACGAGATACTGGTAAACAGTATCCCTGGTGAGAGCACTTTTCCGTGCCAGGGCATCTTCGCTGATTGCCACAAACTCCGAAAACATCCCTGTGTAGGATCTCAGGAGCAGCTTAAT
>DIKJ01000198.1:75560-84169 GCA_002424525.1 Bacteroidales bacterium UBA5621 | reverse complement strand
TGAAATGGACCCTCGACGGATTGTTTATCTCTTCGGTAAATTCCATATAGCCTTCCCTCTGCAGGAACTGAAGGCTGTTGTAGGTTTCAATGACGGGAAGGCGGTATGCGGAAACAAAATCTGTCATATTGAAGTCAAACACATTGTTCTTCCCTGTTCCGTGGGGCACCTGGAGATAATTGCATAATGCCTCATACACATCCTTGATTTTATCGACAGGGGGAAATTTCTTCCTGAGCGATTCCTCAAGGCGTGACTTGTCGGCCGGGGAATAGAGCAATACTGCAAAAGCAGGCTTGTTGTCGCGTCCCGCCCGGCCGCTCTCCTGGAAATAGTTTTCTATTGAATCGGGGATATCCCAGTGTATCACAAATCTCACGTCGGCTTTGTCGATACCCATCCCGAATGCGTTCGTGGAAACAATGATGCGGGTTTCTCCTGTTGCCCATGATGCCTGCTTCCTGTCCCTTACCTCGTCGGCCAGCCCTGCATGATAGAAATCCGCGCTTATTCCGTTCTCCGCAAGCAGACGGGCAACCTCTCCCGTTCTTTTCCTGCTCCTCACGTAGACAATTCCCGATCCCCTGACCTTCTTTACGGTCCGCACCAGATAAGCCCCCTTATCCTCAACCTTCCGGACCAGATACGAAATGTTTTTCCTGTTGAAGCTTGTCCTCAGAACATTCTTCTCCCTGAATTCAAGCTTGCTCATTATATCCTGAACAACCTGCTCAGTGGCCGAAGCCGTGAGAGCGAGAAACGGCACCCTGTCCGGAATGAAGTTCCTCAGAACAGCAATTTTAAGATATGATGGCCTGAAATCGTAGCCCCACTGAGATATGCAGTGTGCCTCATCAATGGTCACGAGTGAAAGGTTGAGCCGCGACAGTTTTCCCTGAAAGACCGGGGTTGAGATCCGCTCAGGGGAGACATAAAGAAATTTATAATCACCATATATGCAATTCTCAAGAGCGATATCTATCTCCTCCCGCGACATACCCGAATGAATAGCGGCTGACTTGATCTCCTGGCTGTTCAGGCGGCTGACCTGTTCTTTCATCAGGGCGATCAGGGGTGTAATTACGAGGCAGGTTCCCTCCATCGCCAGTCCCGGAACCTGGAATGTAACCGACTTGCCTCCTCCCGTGGGCATCAGTCCGAGAGTATCCCTCCCTTCCATAACTGATTTTATTATCTCGTCCTGAAGCGGTCTGAAGGAAGTATAACCCCAGTATCTGGTCAGTATTTTCCTGTACTCTTCCATATTTATTCCCGGTAAGCCTTTTACAAAAGTAATAACTGTTATTCAATTTTTTATGCGGTCTAAATCAAAGGGATATTTCGGTTGTCAGTATTTTTTTAGTAATTTGCGCACCAAAACTTAAACCCGCCATAAAATGTCATTTGCAAAGGAAAAAATACTCTATGAAGGATTGACCTTTGATGATGTCCTTCTGATTCCTTTATACTCGGAGGTTCTGCCCCGTGAGGTAGATCTCAGCTCGATGTTTACCAGGAACATAAAGCTTAACACCCCGATTGTATCTGCTGCAATGGATACCGTCACAGAGGATGAACTTGCAATTGCCATTGCGAGGGAAGGCGGTATCGGGGTTATCCACAAGAACATGTCGGTTGAGAAACAGTCAGCTCAGGTGAAGAGAGTGAAAAGGGCTGAAAACGTTATGATCTTTGACCCCATTACCATAAACCTTGATGCTACCGTGGCTGAAGCGATTAATCTTATGAGGGAGTACAAGATCGGCGGCATACCGGTTATTGACAAAGATGGCATATTGAGGGGTATCGTTACCAACAGGGACCTGAGGTTTGAAAATAACAGTTCCCGTAAAATCACCGAGGTAATGACGACAAACCTCATCACAACGAATCATCACACCGATCTGGAGGCTGCAGCAAGGATCCTTCAGAAACACAAGATCGAAAAACTGCCGATGATAGATGAAAACGGCAAACTGACAGGACTGATCACATACAAGGATATCACAAAATCGAAGGACCGCCCCGGCTCCTGCAAGGACAGCAAAGGAAGGCTAAGAGTGGCGGCTGCGGTCGGTATAGCGGCCGATACCTTCGAGAGAACAGAGGCGCTTGTAAATGCCAGCGCAGACGCTATTGCCATCGACACCGCCCATGCACATACAAAAAGTGTGATCAGGATACTCCGTGACCTGAAGAAGCATTTTCCTGATACCGATATTATTGCCGGGAACGTAGGTACCTCTGAAGCGGCAAGGAAACTGGCCGACGAAGGAGCTGATGCCATCAAGGTTGGAATAGGCCCCGGATCGATATGCACCACAAGAATAATCGCAGGGGTAGGAATACCACAGCTTTCAGCCATCTATAACGTTGCAAAGGCTATCGAAGGGTCCGGAATACCGGTGATAGCTGATGGTGGGATAAGGTATTCCGGTGACATCATAAAGGCTCTTGCTGCCGGGGCAGATTCCATCATGGCCGGATCACTGTTTGCAGGCGTTGAGGAGTCACCCGGGGAAACAATTATCTACAGTGGCCGCAAGTTCAAGGCATACAGGGGAATGGGATCAATTGAAGCAATGCAGCAGGGATCAAAGGATCGTTATTTCCAGGATATGGAGGATGATATCCAGAAACTGGTCCCGGAAGGCATTGCCGCCAGAGTTCCGTATAAAGGGACTCTCTCGGAAGTGGTATTTCAGCTCACAGGCGGATTAAGGTCCGGAATGGGTTATGTCGGAGCAAAAGACATCAGCATTCTGAAAAAGGAAGGAAAGTTCGTCAGGATAACCTCCGCCGGCATAATTGAGAGCCACCCGCATGATGTTTCAATAACAAGGGAATCTCCCAACTACAGCAGGAAAATATTTGAATAGACAGTATCGCTTGCCCTGATGAGAATCAAACTGCCTTTATATGTTACCGGTCTGATCTTTCTGACGACTTCGCTTTGCCAGGCCCAGGAGCCTGATGAAAAGATACTTATGAGCGTAGGCAATTCGCGTATCCTGGCAGGTGAGTTCATCCGGATGTACAGGAAGACTCCATTGCCTGAAGAACGGTCGGCTTTCGACGAATACCTGGAACAGTACACTATATTCCGCCTCAAAGTCGAAGATGCTCTGGCCGAAGGATACGACACTACCCTGGCCTTCCGTAAGGAACTCGAGGGATACAGGACCCAGCTTGCACAGAGTTACCTTACCGATAGCGAGACCAGGGAGAGCCTCCTCAGAAAAGCATATGAAAGATATCTTACGGACGTCAATGCCTGGCATATTCTGATTGGATGTCCCCCGGATGCCTCACCTTCCGATACGCTGAAGGCATGGAAAAAGAGCCTCGATATCCGGGAAAGGATACTCAGCGGGGAATTGTTTGAGCATGTCGCCAGAAGCACATCTGAGGACCAGTCAGTCCTGATAAATGGCGGCAACCTCGGTTATTTCACTGTTTTCCAAATGATTATGCCGTTCGAGGATGCTGCCTATTCTTTGAAGCCAGATGTTATATCAATGCCAGTGCGGACTTCCTACGGCTATCACATCATTAAGGTGGCTGACAGACGACCGTCAAAAGGGAAGATCAGAGTCGCCCACATAATGAAAGCCGCACCTCCCGGTATAGGTGACGAGGAAGCGCGAAAAGCTGAACTGGATATCAACAGCGCGTATAACCGTTTGCAGGAAGGAGCCTCCTTCAGCACCCTGGCAAAAGAGTATTCCGATCATAAAGAGTCCTCCGTCCGCGGTGGTGAAATGAACTGGTTCGGTACGGGAGAGATCATTAGCGCTTTTTCTGAAGCGGCATTCGCCCTGAATGATACTGGTACATATTCGAAACCGGTCAGGACTCTCTACGGGTGGCATATTATTAAATTGCTGGAGAAAAGAGCCCCTGGCTCTTTCGAAGAGATAAGGTCATTTCTTGAAAGTAAAATAAACCAGTCATACCTGTCATCGGTAAGCAAAAGAACTTTTATCGGCAGGCTCAGAAAAGAGTATAATTTCAGGATAAACCAGGATGCTTACAGATGGCTCGTTAACAATACTGACTCACTTAAGATAAAGGGATTAGCCCGTTATACGGGGCAGCAAATCCCTGATGGCAATATTTATTCATTTGCAGATCAGCATCTTACTGTAAGAGAATTCGTAAACTCCCTTGAAACAAGAGGTTCGATGATCAATACCTCTATCCCCTCGGTGTATATCGATAAATCACTCGAGACAATATCTGATGACCATATCATCAGGTACGAAAATTCTCGCCTGGAGAAGAAATACCCGGAATTCAGGTATCTGATGAAAGAGTTCCATGACGGTATGCTCCTGTTTGAAATATCTGAAAAGAAAATATGGAACAGGGCTCAGGAGGATTCTGCAGGGCTCAGGGATTATTACGAAGAACATAAGAATGAGTTTTTGGCGCAACGGTCAATCGATGGCACAGTTTACACACTCATGCTAAAAGGAAGCGATAAGCAGTTCAGGACTTTCTTCAGAAGAGTCTCCCGGAGGCAGGATACTGAGAAGCGACTGAACGAGAGATTCAATACAGGTGGAGACACACTCCTTTTAGTCAAAAGCGGAAGATGGTACCGCGGAGATGACCCCGAAATCGATAAGCTGCGCTGGACAAAAGGATCACATTTTTTTCAGACGAACGGCTTTCCGTCTGTCATAGTCGTCAGTAAAACTACTGATCCTGCGCCTATGCCATTAAATGAGATTAAAGGTGAATTGATGGCAGGTTATCAGAATGAACTGGAGAGTGCATGGATCAGACAATTAAAGGAAAAATATCCCGTTAAGATTGATAATACGGTTCTTAAAGAAGTGAGGAAGGGGTTGGGAAATGAATAGGCTTTTTATTCTCCTTCTGCTGCTCTGCTCTTTCGCCGGCTGTACGAAATTTAAGAAGCCGGACAAAAGGGTTCCAGTGGCAAAGGTCAATGATATTGTTCTATATTATGATCAGATACCCGGGCATATCACCCGGGGTGCCTCAGCATCAGACAGCGCGGCGATAATCCAGAACTATATCAATAAATGGGCGAAAAGGGAATTTGTCTATCAGAAGGCCCGTGAGAACCTTTTACCAGAGATTAAAGCCACCATAGAGAGACAGATTGATGAAACGAGGGGTGATCTTATAATTTATGAGTATCAGAGACAGATGATGCTTGAGAAAATGGATACCATCGTCACCGATCAGGAGATTGAAGACTATTATAACCTGAACAGCAACAGCTTTGTTCTCGGCTCAAATATTGTCAAGGCGCTTTTTATCAAACTGCCTCCTGAAACCCCTGATATATACAGAATTAAATTACTGGCAAGATCAAATAATCAGGCCGACTTGCAGGAACTGGAGAGCTATTGTTTTCAGTTTGCAGAAAAATTCGACGATTTTGGAGAAAACTGGATAACTCTCGACAGGCTTTCTGCAGAGCTCGGCGGCAGGATCGACGACCAGGAAAACTTCCTCAGAAGATACTCTTTTTACGAAACAAAAGATTCCTTATCTGTTTATCTGCTGAATATCAGGGATTACCGGCTCAGATCCTCCATAGCTCCGTTTGATTACATAAAGGATGATATAAAAAGAATTATACTCAACAACCGCAGGTTCGTGTTTATCCAGTCGCTTGAGAACGGGATTTATAACGAAGCTCTGAAAGCCAACAAGTTTAAGGTATTTTAAATATGAGAAATAAGCGATTCTGTCTGATAATTGTTTTTTTTATGCTCACCGGGATCTTTTCCGCAAATGCCCAGGTCCTTGTGGAATCGATTGCCGCTATCATAGGTGATGAGGTGGTGTTCCTTTCAGATGTCGAGGAAATGGTGTACGATATGAGAAGAAGCGGCAACAAGACACCTGCAGATCAGCTTCGTTGCAATGTTTTTGAAGAATTGCTTATCTCGAAGCTCTTTCTTGACCAGGCAAGGATTGACAGTATAATTGTAACCGACGACATGGTTGAGAGTGACCTGAATGTAAGGCTCAATGAAGCAATAAGGCAGATTGGCAGTGAAAAGGCCCTCGAAGATTATTTCAGGAAAAGTATGGTGGAAATACGGCGGGATATAAGAAAAACCCTTATAGAACAGCAGATTGCCATGGAGGTCCAGTCGAACATTGCTGCTAATCTCACCATTACTCCTGCCGAGCTAAGGCGGTTTTTTGCGTCTATCCCGAAAGACAGCCTGCCGGTCGTGCCGGCAAAGGTTCAGATAAGCATTATTCAGCTGGATCCGCCGGCGAACGAGGAGAACAAGGCAGAGGCCCGGCAGAAACTGCTCGATATCAGAAGCGAAATACTGGAAGGCAAAAGCTTCAGCGTGCTTGCTGTAATGCACTCTGAGGATCCGGGAACTGCCACAAACAGAGGTGAATTGGGCTACAGAACCAGAGGCGAACTCGAAAAAGAATATGCTGATGCTGCGTTCAGCCTCTCCAAAAATTCCGTTTCAAGGATCATAGAGACCAGATATGGTTTTCATATAATACAGATGATCGACAGGAAAGGAGATCTGGCAAATACCCGACATATACTTATCAGACCAAAAGTCAAGACCGAAGAGGCACAGCTCGCAATGGAGAGACTCGACAGCCTGGCCAATCTGATCAGGAAAGATGTATTGAAATTTGAAGATGCCGCGCGACGACTGTCAAGCCATAAAGACAGCCGCGTAAACGGAGGCAAATACGTAAGCCCCAATCCCTCTTCAAGGACCAACTGGTTCACTCTTGAAGAATTAGGCACTGAGATGTACATGAGGGTTCGCGATCTTAAAATCGGTGAGATATCCGAGCCTTTCAGGACTACCGACGAAGACGGGAATATTGTATTCAGAATTGTCAGGCTCGATGATGAACTGCCGGCTCACAGGGCTAACCTGAGGGATGACTATCAGGCCATATACAATGCGGCAATGCTCGAGGAGCGCAGAAAAGTATACGATAAATGGATCAGAAAAAAAATTGAAACCACCTATATTAAAATAAGCGAGGAATTCAGATCATGCGGTTTCCTTTCACAAGGCTGGCTGGAATAGCACACCACCCGAAAGATTCCTGCTTATTTGCATCAGACAAAATTATCCTTTTCCTGATGCTTGTCTTAACTGCTTCGTTCCTCGAGGGCCAGCATGCCAATCAGACAGGAAAACCCACAAAGAGAAAGATCGAAGTCCTTCATGCGGATGAGGTAATTGACGTTTCGGAGAGATCAACTGGCCGAAAGCTGACCCGTTTGCTTGGAAATGTTTCCCTCCTGCATAATGAGGTTTACATGAAGTGCGACAGTGCTCATTTATACCAGGGGATGAACCAGATAAGGGCATATCGCAAAATTCACATTCAGCAGGGAGATACACTTAATCTTTTCGGGGACTACCTTTTTTATGACGGCACCTCAGAAATAGCCATAGTAAAAGGGAACGTGGAATTAATTGACAAAGAGACCCACCTGTTCACCGACTCGGCCGAATATGATGTTGCCCGGAGAATTGCCCGGTACAACAATAACGGAAGGATAATCAACGGGGAGAACACTCTGACGAGCCGGATCGGCATTTACTATGTCTCTCAGAACCTGTTCAACTTCAAGGATAGTGTAAAGATCGTTAACCCTGATTATATCATGACCGCCGATACCATGGATTACAATACTGAAAGCGAGACTGCTTTTTTTACAGGTCCCACAGTTCTGGAGGGTGACAGTATCTCCATTTACTGCGAGAAGGGCTGGTATGATACAAAGACCGACCTGTCGCGGTTATGGAAGAATGCGGTTATTGACAACAGAAAGCAGATCATTCACGGGGATTCTCTTTACTATGACAGAACGGGAGGGTACGGAGAAGCATTCGGAAATGTCAATATTGCCGACACCACAAACAATATAGTAATAAGAGGCAATTATGCATGGTATTACAGGGATCCTGAGCAATTCCTGGTAACCGACAGGGCCCTCTTTATCCAGATATCAAAGGGAGACTCCCTGTTTCTTCATGCCGATACAATAAGTGCAATAACCGCGTATGACACCCTCTCGAATGCTTTCAGGCTGATGAGAGCCTGGTACGGCTGCCGGGTTTTCAGTGAGGACCTGCAGGCGAAGTGCGATTCGCTTTCATATTCCTATCAGGACTCTGTAATACGATTATATACGAATCCTGTAATCTGGTCAGAGGAAAACCAGCTCACCGCCGATTCAATGGCTGTCTTTACCAGAAACTCACAGACAGACAGGCTTGAATTGTACAATTCTGCTTTTGTCACAAGCCAGATAGACGACATAAGATTCAACCAGGTCAAGGGCAGGATGCTGACAGGCTATTTTGAGAATAACGAACTTTATAAGATAAATATTGACGGCAACGGCGAAACAATTTATTTTCTGGTTGACGGCGATGAGGTTGTAGGGGTAAACAGGGCTAAATGCTCGAGGATTGAAATTTTTGTTGATGACGGAAAGATCATGGAGATTTATGAATACCAGAGTCCTTCAGGAATTCTGGATCCTCCGCACCAAAATCTGGATGGGAATCTGAGACTTGATGGATTTGAATGGCTTGATCGCCTGAGACCTAAAA
>DIKJ01000198.1:5251-75528 GCA_002424525.1 Bacteroidales bacterium UBA5621 | reverse complement strand
CGGGCACTAATATTCGTCTTCGTTAAAAAAGAAATCGTCTTTGCTTGGATAATCTGGCCAGATATCCTCGATACTTTCGTAGATATCACCCTCGTCCTCAATTTCCTGCAGGTTTTCTATAACTTCCAGAGGGGCACCTGACCTAATGGCAAAATCGATCAACTCATCCTTGGTGGCAGGCCACGGAGCATCCTCAAGTTTTGATGCCAGTTCAAGTGTCCAGTACATAATTACCCTATTAATTAACCTTTTGTTAAAGCTGCAAATATATATATTTTACTTAATAAACAATACCTGCATCAAAGTTTTTAAATATTCTGTAAAGGCCACTTAACTTCCTTAATATCAAGCTCAAAGCTTAACATCCTGCTTAACATGAACAAATAATCGGAGAGCCGGTTAAGGAACTTATGGATTATTTCCGGGATAATTTCAGACTCATTAAGCCTTAAAACTGCTCTTTCTGCTCTTCGGCATACGCATCTTGCTATATGACAATATGATACAAGGACATGACCACCCGGAAGGACAAAATTGTTCAGGGGAAGGAGCTGTGATTCCATTTTATCGATCTCTTCTTCCAGAAGAATTACTGATCCGCTTTCCGGAAGGTATTTCTCCAGATCACCGGATTCTTTTTCGCGTGCCAGGGCGGCAGCGCATTTCATTAACTGATCCTGGATGAAGATCAATATCTCCTTTCTTCTGAAATTCTCTCTATGATCCCTCAGAAGACCTATCCACGATATCAGTTCATCTACTGAACCGTATGCCTCGATACGAATGTGGTGCTTGGGAACTCTTCTTCCTCCGGATAGTGAAGTAGTGCCATCATCACCTGTGCGGGTGTAGATTTTCATAGTTAATTGAAATGTTGGAAGAACCAGCAGTCTACAACTTCAAACTGTCAGGCTTTAACATAAGCCGTATTTGCAAAGTCCTGAGAAACCTCTCCGTCAAATAATCTGATTATCCTTGCTGCATGCTTTGCAATGTCCTCCTCGTGGGTTACAAGGATAACCGTATTCCCGTTCCTGTGTATATCATCTAGTAATCCCATAATATCAAGCGCTGTTTTACTGTCGAGGTTACCTGTTGGTTCATCTGCGAGTATAATTGAGGGGCTGTTAACCAGCGCCCTTGCAATGGCAACGCGCTGTCGCTGACCTCCTGACAGCTCGTTGGGTTTATGGGTCATCCTGTCAGCAAGACCGACATGGTCCAGAGTCTGAACAGCCTTCTTTTCCCTTTCTACCTTCGGTATACCGGCATATATCAGCGGCAGAGTCACATTCTCAAGAGCAGTGTAACGGGGAAGAAGATTAAATGTCTGAAAAACAAATCCAATCTCCTTGTTCCTGGTCTCAGCAAGAAAATCATCCTCCATCTTGGATACGTCGGTGCCGTTTAACACATAGCTTCCGCTGGTAGGCGTATCAAGACAACCAAGAAGGTTCAGGAGAGTTGATTTTCCTGAACCGGACGGACCCATTATTGCTACGTACTCATTCTTTTCAATATTGATGCTGACTGATCTTAAAGCTCTTACAATAACGGAACCGATCTGGTAATTCTTAACAATATTGCTGATCTCAATGACTCTGTTCATAGTCTGTTAAATTTGAATTTGCGAAATTAGGTTAATTTACTTAAATAAGGAATTATAATCTCTTAATTTTTGTTAATACCTGACTGTGTAATTCAGACGGCTTAATCCTTTCCTGAAGAATAAAAAACCCATCCGGTAAATATCTATTGTAAGTGACACACCCTCCATCTGTCTCAACTCGTGCCATGCTTCTTCCATATCGGGCGATGAATGGATATCATCGATAATTATCACACTCTTAGGGCCAGAGAGAACAGAAATTTCCCTGCAATAGCGGACAAGCGGTTCCTTTCTGTGATTCCCGTCAATAAAAACCAGTCCCGGTGCAGGGATCTCCCGCCCGATCTCCGGCAACACTTCATCAAAGGGTTTGTTAATTAATACTATGTTGCTGATACCCGCACTCCTGAAATTGTCTGATGCTATCTCTGAAGTTGCCCGGCACCCTTCAATCGTAAAGACCCGGGTATCAGTACACGACATCGCCATATACATTGTGCTTATTCCAAAAGAAGTGCCCAGTTCAAGGATCACCGGTCTCCCAAACTCTCTGGCCAGGCTGGCCAGCAAGTTGCCATACTTCCTGCTCACGGGTGAATATCTTGCTATATCCGACACTTTTCTCAGACTCGTTTTCATTCTTAATGATCCTGATCCAAGATCATCGACATGGATTGATCGTGGACTGGAAATCAGTTGTTTTCTTATCGTTTCAATACTTAAGACAATAGCGGGCTCTGTTTTATTCCGGAAAACCCGCGAAACCAGATCATAGACGAAGGGGCTGTGTATACCGTGCCCTTTTCCGTAACGGGAAAAAAGGAGATATTTAATGAATGTCAGCGCTCTGAACCAGATCATGCAACTATCAGTATTCGATAATTAGGACAGGTTTTCAAAAATACTTAATTTCGGAAATCTTTGGCAATCATACCGGACTTATAATTATGCAGGATTTTCTCGATACGGAAATTACATTTCTTCAGGGAGTTGGCCCGAAGAGGGCCGAACTGCTGGAAAAGGAATCAGGCATAAAGACTTTCCGCGATCTTCTTTACTATTTCCCATTTAAATATTTCGACAGGACAAGATTCTACAAAGTTGCTGAAATCGATCCGGACTTCCCCTACGTACAGATAAAGGGGATAATCAGAGGTTATGCCACTGAGGGCCATGGTACAGGCAAAAGGCTGGTGGCTGATTTCGGCGATGAGACCGGAACGATCAAGCTGGTTTGGTTCAGGGGTGCAAGGTGGATCACCGGAAGTTATCCTCCTGGCATTGAGTTTATTGTGTTCGGTAAGCCGGGAGTATTTAACGGGATTATTAATATTATCCATCCTGAGATAGAGGCATTAAGCAAGATGGAAGAAAGTCTCCAGTCAGGCTTGCAGGCTCAGTATAGTGTCACCGAGAATCTCAAAAACCAGTACATCACTTCCAAAACGATCAGCAAGCTTACAGGCAATCTCCTGAAGCTGATGAAAGTACGGATACCCGAGACTTTGCCGGCCTGGCTTGTAACCCGCTACAAACTGACCGATCTTCATGACGCCCTCCATAAAATCCATTTCCCCTCAACACCGGATGAAATGGAACGATCGAGATACAGGTTCAAGTTCGAGGAGCTGTTTTACATACAGCTGAATCTGTTAAGGTTTAAGTCAAACAGAAACCGGAAACTGAAGGGATTCATCTTTTCAAGCATTGGAGAATTCTTTAACAGCTTCTATTACAATAATCTACCCTTCTCCCTTACCGATGCCCAGAAGCGTGTCATGAAGGAGATCAGGAAGGATCTCGGATCGGGAAGGCAGATGAATCGACTGCTTCAGGGGGATGTCGGCAGTGGCAAGACACTTGTTGCTCTCATGAGCATGCTGATTGCTTCAGACAACGGTTATCAGTCATGCCTGATGGCTCCCACTGAGATTCTCGCCGGTCAGCATTTCGATACAATATCAAAATTCCTCGGCGGAATAGATATTGATGTGCGCCTGCTCACCGGGTCATCACGAAAAAGCCACAGAAAGAAAATTGAAGAATCACTCAGGGACGGATCGCTGAAAATGCTGACAGGGACGCATGCTCTTATTGAAGAGAATGTTCAGTTCAGCAACCTCGGACTGGTTATTATAGATGAACAGCACCGGTTCGGTGTCGCCCAGAGAGCCAGGCTCTGGGAAAAAAGTCCCAATCCTCCTCATGTTCTTGTCATGACTGCCACTCCCATACCGCGTACCCTTGCCATGACCTTATACGGAGATCTCGATGTTTCGGTGATTGATGAGCTACCTCCGGGACGGATCCCCGTTAAGACCATGCATTTCACTGATTCTGAAAGAAATAAGGTGTTTGGGTTTATAAGAAGTCAGATTGCGGAGGGCCGCCAGATCTTCATTGTCTATCCCCTGATAAAGGAATCGGAAAAAATGGATTATAAAGATCTGGAAGACGGGTGGGACACCATTTCACGGGTATTTCCTCCCCCGGAATACAGCATTAGCGTAATACACGGAAAAATGACGCCGGCAGAAAAAGAGGCTTCCATGAGGCTCTTCAAGGGCGGACATTCCCAGATACTTGTTGCTACTACCGTCATTGAGGTTGGAGTTGATATTCCAAACGCTTCCGTGATGATTATCGAGAGTGCCGAGAGGTTCGGCCTTTCTCAGCTGCATCAGCTCAGGGGCAGGGTCGGAAGAGGCGCTGACCAGTCATACTGCCTCCTGATGAGCTCCGACAAATTATCCAGAGAGGCCGCACTCAGGATTGAGGTCATGATCAGGACCAGCGATGGCTTTGAGATCGCCGAAACCGACCTTCAGCTCAGGGGCCCCGGTGATATTGAGGGGACCATGCAGAGCGGTATTCCGTTTGACCTTAAAATTGCTAACCTGAGCAAAGACGGGCAGATACTTGAATATGTGAGAAATGTTGCAGAAGGGATAATTGAAAGGGATCCATTGCTTGAAAATGAAGAAAACCTTATCTTGAGATCTGAACTTAAAAGGCTCTTCAGTACGAGACAATCATGGAGCAACATCAGCTGACGGGCCATGGAAAGAGTTAAAATTTTAATTATGAAACTTAATAAAAACTGACAAAAAGCAGGCAAACTTAAGAGAGGAATAGTAATTTTGCCGGCTGCAGTTTCAAAGGAGTGCAATGAATAAAAGAGGGGTATCAGGATCTGTTCAGCATATCGGGAAAGTTGAGAAAGTTGATCCCGGTTGTGTTACTGTAAAGATCATATCAGAATCCGCATGTTCCGGCTGCCATGCTAAGGGACGCTGCTCACTGACGGACAGCGAGGAAAAAACTGTTTTTGTTACAGGCAGTTATAATGTGACTCCGGGTGATACAGTGACTGTTCTCATGAAGCAATCGATGGGATACAATGCTCTTCTGATCGGATATGTGATCCCGTTTCTGATCCTTTTGTCAAGTCTGGTTATTCTCGTCGCAATGGCATTGCCTGAAGCATACGCCGGCCTGTTATCAATCGGAATACTTGCACTCTACTACCTGGTCATATATATCTTCCGAAACAGAATAGACAAGAAGTTCACATTTACGTTAAAGAAATAATAGATGAGTTCCGTTATTCCACTGACAATAATAAGCCTGAGCGTTATAGCATCCATAGCGGCGGTTATTTTATTCTTCGTTGCCCGGAAATTCAAGGTTTTTGAGGATCCCAGGATTGATGAGGTTCAGGAGATACTTCCCGCAGCCAACTGCGGAGGCTGCGGCTTTGCCGGCTGTCGCAACTTCGCCGAAGCTCTTGTGAAAGCCGATAGTTTCGAAGGACTTGTCTGTCCCGTCGGCGGAGCAAAGATCATGGAAGAGGCAGCCGCATTACTTGGCAAGGAAGCACCGGTGGTTGATCCCCTTGTTGCTGTGTTGTTGTGCAACGGCACACCCGAATTCAGACCAAAAACATCAAATTATACCGGTGTATATGATTGCAGGATCTCCCATAACCTTTATGCGGGAGAGAGTGACTGCAGTTACGGATGTCTGGAATACGCAGATTGTGTAAGGGCATGCGCTTTCAGCGCTCTCTATATGGACCCTGAAACCAGGCTCCCCGTCGTGATCGATGAAAAGTGTGTTGCCTGCGGAGCGTGTGTCAAAGCTTGTCCGAGAAATATCTTTGAGCTCCGGAAAAAGGCAAAAAAGGACCGGAAGATCTATGTCGCCTGCTCCAACTGCGACAAGGGAGGGCCTGCCAGAAGAGCATGCAAAGTTGCATGTATAGGGTGCGGAAAATGCGTGAAGGTGTGTCAGTTCGATGCCATCACCCTTGAAAACAACCTGGCATATATCGACGCAACGAAGTGTACCTTTTGCAGAAAATGTGCTCCCGAATGCCCCACCAATTCCATCCTGGAGATTAATTTCCCTCCAAGGAAACAAAAGATCGAAGCTGAGCCTGCACAGACAACTGAAAATTAAAATGAATAATCACAAAATACTATCATTGTGCTGAAAACATTTCCCACTGGAGGTGTTCATCCACCCGAGAACAAGATAACTGCCAATGCTCCCATTCAGTCCCTGCCACTGCCGGAGCAGGTCATCATACCTGTATCACAGCATATTGGTGCCCCTGCAACTGCCATTGTAAACAAGGGTGATACCGTAAAGGCAGGACAGACAATAGCAACAAGCAAAGGCTTTGTCTCCTCAAATATTCATTCTTCCGTTTCAGGAAAAGTCAGTAAGATCGATATGGTAACCGATACTACCGGATATAAGCAGACTGCTGTCTTCATTGATGTTTCGGGAGATGAATGGGTTGATACTATCGACAGAAGCGAGGAGATCATCCAGGATGTTGGTTTAACCCCTGAAGAGATTACCAGAAAATGCCTCGATGCCGGTATTGTAGGATTGGGAGGAGCCACTTTCCCTTCACATGTCAAGCTTACCGTTCCTTCGGGGAAAAAGTGCGACGTTCTTATTATCAACGGGGTTGAATGTGAACCCTACCTTACTGCGGATCACCGCCTTATGCTTGAAAGGGGTGAAGAGGTTCTTACCGGCGCTACAATCCTGATGAAAGCCCTGAGGGTCGAAAAAGCCCTTATCGGCATTGAAAGCAACAAGCCGGATGCCCTGGCACACATTGCAAAACTGGCTTCAGGATTCAAGGGGATAACAGTTCACGGGTTGAAGGTAAAATACCCTCAGGGAGCCGAAAAACAACTTATCAAGGCACTGATAAAAAGAGAAGTACCTTCAGGGCGCCTCCCTCTCGATGTAGGTACAGTTGTGCATAACGTCGGTACGGCATTTGCAGTCTACGAAGCCGTGCAGAAGAACAAACCACTCTTTGAAAGAGTCGTGACAGTTACAGGGAGATCCCTTTCTTCACCCGGCAACTTCCTGGTAAGGACAGGAACTCCGGTAAGCAAACTGATCGCAGCCGCCGGAGGGATGCCTGAAGACACGGGGAAAATAGTCGCCGGAGGCCCAATGATGGGTAAAGCGATAAATAACACTGACGTGCCTGTTGTTAAAGGGATGTCAGGACTTTTACTGATCCCCCTTGAGGAATCCGGAAGGGCCGGCAGTGAGCCCTGTATCAGGTGCGCCAGATGTGTGTCAGTCTGTCCTCTCGGCCTTGAGCCATACCTGCTGATGACACTTGCTGAACTGGGCTTATATGAAAGAGCTGAAACCGAAAAGATTACCGACTGCATGGAGTGCGGTTCATGCAGTT
Source organism: Bacteroidales bacterium UBA5621 (assembly GCA_002424525.1). GTDB lineage: Bacteria > Bacteroidota > Bacteroidia > Bacteroidales > VadinHA17 > LD21. The sequence goes on along the minus strand of DIKJ01000198.1, from coordinate 68,188 downwards.
ACACATGTCCTGCGGCCAGGCCTCTGCTGGATTACATCCGGCTTGGCAAAGGGATCGTGATTAAGATGGCACGTGAACGGAATTTAAAATAATATGCAATCTGATCTTATATATGAGTAACCTTCTAAATGTATCTCCGTCGCCTCATGTGTACGGAAAGGAGACAACGAGAAAACTGATGCTGGGTGTCGTGCTCGCCCTCATACCCGCTCTTGCCGCATCGATATATTTCTTCGGCTGGGGCGCAATTATAGTTACAATTACAGCGGTCCTCTCCTGCGTTCTCTTTGAATACCTCATTCAGAGGTTTCTCCTGAAAAAAGCAATCACCATAACCGACGGATCGGCTGTGGTAACCGGGCTTCTTCTCGCCTTCAACCTGCCTTCAAACTTCCCTGTCGTGCTTGTGGTGCTTGGCAGTTTAGTGGCAATAGGGGTTGCTAAAATGACCTTTGGAGGCCTGGGCAACAATCCCTTCAATCCCGCCCTTGTGGGGCGTGTCTTCATGCTTATCTCATTCCCTGTGCAGATGACATCGTGGCCAGTTCCCTCAGGATTCGGCACAGGTTACGCCGATGCTGTAACAGGAGCAACGCCGCTGGCCGTGATAAAGGCAGGAATAAAAGGTGGAGAACAGGTCTCGGCGCTCATGGATCAGGTTCCGTCGCACATGCAGCTCTTCTATGGTTATATGGGCGGATCGATGGGCGAGATTGCAGCGGCGGCCCTCCTGATAGGATTTGCCTACATGCTTATAAGAAAGATCATTACCTGGCATATACCTGTATCAGTGATCGGGAGCTTTCTCATTTTTACAACCATATTATGGCATGCAGCCCCGGAGAAAAATGCCGATCCCCTGTTCCACCTGCTGACAGGAGGAATACTGCTCGGGGCAATCTACATGGCCACCGATTATGTAACATCGCCGATGAATCCGAAAGCCATGATCATCTATGGATGCGGGATCGGGATTATTACAGTTGTAATCAGGGTATTCGGAGCATATCCCGAAGGGGTCTCCTTTGCCATACTGATAATGAATGCATTTGTTCCGCTTATGAATACTTATATAAAACCAAAACGGTTTGGAGAGGAGGTAAAAAATGGCTAAGACCGAATCGACTTTCAAAAACATGGTTCTTACCCTTACGCTGATAGCTTTTGTTGCAGCGACCTGCCTTGGATTTGTTTATGAACTGACAAAGAAACCGATCGAGATGTCAGCCCTGAAGAAGAAGCTTGATGCAATAAAGCTGGTTGTGCCGGAATTCACCAACAACCCGGATGAGGAGGTTTTCAGGGTCGCAACCGGCGAAGGAGACAGCCTTGATGTTTACCCGGCAAAAAAGGACGGGGTATTAACCGGTTATGCTGTCAATACTTACACTAAAAGCGGGTTCAGCGGCGATATACGTATAATGGCCGGATTCAAACCGGATGGTACGATTAATTACATCACAGTTCTTGAACATAAGGAAACACCCGGACTTGGAACAAAGATGGATGAACCTGCTTTCAAGAACCAGTTCATCGGGAAAAACCCGTCGGATTTCGTGCTCAGGGTAAACAAGGACGGGGGCCCGGTAGATGCGATAACTGCAGCCACAATAAGCTCAAGGGCATTCTGTGATGCAGTTCAGAGAGCTTATAACTCCCTTTTCGCCAGTGGCCAATGGGATGGCAATTCAGGTTCCACAGAGAGTACCGATCCTTCAGATGAAAGTAAAAAAGAGAAAAACAAAGAATAATTCAGAGTCCTGAAAAATGAATCAGTTACAGAATTTTACTAAGGGTTTCTTCAGGGAGAATCCTCTTTTCGTCCTGGTGCTGGGCCTCTGCCCTGCACTGGCAACAACCACCTCAGCGATCAACGGGCTCGGCATGGGAATAGCAACGACCTTTGTACTGCTGGGGTCCAACACCGTTGTATCGCTTATTTCAAAACTGATACCCGACAAGGTTAGGATACCTTCATTCATCGTCATCATAGCATCCTTCGTTACTATTGTCGACCTGCTGATGAATGCCTATGTGCCGGAACTGTATGAAAAGCTTGGTATCTTCATCCCGCTTATCGTGGTCAACTGCATTGTCCTGGGGCGTGCCGAAGCTTTTGCCAGCAAGAACGACCTGCCTACCGCATTCCTCGACGGCCTGGGCATGGGACTCGGATTTACAATGGCACTCGGAATACTCGGGGCTTTCCGTGAGATCGCCGGCAGTGGGGCAATATTCAATTATAAATTCATAAACGGCGACGGCATTCTAGTCTTTGTACTGGCCCCGGGTGCATTTATTGCTCTCGGGTACCTGATAGCTTTTATCAACAGGATCAGAAAAACATAAAATCAGCAGACAATGGAATACATTATCATTGTAATATCGGCAGTCCTGGTCAATAACATAGTGCTCGCACAGTTTCTGGGCGTCTGCCCCTTCATGGGCGTCTCAAACAAGGTAAGCACAGCTGTCGGGATGAGCGGAGCGGTGACTTTTGTTATGGTGCTTGCCGCAATTGTAACTTATCTCATTTATACCCTGATACTTGAGAAGCTCGGTATTGTCTTTATGCAGACCATTACCTACATACTCATCATAGCTTCGCTGGTTCAGATGGTTGAGATCGTCCTGAAAAAGATTAGCCAGCCTCTCTACCAGGCACTGGGGATCTTTCTTCCTCTTATAACTACAAATTGCGCGGTACTGGGGGTCGCCATCCTGGTGATCAAAAAGGAATTTAACCTGATTGAGGGAGTCGTTTACAGCGCAGCCACAGCCCTGGGCTTTGGCCTTGCACTGATTATTCTGGCCGGAATTCGCGAGCAGCTTGAACTGGCAGATATCCCAAAAGGGGTTAAAGGGGCTCCTGTTGCTCTTATTGTAGCCGGAATTCTGGCTCTGGCTTTCATGGGTTTCACAGGCATAGTTTAACGTACCCTGAGCCTCTGAATAATGTTTCCTGTCTGAGGGATGAATGACAATAACTGAATATTATAAGATACTGGAGTTGCCCTTAAATGCATCTGAAGATGACATCAAAAGGGCATACAGAAAGAAGGCGCGCCTGTTTCACCCTGATGTGAATCACTCTGCCGGCGCCAAGGATATGTTCATCCTTGTAACAGAAGCTTACGATTTTCTTATATCACATCATGGGAAAGCAACTGCCGGCGAAAGGAGCTATGAACAGATCATGGAGGAGTGGCGGAAATACAGACAGGACAGAACAAGGCAGCGTGCCCGGGCTTATTCCGATTCATCATACGCAAGTTTCAAAAGCACAAGCTTTTACAAATCAACAAGGATCCTCGACGGAACTACTATAATAATCAGCTTCGCGATGTCGGTGATGGTGTTTGTTTATACAATATTCGGTTTCTTCTTCAGACTTAAACATCCCGCTGATGTGGCGGAAAAGCCGCCGATCTTCACATTCCTTTTCCTCCTGACCCTTAGTGTCATACTTTTCACGGTGTCGTTTATCTACCTCAGATCATTTATCAGGCAATCAAAAAAGAGGAAGAAAGGCAGCGCCTGAAATTTACTCAGGTTGTCCTGATAAAGTTGAATGGCACGTCCAGTATCGATGCGAAGTATTGCCCCCTTTCAAGGACATCTTCATCGCCCTCTTCATAAAACCAGTTGAAAAGGAACTTTTTATTCTTAAGCTGGACGTAAGTGACTATCTGAAGGAGGTGAATAATTGTCTTGGCGCTAGCACTGTTAAAGTACTCAAGGTTGATATCAACACAGGTAATATCTGCCGGGTTTTTAATGTATTCAGTTATCCAGGACTCAACAGGTTCATAAAAATCAACCACGTTCTCGTGAATAGAACGCCCCTTGATTCTGATAAATCCTTCCGGCGTCAAAATCACCTCCGGTGAATTTCTGGTGGGCGGGATCCTAAGTTCCTCCATGAAAGTATTTTTTTATTTCCAAATTTAAGAAATAAATTTAATATACTCATTAACAGGCAGGCCTGATTGGAAAATGGCGGCCAGAGTGTCACAACCTTGCCAGGGGGATTACACCCTGATCAGAAAAATCCCCGTGAAGGTACTTGTAATACCCTGTAATACCAATCATGGCGGCATTATCCGAAGTGAGGGATAGATGGGGAATAAACATGTTCCATCCTCTTTTTTCACCCTCTTCCCTTACAGCTTTTCTCAGTCCCGAATTGGCTGCAACACCCCCGGCAATGCCTATTTCTGTTATTCCTGTCTGCTGTGACGCCTTAATAAGCCTCGAAAGAAGTATGTTTACTATCGTTTGCTGAAGTGAGGCACACAGATCGGCCCTGTTTTTCTCAACAAAATCCGGATCTTCAATGGTTTTATCCCTCAGGAAATACATGAAATTCGTTTTCAATCCGCTGAAACTGAAATCAAGTCCCCTGACCACCGGTTTTGAAAAATGATAGGCATCCGGGTTCCCTCCAGCTGAGGTGCGGTCGATCACCGGACCGGCAGGGTACGGAAATCCCATAAGCTTGCCGCATTTATCGAAGGCCTCGCCTGCCGCATCATCACGGGTATTGCCGATAACCTCCATTTCGAGATGGCTTTTTAGCACAATGATCTTCGTATGTCCTCCGGAAACAAGCAGGCAGAGGAAGGGGAATGATGGAATTTTTGCTTCATTCTCTTTGTCAGCAATGAAATGAACCAGAACATGAGCCTGCAGATGGTTCACTTCAATCAATGGTATTCTGCGGGCAAGTGCAAAACCCTTTGCAAAGGAGACCCCTACAAGCAAAGAGCCCAGAAGTCCGGGACCGCGGGTGAAAGCTATCGCATCAATTTCTGAAGCGGAAATCCCGGCTAACCTGAGAGCCTGGTCGGTAACAGGCACGATGTTGGCCTGATGAGCCCGGGAGGCCAGCTCCGGAACCACCCCTCCATAAGAGAGATGGACAGACTGGTTTGCTATGAGGTTCGATAAAACCCTTCCATCGCGCACGACAGCAACTGAGGTGTCGTCGCACGACGATTCAACTGCCAGAATTGTTACTGTTGCCAAAATCTTGACGTAAATATTTATACAGCGACAATTATAATCAAATATTATCAAATGAATTACAAAACCCGACAGATAGTCCTGATCCTGACCAATAATCAAACGTCCTTATATTATACATCAAATTCTCTTTTCAACCTGGAATAAACTATCCCGGCTGTCTTCAGGCAAACCCGGTATATAAAACTTTGGCTTTGTTTTTGTTATATTTGCAACAGGGCTTATGAGGTTTTCCGTTTATTCTCGTGAGGCTCCTTCAGATAGTATGCTGGTATATATAAGAAGAATATTGAAGTTCCTGGTTGTCGTGGCCGGAGTGCTTATTCTGTTCCTGACAGCCCTTTCGGCAGTGCTACGCATTCCGGATGTTCAGACTTTCATCATCAACAGGATAACAAGCTCTCTCCAGACTGAAATCCAATCGACCATCTCGGTCGGCAGGTTCGAGTTTTCATTCTTCAACAGGCTTAAAATAAGCGATCTGCTTATCAAGGACCACAACAATGACACCCTGATTTATGCCGGGAATGTCACTGCAGGGATCAGACGCATAGATTTCAGGGATAATATCATCAAGCTTGGGAAAGTCGAAGTTACCAGGCCCGTTGTTGCATTTATAACCGACTCGGCCGGTCTGATGAACCTTAACTGGTATCTCGATCTTCTTAAAGCCTCCGGTGATCCCGTTAAACCCGGAAAAAACACTAAACTGAATCTGACAATAAATCAGGTTGTCCTTGCCGACGGCCGGTTTTCACTCATAAACCGAAGCGTACCACCGTCTAATCCGATGCTCGATTTCAACAACCTGAACCTCCGGGGTATCAACGGAACGCTCGGGAGTTTCGAAATAAGGAATGATACTGTTTTTTTCGGCATCGACGGGCTGACCTTCTCCGAGCTGCAGGGTTTCGTAGTTAAGGATATGAAAACTTCTGCTTCAGTATCGGGTCAGTATATCAGCTTCAGCCCGCTATTTATCAAATGTGACAGCAGTATCATAAACGCCGCCAATGCGAGCCTGCTTACCGATACAACAGGATCGTTCAGTAATTTCATCGATGAGGTCAGACTGAATATTCAGCTCCAAAAAACGCTGATAAACACAACCGACCTGCAGTACTTCCTCCCGTTCATCAAAGATCCCGGTGAGTCTCTGTGGCTCTCCGGAAGGATAACCGGAAAGATTTCCGAGTTGAGAGGTCGTGATATAATAGCAACATTCGGAAAATCGAGCCTGCTGGATTGTGATTTTGATTTCTCAGGCCTGCCGCGTATCGAGGATACATTTATCTTCCTCGCAGTTAATTCACTTGTAACCAACTCGGAAGATATGCGTAAACTGAGTGGCATTAGCAGGGAGAGCATTACCATCCCTGATTTTGCCGATAATCTTGGCAGGATCACCTTTGACGGGAATTTTACCGGATTTACCACTGATTTTGTAACCTATGGAAAGATAGGCACGGACATTGGCAGTCTGAGAACCGACATTTCACTAAGGCCCGAGGGAAAGAACACTTTAAGATTCAAAGGCCTGCTTACCGGGACAAACATCGATATGGGAGAAATCACAGGTAACAATGAGTTCTTCGGAAAGCTAAGCATGTGGGCAAATGTTGACGGATTCTCCTCTGCCGCGAAGGAATTTTCAGGCACCCTTACAGGAAGAGCAGACAGCATCGAGCTTAACGGTTATCAGTACAGGAATGTCACACTGAACGGAACCTTTACGGAGAAAACCTGGGACGGAAGCATCAATATTACCGACCGGAATATAAAAATGGATCTGCTGGGCATGTTCAGTTTCAGAGAGAAACTGCCTGAGTTCAATTTCACCCTGAACCTTGTTGATGCCGACCTCTTTCGTCTCAATTTCGACAAAAACGATTCTACATCAGCCGTTTCTGCGCTTGTGACCGCAAATTTCAAAGGCAATAATATTGATAACCTCGAGGGAGAGATCAAACTGATTAACTCAACACTCAGAAAATTCAGTAACAGGCTCGAACTTTATGATTTTTCAGTAAGGGCATATACAGACGAAAACACCCCGGTTATCAGACTCCGCACCGATTTTGTAAATGCCGACATAAAGGGATATTATAACTTCGCCACAATCGGAACACTCCTGAAACAGACGCTTTCCAGGCTCATGCCTTCTCAATTCCCTGCTGAAGAAGGGGTGAAGGATCCGGGAACCAATAATTTCAATTTTAATATTGATTTCAAGGACACTGATGAGATCAACAAATTCTTCAGGACGGGTATACTGCTGGCTGACAAAAGCTATCTAAAAGGCATCGTCAATTCAGGTGATCTCATTGCGATCGAAGGTAAATCAAAGCTGCTAAGTGTTAAGAACAATGAATTCAGGGACTTAGCCATAGAGGTAAAAGTTACTGGAGAGACTCTTTCAGGTGATCTCAGGAGCTCATCACTGCTTCTTCCCCTTCAAACTGAGCTGAAGGAAATTACAGTCGATCTGGATACCAGGCCTGACAGTTTCAATTTTTCCATCAAATGGGATAACAAGGAAAAAATCCTTAACAAAGGCGATTTCCGTGTTTTTGGTTCCGTAAAAAAACCAGAAGTTCTGCATAAGCGGGCAATTCTCAGCATAAATATCGAGCCATCTGAAATCTATACCGGTAACGACCTGTGGAAGATCAACGGATCAGCTATTGTTATCGATTCCAATGCCGTGAAGGTTAGCCGCCTTTATATCAATAACAATGAAAATTTCTACCTGGTCAGCGGAGCCTTGTCGGAAGATCCTTCAGACACACTTTCATTTGAGTTTAAAGGTCTCGATCTCGGACCCCTGAACAACATCGGAAACAAAACCCCGAAGGAAACCGACCTGCCGCTCGACCTGAAAGGAATAGCAGGTGGTAAGATCCTGCTGACTAATATGTACAGGAATCCTATGGTCGAGAGTAATATCACCATTGAAGATTTTGCGATCCTGGGCAGTGAATACGGTAATATCTTTATCGCCTCAGCCTGGAACAATATAAGTAAAGTCGCGGATATTGAGGTGAGAAATAATCTGCGGGGAAGGCAGATGTTCAATATAGGCGGTGTATATGATCCTGAGTCGAAGAAAATTGACCTTGGCATTGAAGCTGAAAGACTCCCGGTAGACGCTTTAAATCCGTTGCTGAGCTCCTTTGCATCAGACATAAGCGGATATGCCTCCGGAAGGCTGAAACTCTCGGGCGAACTGAACGGACTGATCCTGACAGGGGCTGTAATGGCAGAAAATGCATCGTTAAGGATTGATTACCTTCAGACAAGATACAGGCTTAATGATACTATCAGGTTCGATAAATCGGGAATAAGATTCAATAATATCAGGCTGACCGACGACAGGGGCAACATAGCTACTCTTGCCGGGACAGTCACTCATAAACATTTCAACGATTTTGCTGCGGATCTGATCATTAACATGAAAGAGACCCAGGTCCTTAACACCAGGCCCAAAGACAATGAGCTATTCTACGGAACTGCCTACGCCACGGGAATAACCACAATTAAGAGCGGGCCCGACCTGATCTCATTCAATATCTCAGCCCGCACAGCCAGCAGTACCCGGTTTTTTATTTCACTTAATACAGGACTCTCCGTCTCGGAATATCCGTACATCAACTTCATAACGCCCGACACGGCCCGGACCCCGGACAATGAAAAATTGGCGAAACCTGTTGTGCCACCGGTACAGACAAAACTTGATATCAACCTTGATCTTGAAGCGACACCTGAAGCCGAACTGCAGATCATCCTTGACCTGAAAGCCGGTGACGTGATGAAGGCTCACGGATCAGGTAACCTGAATTTAACCTACAACCCTGCAGGAGAGTTCGGGATTGTTGGTGATTACATAATTGAAGATGGTGATTACCTTTTTACCCTGGGAAATATACTTAACAAGTCGTTCAGTGTGGAAAACGGCGGGAGGATCTCTTTTAAGGGAGGGATTGAGGATGCGGATATCGATATCAAGGCAATCTACAAATTAAGAGCCAGGTTGTTTGAAATACTTAACGATGAGCGGTTTACTGAAAGAATCCCTGTCGAATGCCACCTGAAATTATCAGGAAAACTCTTTAATCCGGTAGTTGGTTTTGATATTTATCTGCCTATCGCTGACGAAGAGACCAGAACAATCCTGAGAAATGTTATCACCACCGAGGAGGAACTTAGCCGCCAATTTCTCTACCTGCTGGTTATGAACAGCTTCTATGCTGCAGGTTCACCGGGAACCTCAGGAACTTCCACCAGCACGGCAGTGTCAGGAACTTCAGCAATGGCAGTGACAACTACCGAAATGCTCTTTAACCAGGTCAGTAACTGGCTTTCTCAGATAAGCAAGGATTTTGATATCGGTTTCAATTACAGGCCTGGCTACAAGGATATCAATTCCCAGGAACTTCAGGTTGCCCTCTCCACCCAGCTTCTGAACGACAGGGTAATTATCAACAGTAATTTCGATGTAAGGGGAGCAGAAAACAATCCAGGCCAGGGAAATCACCTGACCGGAGATTTTGACCTGGAATACAAACTGACTGAAAGGTTCCGCTTCAGGGTTTTTAACAGATTCAATAATCCCTATACCGGGAAACCGTTTCCGTCTTACACCCAGGGCGTCGGATTCTTTGTCAAGCAGGACTTCAATAAATTCTCCGATCTTTTCAGGAAAAAAGATAAATCTGAAATGAAGCGGGAGGAGGAACCAACGATCCCGGTCCAATAGTCTTTCCTGACTTTTCAGGATTGAGTAAGAAACAGTTAATAAATAATTTATCATTGTTATTAACCCGGGATAATAGAACAGGTCATAATTACGTTTTTTAATAACTTCGCACGTGAAAAATGACACCCGTGATGATGTGTATATTAACTTATTAAAAATTAAAAGATACCCGACATGACATTCTTACAGCTCTCAATGCAGGAAATACCCGGTGCTGCTGAAACAACAAGTGCAATGAAACTGACACTTCTCGACCTGGCGATAAAGGGGGGGTGGGTTATGATTCCGATTGTGCTGTTGTCGTTCGTTGCAGCGTATGTTTTTATTGAAAGGTTTTATGTCATAAGAAAAGCCACAAAAGATGATCAGAATTTCATGAACAGGATCAAGGATTATATCCACGATGGAAAGATCGAGGCAGCAATGGCTCTGTGCAAATCAACCGACAGCCCCTCGGCCCGGATGATTGAAAGAGGAATTAACCGCCTTGGAAGACCACTTCATGATATCAGCACCGCAATTGAAAATACCGGGAAACTTGAAATATCAAAGCTTGAGAAAGGGTTTCCGACCCTGGCAACAATTGCCGGAGCCACACCTATGCTTGGGTTCCTTGGAACAGTTATTGGCATGGTGCGCTCCTTCTACGCAATGTCACAGGCAGGCAATAACATCGAAGTCTCTTTGCTTTCAGATGGTATATATACAGCACTCATTACAACGGTGGCCGGCCTTATAGTCGGAATTTTAGGTTTTTTTGCATATAATACTCTCGTCGTCAGGGTTGAAAGGGTGGTCTTTAACCTCGAGGCTGCACTCACGGAATTTATGGATATTTTAAATGAACCAATAAAAACTGAACGTTAAGATGGCTATTTCCAAAAGAAACAGGGTTAGTGTAAGCTTCAGTTCGACCGGCATGACTGATGTGGTTTTCAACCTTCTTATATTTTTCATGCTGACATCGACACTGGTTCATCCTACAGCGCTTAAACTGGTATTGCCTAAAGGCAGCACACAGACATCGGCAAAACCACAGACTACTGTTTCCATTACTCGCGACCTGAAGTTTTATGTGGAACAACAGCCGGTCAGTATCGACGAGCTGGAGGCTGTGCTTAAACAGAAGCTTGGAGCAAACCCCGATACATATATCGCGCTTCATGTTGACAGGAGCGTTCCATTTGAGAATGCTGTTATGGTAATGAACATTGCACAGGCAAACAACTATAGATTAATAATTGCGACCTCTCCTAAATAACGATCTGCACAGGTTCCCTTCCGAACGCAGGAAGGGACTGGCTGGCACGGCGATAATCCATTCGGTGGCCCTTGCCCTGTTGCTGATTTTCGGGTTCACCCCCCCTCCGCCCCCAGAGTATGAGGAAGGCATTATAGTGAATTTCGGGACCGATCTGACCGGATCAGGGTTGATAGAGCCATCCGCACCTCCGGTGCAGGAGGAGGCATCTGTTCCCCAGCCCCAGGCAGTTCAGCCTGCCCCTCCTGAAAAAGCACTTCTTACCCAGAATACCGAAGAGGCTCCGGAAATTAAGAAAGTTGACCCCGCAGTTGAAAAGAGGAGGCTCGAAAAGATTGAAGCTGACCGCATAGCAAGGGAACAGATCGAGGCTGAGAGAAAAAAGAAGGAGCTGGAGGAAGCAGAAAGAAAAAGGATCGAGGCGGAACAGAAACGACAGGCAGATATAATGAACCGTACCAGGGATGCACTTGCATCTTCAAAGAATGCCGGAACAACATCAACAGGCGAAGGAACTGCCGGAGGAGCAGGAAACCAGGGCGTTCCGACCGGATCAGTCGATTCTAAGGTACGGGGCGACGGTAGCGGCCTTGGTGACAAGGGAATCTCATACGATCTCGGGGGAAGAGGCTTCCAGTCGCTTCCTGCTCCCAGATATGAATACCAGGTAGAGGGCAGGGTTGTGGTGGAGGTAAGTGTCGACCGCGAGGGTAGGGTAACCCAGGCAACACCAGGATTCAAGGGATCGACGACACTCGATGAGAATCTCTTAAAGGTTGCCAGGGAGGCTGCCATGAAGGCCAGATTCGACCAGAAACCCGATGCACCCCTTATCCAGAAAGGGACAATTACTTATAACTTTATCCTGAAATAGTGATCAGTTAACCCGTTCAAAAACATTCTTTATTGCTGCAGAAAGATTTTCCACAAGGTTCACATCCTTGATCACATAATCATCGATGCCTTTCCTTGCGAACTCAAGCAACACCTCCCCCTTTTCCTGGGCTGAAAGCACTATGACGGGCGTGTCAGGCATGAGATCCTTTACCCTGTTGAAAATTTCAATCCCGTCCATGACATTGTGCCCCTCCTTGAGAAAAAAATAATCAAGAATAATAAGGTCAGGACCATTATTCAGGACATCGAGACAATCTTCACCATAACAGAACGCTTCTATTGCATAGCCTTCCGATTCTAAACGCTTGGTAATAAGACCATTAATAAAAGGATCGTCATCTACGATAAATATCAGCTTCTTTTTGTCCATCTGGTATGTTTTTCAGGTGATTTCTTATATAGAACAATATTACAGATACTTACTCTGCGAACAGAGGAAACGGTTTCATCAATTCAGTTACTATATTTCCAACCCTTGAGAGAGTGGCTTCGTCGTCAATGTCTGAAATAACTTCATCAATCAGGTCAACAATAATACGCATATGCTCCTCTTTCATTCCCCTGGTGGTTATAGCAGGTGTTCCAACCCTCAGCCCGGATGTCAGGAAGGGTGAACGGGTGTCGAAGGGGACCATGTTCTTGTTAACGGTTATATGTGCCAGAACCAGGCGGTTCTCAACCTTCTTGCCGGAAATATCCGGGAATTTTGTCCTGAGGTCGATAAGCAAAAGATGGTTATCTGTTCCATCCGATATCACCTTGTATCCCTTTGCGATAAATGCTTCCGCCATCACAGCCGCATTCTTCTTAACCTGCACCTGGTACTCCCTGAATTTCGGATCGAGTGCTTCTCCGAAAGAGACAGCTTTCGATGCAATGACGTGTTCCAGGGGCCCTCCCTGTATACCGGGAAAAACAGCTGAATTAAGGAGCGATGACATCATCCTCACTTCACCCTTTGCGGTAGTAATGCCCCAGGGATTGACAAAGTCCGTGCCCATCAGTATTATGCCTCCCCGCGGCCCTCTCAGGGTCTTATGTGTTGTTGAAGTAACAATATGTGCATGCTTCAGCGGATTTTTAAGCAATCCTGCAGCAATAAGGCCGGCAGGATGTGCCATATCAACAAAAAGGATAGCTCCTATCCTGTCAGCAATGGCCCTCATCCTCTCATAATCCCACTCCCTCGAATATGCAGAGGCCCCCCCTATTATCATTTTAGGCTTCTCCTTCAGGGCAATATCTTCCATCGCATCGTAGTCAACCATACCTGTCTCTTCCTTCACGCCGTATGAAACGGGCCTGTAAAGGATGCCTGAAGAGTTGACCGGCGAACCGTGCGACAAATGGCCGCCGTGGGCAAGATCAAGACCCATAAAGGTATCTCCGGGTTTAAGAACTGTAAGGAAAACAGCCATATTGGCCTGGGCTCCCGAATGGGGCTGTACATTGGCGTACTCTGCATCGAACAACTGTTTAAGCCGGTCGATGGCTATCTGCTCCGACTGGTCAACGATCTCACAACCGCCGTAATACCTGGCTCCCGGATACCCTTCTGCATATTTATTTGTCATCACCGATCCCATCGCTTCAAGAACCTGCAGGCTGACAAAATTCTCCGAAGCAATAAGCTCAATCCCGTTCAACTGACGCTGGCGTTCCTGCTCAATCAGGTCGAAAATCAAAGTATCCCTTTTCATATTATTCGTCGTAGTTATTTTATGATATAAAAAATGATATCAGAATAGGTTCTAATTTGGCCTCTTATACAAATATAAACTAATAAATTAAATAATGGTAGCTAAGGAAGGGAAATGAAAAGAAGACCGAAGTCCGAAGTCAGAAGTCCGAAAAAAGCATTCTTACCCTGAGCTCTGCGCTCTGAGCCCTGAGCTATATATAAGACGGAAGGAAAGAAAGGGAGAGNNCGATGCAGTTCCGCAAATCGGAACAGGAGATTATTCTTCGGTAAACTGCACAAGAAGCTCTCTGTAGGTACTGTAAATCCTCGATTTCGAGAGGAATCCGACATAGAGCCCGTTATCTAGCACCGGCAGGTTCCATGCACCAGTCTTCCTGAAGGTTTCCATTACCGTTTCAATATTCTCCTTTTTATCTATATACGAAGGAGGAATCGTCATCAGATCCCTGACGTGAACCGTATCGTATAATTCGTTATTGAACATTATCTCCCTGACATCGTCGAGTGAAACGATACCTTCAAGTATATTGTACTCATCGACCACCGGAAAGATGTTGCGCTTTGATTTTGAAATAAGGCCGATAAGATCGCCCAGGGTATCACCCGGCTTTATTTTGAGGAGATCCGTCTCGATCTCTTTCCGCCAGTCCATTAGAGTCAGGACAGCTTTATCCTTATCGTGAGTTATCAGTTCACCCTTTTTTGCTAGCTGAACATGGTAAATTGAATGACGCTCAAAGCTCCTGGTTGTAATAAATGCAGTTGTCGAGGTTATAATAAGCGGTATCAGCAGAGCATAGCCTTCGGTAATTTCAGCAATCAGGAAGATGGCCGTCAGGGGTGCATGCATAACCCCGGCCATCAGTCCGGCCATTCCCGCAAGAACGAACCTGTTGTCGGGGATACCAACGTTCAGATAGGTGTTTAACAGACTTGATATCAGGTACCCGGTCAATCCTCCGATAAAGAGGGTGGGGGCAAAAATACCTCCTACTCCGCCGGCACCATTGGTGGAACTGCTTGCCACAACTTTAAGCATGATCAGGCAGAACAGAAACAATATGAATATCAGGTAATTATCTGTCAGATTCTGAAAAATACTATTTCCTGTTACCGCTTCTGTATCTCCCCTGAGAAGCGCCATTATTGTGTCATAACCCTCCCCGAAAAATGGGGGGAACAGAAAAATAAAAGCGCCGAGTATGGTACCCCCCACAAGAAGCCTGATGTAAATATTCCTTATCCTTTCGTACTGATTTTCCAGGAATAGTGTCATTCGCGAGAAATAGAGGGATATAAGTCCGGCAACCACTCCAAGCAGCAAATACCAGGGAATGTTGCTTAAATTATAGGCTTCGGTTATGGCAAAGGTGAACAGGACTTCGTCACCCATCAGGAACCAGGCAACAGTTGCCGCAGTAACTGATGCAATCAGCAACGGGACTATTGATGAGAGGGTCAGGTCAAGCATCAGTATCTCCAGGGTAAAAACAATCCCGGCAATGGGTGCCTTGAAAATTCCCGATACTGCACCTGCTGCCCCGCATCCTATCAGAAGTGTTATATTCCTGTAATTCATTTTGAAAAACCTGCCCACCACCGAACCGATGGATGATCCGGTAAGGACAATAGGTGCTTCAGCCCCCACAGAGCCCCCAAATCCGATCGTGATAGTGGTTGCCACAATTGATGACCAGGTATTATGTGGCTTCAGAAGGCTTTTTTTCTTCGAAATGGCGTAAAGTACCCGGCTGATGCCATGCCCGATATTATCACGTACTATGAAAGTTACGAACAACAGTGTAATCAGCATCCCTGCAAGCGGGTAGGCAAGATAGAGGAAACTGCCTGATCCCGGAGTGAAACCTTCAGTCAGCAGTTTATGCGTATAATGGATTGTGTTTTTGAGAATAACTGCAGCCAGCGCACTCAGTAAACCTACAAGAAGGCTCAGAAAATACAATAGTTTTACCTGGTCAATATCAACCAGGCGGATTTTACCTATCCATCTGAAAAACTTACTGCCAGGCATTATTATGCAAATATAGAAACAATCCTGAAGCGTCTCTGTTTTTTAATTAAGTTTGTCAATTGCTCACTTTTTCCTGATATGAATGGTAAAATTCGATCGTTTCACACTTGAAAACGGGCTCAGGGTTATTGTGCACGAGGACAGGTCAA
The DNA here is from genome assembly GCA_002424525.1 of Bacteroidales bacterium UBA5621. Taxonomy (GTDB): domain Bacteria; phylum Bacteroidota; class Bacteroidia; order Bacteroidales; family VadinHA17; genus LD21. Next base: position 52,366 of record DIKJ01000198.1, on the reverse strand, counting down.
CTCCGCTGGTTGCAATGAATCTGCTCTATAATGTCGGCTCCAGGCATGAAGGTCAGGAAATGACAGGTCTGGCTCACCTGTTGGAGCACCTTATGTTCGGAGGATCAGCTGATGTCCCTGAGTTTGACGTTCCACTACAGATTGCCGGCGGAGAGAACAATGCATTCACAAACAACGACATTACCGATTATTATATAACTATTCCTGCAAATAATTTAGAGACTGCCTTCTGGCTCGAATCAGACAGGATGACCGGATTGAATCTGACACAGGAAACCCTGGATATTCAGAAAAGTGTTGTCATTGAGGAGTTCAAGCAGAGGTATCTTAATCAACCCTACGGTGATGCAATGCTGAAACTCAGGCCACTGGCATATAAGGTGCACCCTTACCGGTGGCCGACAATTGGTATGGATATTTCTCATATAGAAAGCGTCAGACTTGAAGATGTCAAAAAGTTTTACTCTTCTCACTACTCTCCCGGAAATGCCATTCTTTCACTCACCGGAAATATCTCACCCGATATTGCCCGGGACCTTTCTGTAAAATGGTTTGGGCCGGTAAAAGGCAATCCTGCCCGTGAGGTGGCCATCCCGACCGAACCGGAGCAGACCGAAGAGAGAATAATTATCCTGAAGAGAGATGTGCCTTCCGATGCCCTCTATAAAGCCTGGCATATCTGCAAAAGGGATCACGATGATTTTCATGCACTTGATCTTGTTACTGACATACTATCGGGTGGTGAATCGGGTCGTTTATATACCAGGCTTGTCAGGAAGAAAAATATCTTCAGTGAAATAAATGCATGGATCACATCCGACCTGGACCCCGGGCTGGCTATCCTCACCGGCAAACTAATGAAAGGCGTTGATCCGGAAGCCGCAGACAAGGCTGTAAATGAAGTGATTGATGAACTGAAAAATAAACCGGTAACCATTTCTGAAATCAATAAGGTAAAAAACAGGTTTGAGTCATCCACTCTTCTGTCAAACACCTCAATACTCAATAAAGCAATGAGCCTCTCATTTTACGAACTTCTGGGCGATGCCGGCCGGATAAACAGAGAAGTTGAATCGTACAGGGAAGTAGGTCAGAGCAGAATAACTGATTCTGCCCGTAAGCACCTTGCCACGTCAAATTGCAGTACAATTTACTACCAGTCAACCATATAAACCTGATAATGAATCATCTGCAAAGCAATGAACCGCAGGTTATGCCGGTTGAGCCAGGGTTAATCCCTCTGCCTGATCTCTATATCCTCAGGAACGGAGTTCCTGTACACATTATCTCTTCCGACACCGAGGATATAATACGGGTTGATTTTATTTTCAAAGCCGGACAGATACAGGAGGATCTCCCTCTTCTCTCCTCTTCAGTAAATATGATGCTCACTGAAGGCTCCGCCAGATACACTTCAGAGGAAATGAGCAAAAAACTCGATTATTACGGGGCATTCATTAATCTTACATGCGAGAAGGATCTGGCAGGGCTGACTATCTATGCCTTGAGCAGGCATTTCAGAAAAATCATGGAACTGGCCCGCGAGATCCTTTTCTGTCCGCTGTTCCCTGCCAGGGAACTGGAAAACCTGATTAAAAAAAGGCTTCAGTGGTACAGGATTAACAGGGAAAAGGTTCAGAACCTTGCTACAGAAATGTTTTTCGAATCTCTCTTCGGAAAAACGCATCCCTATGGCAGGCAGGCAGACGAATCTGATTTTGGCAACATTACGCCCGGACTCCTTAAGGATTTTCATCTGAAGTATTACAGCCCCGGGAATCTGACTGTCATAATCTCCGGAAAGATCTCAGATAAAATCCCACAGGTTCTTGAAAACTGTTTCGGAGACCTTCAGGCCGGGAACGTTTATATTGAAGGATCGGTGGCATACCTGAGCGGGTCAGCAGGAAAGAAGTCAGGGCTGACCAAACCCGGAGCAATACAATCAGCCATCAGGATCGGCTCCCCTTCGATCAGCAAGCGCCATCCGGATTACCCGGCATTGAAGATCGTGAACACCATCCTGGGTGGATATTTCGGTTCAAGATTAATGAAAAACCTCAGGGAGGAAAAGGGATTCACTTATGGTATTCATTCTGTTCTCTCCTCGCTTGACCTTTCGGGTTTTACTATTATTTCAACTGAAACAGGCAGCGGGAATACCCATAGTGCCGTCGACGAGATATACAGGGAGATCTCCCTTCTTCATACAAAACCTGTGGAACCGGATGAACTCAGAGCCGTAAGGAATTATATGCTCGGGCAGATGATAAGAATGTTTGACGGACCCTTTGCCCTTGCAGAAAGTTTCAGGGCTGTCTGGCAGTTCGGACTTGATAACAGCTATTACCACAGGTTTGCAGAAAAGATAAAAACCATCAGCCCCGATGAAATAATTGAGCTCGCCCGAACGTATTACAAGACGGAAGCACTTAATGAAATTATTGCAGGTCCGCTATGAGAATTTATCTCCTGCTTGTTTTGATCTTGCTTCAGGCCGGAGTCAGCTTTCCCCTTTCAGGTCAGACTGACCGGGAGCCTCCCCTCTCCCCTGTTCTGATGCTGGTCTCTGTTGTTCAGCCAACAGGCAATCCTGAGCTGAGATGGGAATTAAGCCCCTCTCCAGATGTTGCCGGATATGTTGTTTATTCCTTCAGGAACGGGGAGGGTTATGCCATCGATACGCTGAAAAACCCCCTGGCTGATGTCTTTATACATTATGGTTCCGGTGCATCCTTTTTCAGGGAGTCGTACGTTGTGGCAGCTTTCGACCATTCCCTTAACATCAGCCCTTTGTCAAATGTGATCAGCACGATGTTTGCCTCTGCACGGATTGACACCTGTTCAGGAAAGATTCAGTTAAACTGGAACAACTATCCTTCTTTTCCGTACGCAGTCACCGGATACCGGATACTTTTATCAGTCGGGGGAGGAGGTTATTCCGAGGCAGGAACTACAGCGCCGGATGTTCTTCAGCTGACTATTGATGATTTCGTTTTCGATTCAGACTATTGTTTTCTGGTGGAAGCCATACTGGATGGAATTGACCGGACATCCGTTTCGAACAGGACATGCATAAACACAAGGATGCAAAGGCCTCCCCGGTGGATAAATGCCGATTTTGCGAGTGTAACCGGCGGGAATAACATTGAGCTTTCATTTACGATCGATCCGTTATCAGAAATAACGCTTTTTGACCTGGAAAAAGATGGTGCACAGTCAGGAGGCTTCCGGCAGATTGCCCGTTTATCGTCCGATAACGGAATGGTAAGATATACCGATACTCAGCCTGACCTGGGAATTATCAACACTTACCGGCTTTCGGCAGTGAATAATTGCGGTAACGCCCTTGTGACATCAAATACGGCATCCAGTATCGTTCTGGATCTTCAGAGGTCGGGAAATGATATAAGACTGACGTGGAACTCATACAGAAAATGGATGGGGGCAATCTCCGGATACACTCTTCTGGTCAATACCGGAAATGGCTTTACCGAAAAAGCAACAATTTTTCCCCCTGATACTTCTATTACGATCCGGTATTCCGATCTGATGTATGAGGTTACCGGACCGGAAATCTGTTTCGCTGTTTCTGCACAGGAATCATCAAATCCCTATCTGATAAACGGGATCAGCATGTCGAACTACATCTGCACAGAAGTGACTGAAAATATTGCTGTTCCGAATGTTTTTACTCCCGACGGCGACGGGATCAACGACTTGTTCAGGCCTGTACTTTCATTCACGCCCCCGGCATATCACCTGACTATAAGCGACAAAGCCGGCAGAGTTGTTTTCGAATCGTCCGATCATAACGAATCATGGGACGGATCAAAAGGAGGGAATCCTTTGCCGCAGGGAGTCTATCTCTGGTTCCTGAAAGTTACGACTCCTTCGGGCAAACCAGTTTCAAGGACAGGGAACGTAACGATATTCAAAAACCGTTGATAATTCAGTTGCCTCAGCACTCCCCACAGCTACAATATTAACCTAATAAATTTATCTTTGTATCAGACTTTAAAATGCCGAGGCATTATATGGGGAAGAAGGATTTTTTTGATGAAGAAGATTTTGAGCTAATTCAGTCTGAATACAATTCGCTGGTCAACAATCTTCACAGATGCAATAAACCGGGAGACAGGGAACTGATTGACAGAGCATTCAGGATAGCTAACGAGGCGCACCTGAACATGCGCCGGAAATCCGGTGAGCCCTATGTCCTTCATCCCATTTCCGTAGCCAGGATAGTCAACCAGGAAATCGGTCTGGGGGCAAGATCGATTGCGGCATCCCTTCTTCATGATGTTGTTGAGGATACGGAGTACTCACTCGAGGATGCCGAGAGGGATTTCGGACCCAAAATAACCTCCATTATTGACGGGCTTACGAAGATCTCCGGGACCTATAACAAAGAGACATCCTCTTCGATGCAGGCAGAGAATTTCAGGAAGATGCTGCTAACCCTTTCCGACGACCTGAGGGTGATCCTCATCAAAATTGCTGACAGGCTGCACAACATGAGGACGCTCGACTCCATGCCCGAGAACAAGAGGCTGAAGATCGCCGGAGAAACAATTTTCCTCTATGCCCCTCTTGCCAACAGGCTCGGATTATATGCAATAAAGAGCGAACTGGAAGATCTCAGCTTCAGGTTCAGGCAACCAACGATATACGAAGAGATTGCCTCCAAACTGAAACACAGCGAAAAAAAATACCTTGCCCTCATCAACAGGTTTTCTCTACCCATAATCGACAAGCTCTCTCAATCTGGGCTTGTTTTTGATATCAGCGGACGACCGAAGTCGATCTTTTCGATCTGGAAGAAAATGCAGTCAAAGAACGTTCCTTTTGAAGAGGTCTATGATGTTCTTGCAGTGAGGATCGTATTCGATCCTGTTCCGGGCGTCCCCGAAAAAACAACCTGCTGGAATATTTATTCAATTATAACAGACTCATATCTGCCGAAACCCGACAGGCTTCGCGACTGGGTAAGCAGGCCAAAGTCAAACGGATATGAAGCACTTCATCTGACTGTAATGGGACCCGAGGGGAAGTGGGTGGAGGTTCAGATCAGAAGCAAGAGGATGGATGAGATTGCTGAACGAGGGTATGCCGCCCACTGGAAATACAAGGGCGATGATTCACAGGAGAGCGAACTGGATAAATGGATCAAAAGGATCAGGCATATGCTGGAGAATCCCCTCGAAGATCCCATCGAATTCCTCGATGAATTCAAAATGAATCTCTTCTCATCCGAGATCATGGTCTTTACGCCGAAGGGGACCCTCATAAGCCTTCCCAAAGGCGCCTCTGCCCTTGACTTTGCCTACGAGATACACACTGAAGTAGGCAATAAAGCTATCGGGGCAAAGATTAATTATAAACTCAATCCCATCAATGCCACTTTAATGAGTGGCGACCAGGTCGAAATAATCACATCGGATATCGCTAAACCGGATAAGGAGTGGCTTTCATTCGTAAGCACCTCAAAAGCCAAGGAAGCCATAAAGAATACCCTGCGGGCTGAATCGAAGAACAGGATTCAGAAAGGCATGGAAATACTCGAAGCAAAACTGAATGAAGTGGGTGAATCGCCAAACTCCGAAGTCCTTAAAAAGCTTATGCTTTCATACGACGTGCTTAATAAGGATGAGCTCTATTCAGGTGTTGAACTGGGAATAATAAACCTTGATAATCTTAAGAAGATATTAAGAAAGAGCCCTTCAAGGAATGTTATCAAATACTGGGAACTCAAGTTTCTCGGATCAAAAAAAGAGAAGAAGGAAGAAGTGGTATTATCAGAAAGGATTGATGCCAGCATCCCCTTCCTTCTCCGGGAAAATATAGAAAATGCTGAACAATCCTACGAAATTGCAAAATGCTGTAATCCCATACCGGGCGATGAGGTGATCGGATACCGCTCTCCTGAGGGCGCAATCATAATCCATAAGCCCAAATGCCCCGTAGCCATAAGGATCATGTCAAATGAGGGCAACCGGGTAATCGCAGTCAAATGGGCCATCCACAAACTGGTCTCCTTCATCGCAAGGATAACGATGAGCGGAGTGGACAGGATCGGTCTCGTTAATGAAATCACAAATATAATTTCATCAGAGCTGAAAGTAAATATGACCAACATAAATATAAGTGTCCGGAACGGGATCTTCGAAGGCACCATAGATCTTTACGTACATCATACCAAGGACCTCAATAATCTGATACTTAAAATATCGAATATCAAGGGTATTGAAAACGTCAGCAGAGTGGAAGATTTCTCAGAGTAGTTTTGTAACTCACTCCACTTTATCCTGAAAAAGAGATATTTTTGTTCTGATCAAAAATTAGTCCGGATATGAATACCAATAAAACAAAAGATACTGTCAGGAAAATATTCGCTGAGTACCTTGAGAAAAACGGACACCGGAAGACTCCGGAAAGGTTTGCAATTCTTGATGAGATATACTCACACGAGGGACACTTCGACATTGAATCACTCTTTGTCATGATGAAGAATAACAACTACAGGGTCAGCCGGGCAACGCTCTACAATACCATTGATCTTTTGCTGAATTGCGGTCTTGCTGTCAGACATCAGTTTGGCAAAAACACTGGGCAATTTGAGAAAGCCTACCAGTGCAGTCAGCACGACCACCTTGTCGATATTGAATCAGGAGAGGTTTTTGAGTTCTGCGATCCAAGGATACAGGAGATCATTCGTACAGCCTGCGACCTGCACAATTTTGTACCCGCACACCACTCCTTATATATTTATGGATCTGTAAAGGAGCCTAAGAATAATGAATAACGCTGCCTCCTGTCAGAAAGCGTAACCGAAAGAGAAGCCAAAAGGAATTGTAACACTGGTCCTGTTCTTGAACATGTCGTTATCAAAATCAGATCCTGAAATATCCCATTTCCTTGATACAAAGCCCATTCCAGTAAAAATATCGAGTGTAAACCCACCTGATGTTATAAGCTGATAGCCTACAACCGCATTCAGGTTGACCTTGGATGCCTTGATATTGTCCTCCGCATTATCCTTGCTCTTGATAGTAGCAGTTGCATATGAAACGTGAGGCCCGAGATAAAACCCCTCAGGGGCCGGCAGATCACGGCTTATAAAATACCTGAACATTCCCTGTCCTCTATAACCACTCGTTTTTAAGCCGGATATCTCGCCCTCGTCGCCGGTAAGTTCATCAAGATTGAGCAGGATACTCGGACCGATATAACTTACTCCTACCTGAACTGAGGACTTTTCGGCAACAGCAGCCTCGAAAAGTACCTTATATTCACCGGTTACAGGAATTACGACTACCCAGAAAGGACCGCCGAGAGCTGCCAGGGGATTGGTCTTAATCGTAAATCTATACTCTTTTTCCCCTCCGGTTCCCTGTGCTGAAACCGGGACAGCCGTCAGCATCAGCGCGAGTCCGATAATGATTAACAGAGATGTCTTTTTCATAGTTGATGATCTTTTAAATAAATTCAAATTTACTTTATAGATAAAAGCCGGAATCCTCAATTTATTAACAAACAAAATCCTTTATTCACAAATAGTGCCATTCTCTGCCAGTTATCAACAATCTATTATCAACGTTATGTCCGGTAATTTTATTTTGTAACTTGTAATCTGATTTAACAAGCTGATATTTCTGCCTTATGAGCATGGACATACTATTAGGCCTCCAATGGGGCGATGAGGGTAAGGGGAAGATTGTGGACGCACTGAGCCCTGATTATGATGTCATAGCCCGTTTCCAGGGCGGTCCCAATGCCGGACACTCCCTTGAATTCAATAATGTCAAGCACATCCTGCATCTGATACCTTCAGGCATCTTTCATCCCGATAAACTGAATATCATTGGCAACGGTGTTGTTCTCGACCCTGCTGTATTCAGGAGGGAGATTGAAGAGCTGGGGCCACCAGTGGAAGAGCTGGCACAAAGACTTATTATCTCAACCAGGGCAAACCTTATTCTGCCCACCCACAGGATACTTGACACTGCGTACGAGAATCATAAGGGCAACCTTAAAATAGGATCGACACTAAAGGGCATAGGACCTGCCTACACAGATAAATCAGCCCGCAACGGACTGAGGGCAGGTGATATACTGCATGACGATTTCAGGAAGATGTACGAAGAACATGTCAGGGATCACCTGAAAATTCTTGGCAATTATTCGTTCGCTTTCAATCTCAGGGAATATGAGGCAGGCTGGTTTGAAGGGATCGCGATGCTGAAAAAATTCAGGATAATAAACACCGAGTACCTTATCAACAGACATATAAGCGAGGGCAAAAAGATACTTGCCGAAGGTGCCCAGGGAACACTTCTTGACCTTGATTTCGGTTCATACCCGTATGTTACCTCTTCAAATACAATAAGTGCCGGAGCCTGTACCGGACTCGGGGTACCTCCGCGAAAGACCGGTGAAGTATTTGGAATATTCAAGGCCTACTGCACCAGGGTCGGAAGCGGCCCCTTCCCTACCGAACTGACAGACGAGACCGGTGAAATGCTGCGGAAAAAGGGCTGCGAGTTCGGATCCACCACAGGGCGGCCGAGAAGATGCGGCTGGCTCGATCTCCCTGCCCTGAAATTTGCCATAATGATAAACGGAGTTACACAGCTTTTCATGACCAAACCCGATGTATTGTCAGGCTTCGGTACAATAAAGGTTTGCACTGCTTATAAGGTCGACGGGGAGTTGTCCGCTGAACTGCCATTCCATAATAATTCTCTTGTTGAACCTCTGTATAAGGAGTTGCCCGGATGGCAGGAAGATATTTCCGGAATCAGGAAATTCGACGCACTCCCCCGTAACCTTAAAAGCTATATTGAATTTATTGAGAAGGAAACTGGTATCCCCGTAAGGTTAATCTCCGTCGGACCCGATCGCCGGGAGACAATTTTCCGTTAATCAGATTCTTTTACCTTAGAATGTACAGCCAGGTATCGATATTGACAGTATCGAGGTACTGGTGAAGCCGTGAAATGGCCCTGTTGTAATTTACATGAGCCTCGGCCGACACCAGCTCAAAGCCGGTCCCTTCCATCTTAATGATCCTCGTTTCACTGTATCCCATTTTCAGATATTCTTCAGCCCAGTCCCTTGCATATTCAGGCGTGATAAAGCTGCCCACGATCAGGTTGTACCTGTACCTGTTCTCCCACGACTGCTTCTCCTCTTCCGCCAGCCTTACCGAGTCAATTCTTGCCTGTTCAACCGCTCGCAAACGGTTTTCCATTCTTTTCAGGGAATCAGTTACCCTTATACTGTCCTGCCGGGCTTTTAACATCTCAAACTGCCTGGCTTTTTTCCCTGCTCCAAACCATCCTTTTTCCTTTATGAATTTGCAGGAAGGGAGGAGGGTAATTATCGATAATAAAACAAGTGCTAGTAAATGTCTCATAATAAATTAATTATAAATTTTACAGCGTTTCTGTTTTAGCCTGTGGCATGGTCTGACTATCAAAGATACCAATTTTAAGGGAGGAAAACAAATGATATTAAAAGTAATCTTATCTTAGAAGATCAGACGGATTTTGTATATTCGGCTGAAAAATCGGTAAATTTAAAAAATCTGACCTATGAAATCCCTGATACAATTCTTCGAGGAGAGTGTTGATAAGTTCAGCAGCAACGTGTACCTGTGGGAGAAACCAAACGACAGGTACGAGGGAACGACCTACAGAGAAACCAGGAAACAGGTCTGTGAGTTTTCGGCAGGTCTGATTAAACTGGGAATAAAAAAAGGGGACAGGCTCTGTCTTATATCCGAAGGCCGTAACAGCTGGGTCATAGGGGAACTTGGCATTCTTTACGCTGGTGCCGTGAATGTGCCACTCTCATCGAAACTGCAACCCGAGGAGATCAAATTCAGGATCAACCATTCTGAAGCAAAGATGATTCTGACATCAAGCATTCAGGCTCAGAAGCTTGCCGACATCATTGGAAGTTGCCCCACAATAGAGAAAATCATCCATTTTGACACTCAGGAGGAGTATGAGCCCAACGAGATTCATTTCAACGAGGTGAGGAAAACAGGAAGGGAGTGGCTGGAATCATCTGAAAATATGTCCCTCTTTGAAAAAACATTTAACAGCATCACCCCTGCGGATTTTGCCAATATCTGTTATACATCAGGCACTACTGCCGACCCCAAGGGTATTATTCTGACTCATGGGAACTATGTCACAAACGTCTACCAGGCATATAGCCTGATGGATATCCCTTCATTCTACAAAACCCTGCTTATACTGCCATGGGATCATTCGTTCGGACACACCTGCGGCATTTTTGCCTTTATGGGAAAAGGGGCCAGCATAGCCTCGGTAAAAACAGGCAGGACACCAATGGAAACCCTGAGAAACCTCCCCGTATGCCTGAAGGAGATCAAACCAAACCTCCTTATGAGTGTGCCGGCAATTGCAAAGAATTTCCGTAAGAATATAGAAAAGGGGATCAGGGAAAAAGGCAGGATCATAGAACTGCTTTTCAATCATGCCCTTAAAATATCATATTCCTATAATAAGGAGGGATGGAACAAAGGCCAGGGGCTGCAGAAGATCAAAGAACCTTTATTAAAACTTTACGACAATATCTTATTCAGCAAAATACGCGAAGCATATGGCGGGGAACTTGACTATTTTATTGGAGGTGGGGCTCTGCTTGAACTTGAACTTCAAAGGTTCTTTTATGCCCTTGGAATACCAATGTACCAGGGCTATGGCCTTACCGAGGCATCTCCCGTTATCTCCTCAAACTCATCAAGCCGCCATAAACTGGGATCTTCGGGCGTCCTGGTCAACAACATGGATCTTAAGATCTGTGACGACAACGGCAACGAAGTGCCGGTCGGACAGAAGGGAGAGATAGTTATCAGGGGCGGAAACGTTATGCACGGATACTGGAAGAATGAATCAGCCACAAAAGAGGCGATAAGAGATGGGTGGCTCTACACCGGCGATATGGGTTATATGAGCGCGGATGGTTTCCTCTACGTCCTCGGCCGTTTCAAAAGCCTCCTGATAGCTGACGACGGTGAGAAATTCAGTCCGGAGGGTATCGAGGAGGCCATCGCGGGCCAGTCAAAATATATTGATCAGTGCATGCTTTACAATAACCAGAAACCATACACGGTGGCAATCGTCGTTCCCAACCAGCATGCCCTTAAGGTCTACCTCGAGGAAAGAAGCCTGACAGCACAGTCAGACGAAGGTAAGAGAGCGGTGCTTATGCTGCTCGAGAATGAAGTGAACGAATACCGGTCAAACGGCAAATACAGCCGGATGTTCCCTCAACGATGGCTGCCGGTGGCCATCGGAATACTTGAACAGGGTTTCACCGAAGAGAACGGACTAATGAACTCCACAATGAAAATTGTCCGTGGAAAAATAATGGATAAATACCAGGAGCTCATTGAGTATCTCTACACACCCGATGCCAAGGCCGTCTCGAACGAACGAAACATCGAAGAGGTTGAAAAAATGAAACTTGGCTAAACTCGCAAACTAAAATTATCCGGGATATGAAACGTATTAAACAAGCAATTTTTCTCGCCACATTTTTCCTTCTTTTTTCCTGTGCAGAAAAAAAAGAGATCAGCTGGAAGATAGCTGATAATCCAATCCTTAGTGAATGGGCCATACAAGTGGATCCTCTCAGGCCGTGGCCGGAGTATCCGAGACCAGGGATGGAAAGAAAGGAGTGGATCAATCTGAATGGTCTGTGGCAGTATGCAATAACAACGAAAGATACAAGACCTGATGCCTGGGACGGTGAGATACTTGTACCCTACCCGGTGGAATCGGCTCTTTCCGGCGTGAAGAAAAGGGTGACTGAAAATGAGAGCCTCTGGTACAAAACCTCATTTTCCCTGCCCGGATCATGGAAAAAGAAACGTATCCTTCTCAATTTTGAAGCATGCGACTGGGAAACGAGGGTTTGGGTCGACGGGAATGAAGCCGGGATACACAGGGGTGGTTATGATCCGTTTTCTTTTGATATTTCAGAACTGCTGGGCAGAGAAAAAACTCATGAACTGCTCGTTTGCGTCTGGGATCCCACCAGCACCGGAACACAGCCCCGAGGTAAACAGGTTGCCAAGCCTTCGGGCATATGGTACACTCCGACTACAGGCATCTGGCAGACGGTCTGGATAGAACCGGTAAATGATGCATATATCTCTTCTTTCCGTATAGTAACCGATGCAGACAACGGGACAGTTACAATAAAAACCGAAGCCGTCAATGCTGACGGGAAAGAGATAACGGTAGCGTTGAAGAAAGATGGCATCAGTATCGGCACTGCAACCGGTACTCCGGCACGGGAAATCGTGATAAAAGTAGATGATCCGGTACTCTGGACCCCCGAAAATCCTTTTCTCTATGATTTGTCGATAGAGCTGAAAGACGGGAAAAAGGTTCTGGACAATATCTCCTCATACACAGGAATAAGGAAGATATCGCTGGGGAAAGAGGGAGATGATTTTACCCGGTTACTTCTCAACAACCGGTTCGTCTGGCAGAACGGCCCTCTCGATCAGGGATTCTGGCCCGACGGGATTTACACTCCCCCCTCTCTTGAAGCAATGGTTTATGATATTGAGATGACGAAGAAGATGGGATTCAATATGTTGCGGAAACATGTGAAGGTTGAAAACCGTCTTTTCTATTATTGGTGCGATAAACTAGGTATTCTTGTGTGGCAGGATATGCCAAGCGGCGACAGCTATATCCGCAGGACCATGCCCGATATTGAGAGATCTGAAGAATCGGCCTGGCAATTTGAGTATGAGCTCAAACGGATGATTGAGACTAAATACAATAACCCTTCAATCATTGTCTGGGTTCCGTTCAATGAAGGATGGGGCCAGTTCGATACGGAAAGGATTACCGATCTGATAAAGGATTATGATCCCACGAGACTTGTCAACAGCGCTTCGGGATGGACCGACCGCGGAACGGGTGACATGAATGATGTTCATAATTACCCTGACCCTGTTGTTCCGCCGGCTGAGGAGAACAGGGCTATCGTCCTCGGGGAGTTCGGCGGCCTCGGCTTACCCGTTCAGGGACATACCTGGGAACAGAAAAACTGGGGATACCGTACTATGGATGATGAGGCTCAACTGCTTGAAAGGTATAAAAGCTACTACAATCTAGTAAATCAGTTTGTCAGGGAGAATGGTCTCAGTGCTTCAGTCTATACACAAACCACCGATGTGGAGACAGAGACCAACGGTCTGATGACATACGACAGGAAAGTAAACAAGATGGGAGTGGAAAATGTCCGCAAGGCAATGCTTGATCCCGTAGCATCATCAGGCGAGACCGGCAAGTAACCGCGATTCTGTTTTCAGACGATCAGCCTGCTCTTGAAAGGGAGGAAGGTCATGAAATCGGCGTGGTGCACTATATATGCTTCCGTGGTGCGTTTCACGAGCTCCCCTTCGTGAGCATGGGCGGCAATGATGTGACACACCTCCGGCGGCACACCGCACTCCTCTGCCAGGGAGACACCCGAAAAAGGATGCCTCAGATAATACCCGTATTTTCCCTGAACAGCTCTTCCCTCCTCATTCAGCTCATATTCAAGCAATTTGCCAACATCGGCAAGGATGGCACCGGAGATAAGCACATCCATATTGACCGGCAGATCATCCCTGAAAAAAGAGTTGATCTTCTCACCACTCTCCTTCGCTATATGCACAACACATCTCTTGTGAGCCATGAAGCTTACTTTCAGATCAGGCCCGCACAATAATGTAAAGGGGATCCGGTTAAGGTCGTCCGCGGTAAGTACGCTTCTTTCCAAAGCTTTTTCCCATGTTGCGGCTGTTTTCTCTCTCAGTTCCGTGTTACCGATCCATTCCAGCTCGGGCCACAATTTTCTAATTTCCTCTTTCATTGAATGCTGGTTTAAATCACTATAGTTTCGATATGATGGCGTCAGTCATCTGAATAGTCGATGCGGCACCATTCTGAATCACGTCGGGTCTGCCCGGGAGCTTCATCATATCGTAGGTCTTTACCCTTCCCTCTTCAATCACAGAGGCGATCGCTTTCCTTATTGTGGAAGCAGTAACAGTCTCACCAATGTAATCGAGCATCATGCATGCCGATTCGATCATTGCTACAGGATTGACAATGGGAACATCATAATCTGCATACTTGGGGGCTGAACCGTGCGTTGGTTCAAACACTGCGATGCCATCCGACGAGAACTGGGCACTGCATGCGAAACCCAGTCCCCCGATCAGTCCTGCAAAAGCGTCTGAAACAATATCCCCGAACATGTTCCCGGCAACAATTACACCGTAATTCTCGGGGTTTTTCGTCAGCCACATCATCTGCGCATCAATATTTGTATTGTAAAGCTGAATGCCAGGAAACTCTCTTTTCTGAATCTCCTTCGCCAACCTCCACATAAGGCCAGAGGTCTCCCTTATTACATTCGGCTTCTCACACAGGGTAACCGACTTATATCCGTAGCTGACGGCATGTTCAAAGGCAGCTGTGATGATCCTTTCTGTTGCCTTCCTGGTGAAAATTCTTGTTGAAATTGATAATTCTTCCGGCGGTACCTTCCCATAATTTTGGGCAAATTTCGGATGAGTCATCAGTGCCTGGTAAACCTGCGGAGGCGGATTTGTCCATTCGACACCGGAATAGAGTCCTTCTGTATTCTGACGAAAGATCACAACATCAACAAGAGGCTCCTCGATTGTGCTGCCTTTTCCCCTTCGTATGAAATTGAGAGGATTGCCCTTGTATGACCGGCATGGTCTTACGCATATGTCGAGGTTGTAATACTGCCGTAATCCTACTATCGGACTGGAGTATTTGAATCCTTTGTCCCTGAGTCCGGTATCTATCTCAGCATTTGCTTCCTCGGCGGGTTTTGATGTTATGGCACCGAAGAGTGCGATTTTATGTTCTCCGATCAGGTCAAGGGTCCTTTGCGGCAAAGGATTACCTTCCTTGCACCAGAATTCCCAACCTATGTCGCCATGCAGGAAATCGGCATTGAAGCCGGCCGCTTCGAGAACCCTTAACGCCTGTGCAAGGACTATTTTACCGATGCCATCTCCCGGCAGTGTTACAATTTTCCGCTTTGCCATAGATATTATTACATTAATAATTGATTTAAGTTGCAAGTTAAGAGTTACTGGTTGCTTGTTGCTTGTTGCTGGTTGCTGGTTGCTGGTTGCTTGTTGCTGGTTGCTTTTTGCTGGTTGCTTTTTGCTGGTTGCTTGTTGCTGGTTGCTTGTTGAACGTACCTGGCAATTTGAGTCAATTAACTGAATCAGGTAGAAAGATAATTTGTTTCTCCAGATCAAAAGTATAAAAAAACCCTCACTCTTCACTCTTCACTTCTCTCTCCGCTCTCCGCTCTCCGCTCTTCGCTCTTCTCTCCCCTTCTCCCCTTCTCCCCTTCTCCCCCTCCTTCTTTGCGAAACTGCGTCACCCAGCAACGCAGCGGGACGGTGATATTCCATGCAGTAAGCCCTCGCTGGTCCGATTAAAAACACTATTTTTGCGCATTACTTAAAATAACACTGCACGCATGAGTTTACTGGCTGAACTAAATCCGGCACCGATCTGGAGATTTTTTGAAGAGATTTGCAAAATACCACGCCTGAGCAAAAACGAGGAGAAGATCCGGAAATATCTTCTCGGTTTTGCGAAAAAGCACAACCTTGAATCTAAAGAGGACAGTGTCGGAAACATACTTATTGTCAGGCCTGCCTCCCCCGGAATGGAAAACAGAAAAACCGTCGTTCTCCAGAGCCACATGGATATGGTTGGAGAAAAAAACTCTGATTACCATCACAACTGGTCTTCAGATCCCATCAAACCGGTTATCGAAGGAGAATGGGTAACGGCTAAGGTAACCACTCTTGGGGCAGACGACGGCATAGGTATTGCCGCACAGCTGGCGATCCTCGCTGACAAAACACTGAAAGCGGGAAGAATAGAGGCTCTTTTTACAGTTGATGAAGAGACTGGCATGACGGGTGCAACAAACCTTAATCCCGGCTTTTTTACCGGCAGGATCCTGCTGAACCTCGATTCGGAAGATGAAGGTATCCTCTTTATCGGCTGTGCCGGAGGAATGGACACAGTCGGAACGCTTAAATATGATCCGGTTAAAGTAAGCAGGGAACTCAGCGCATTTGAGATCTCGATAAACGGCTTGCACGGGGGACATTCGGGGGACGAAATTCACAAGGGGTACGCCAATGCAATAAAGCTGATGAACAGGCTGTTGCGAACCCTATCCAACCAGTTTGAGATTTCACTCAGCAGATTCGACGGCGGCAATCTCCGAAACGCTATCCCCCGGGAGGCCTTCGCAGAGATTCTGTTTGACGAATCACTTGCTGATCAGATCAGAAGAACTGTCGATAATATCCAGACCGATATGTCCGCCGAATTCGGAGTTGTTGAGAAGGAAATGAAGATTACAATCAAAGTTGTGGCCCGGCCCTCTCTTTCTCTTGACAAACAGGCACAGACCAGGCTCCTTGATGCCATTACCTGCTGTCCGCATGGTGTTATCGCCTGGTCGGCGGAAATGGAGGATCTGGTAGAGACATCCACCAACCTGGCTTCTATCAGGTTCAGCGATAATAATACCATTAAGATTGTCACTACACAGAGAAGCTCCCTGGCATCAGCAAAAGCCGATGCCGCGGCCACCGTTGCTTCATGCCTCAAACTTGCCGGCGCCGGAGTTGCGCATTCTGATGGCTATCCCGGCTGGAAGCCAAGCCTCAGGTCGGAGATCCTCAGGATCACCCGTGAGTCGTATACGAGACTGTTCGGGAAAGAGCCAATGGTCAGAGCCATACATGCCGGTCTTGAATGCGGTCTGATCTATGAGAAATTCGACGGCATCGACATGATCTCTTTTGGGCCCACCATCAGGGGAGCCCATACGCCGGAAGAGAAAATTGAGATTAAAACCGTTCATATGTTCTGGGATCTGCTGACAGATGTTATCAGGAATATCCCTGAGGCATGATGATCCATTTGACTTTTTTCTGTACCCCCTTTTACTCCAATACAACAAAATCTTCTTTCCCGGCGCCGCACAGCGGACAGTAATAGTCATCGGGAAGTTCGGCGAAAGGGGTTCCCGGCCCGATATCGGACTCAGGTTCACCTTCATACGGATCATAGATATATCCGCAAACAATGCATTGGTATCTTTCCATGTTAAGTTTTAAGCTTTAATTTTTCTGACAATATCAATTACAGTACCGTCAACCCATTTTACCACAGCCACAATCTCCTCATCAAACCTGGCTTTCTGCGGTTTGCCGCAAATTTTCTCAGCCTCATCCTTAAGTTCCTGAGTTGTCCTTATCGGCAAACCACTGCCTTTAACGTTTTCGATAAGATCCTTCCGTAGCGGATTGATGGCGATACCCCTCTCTGTGATGATAACATCAATAAGCTCACCCGGACCGCAAAGGGTGGTTACCTCGTCAACGATAACCGGTATCCGGTCGCGGAACAGGGGTATCGGAAGGATCACGTTCCTCGCATGCAGGCAATTCTGCCAGCCGCCTATCCCGTGCAGAAGATACCCATCAGAATGTGTAACGACGTTCCCGTTGAAGTTCAGATCAACCTCAGTCGCTCCCAGGATCATGATATCCATCATGCTTGTAAGATTACCCTTTGAATGGTAGTTATAAGCATTATAAACAGAATAGGGTACATGATGAGTGTTCTCCTCAACTGACCTGACAGCCTCAAGATCAAAAACCTGTGCGTCGAGTATGTAACCCATCTGGCCCTCTTCAAGCATTTTTACCATATACTTTGTGCTTCCCCCGAAGCCGAATTTTGATTCCCATCCTTTTTCCCTGAGGATATCATGAAGGAAAACGGCAATAGCCAGCGATGTACCTCCTGCCCCGGCCTGTATCGCCGCCCCATCCATCAGAATCCCTGATTTCTCAAGGAACCGTGCAGTCAACTCAGCTATTAAAAGTCTGTCAGGACTTTTTGTGATCTGTGTTGTGCCCGAGACTATCCTTTCGGGGATACCAATTTTATCAGTAACAACAACGTAATCAACGTAGTTGCCTTCAATTTCCATTGGGTAGCAGGGAAACTCAACAAGGTTGTCGGTAACAATAATTACCTTATCGGCGTACATGTAATCAGCTTTTGCATAACCCAGCACTCCACAGGCGGAAGGGCCGCCTGTACCTCTGGCATTTCCGAAAAAATCGGCTGAGGGTGCTGCCAGTACCGCTATGTCTATTTTAACCTCCCCGTCCTGTATGGCCTGCACGCGTCCCCCATGCGACCGCAGGACCGCAGTGCCTTTCATTCTTCCTTCAGAGACGAAGCGTCCCAGGGGTCCGTTCATACTGCCTTCAATCCTGTTAATGGTACCATCCTCAAGATATTTTATCAGCAGTTCGTGGCACGGAAAGGAGGCAGAGGGGAACCATACCAGGTCCTTTAATCCAATGTCAGCAGCAATATCAAATACAGTGTTGCTCACCAGATCACCGTCACGGAGGTGGTGGTGAGTCGAGATTGTCATTCCGCTTTTAAGGCCGCATCTCCTTATTGCCTCTTCAAGAGAGCCCACCACTTTGTTGCCGTCGGAAGGAAAATCAATACATGTTGGGACAAGCGTACCATGTTTTCTACCTGCGGGCCGGTGCTTACCGACCCCTTTAAAAGGGATGGCAGGCTGTCCGTTTATTTCAAGCGGCACCTCCCTCCCCGCAGCATTTATTACAGTCTTTCCCTTCATTTTATAATTTTTTACCGATTACCGGCCACTGATTACCGACTACCCTCTCCGCTAACCCGGTCAGCAGGCAGAAGCCCAAGCCTGATGGCCAGATCAACACTTTTCTGTGCCCGCGCAACGACCGGAGGATCAATCATTTTTGATCCGAGTGCCACTACTCCCATACCGTTCTTAAGGGCCTCTTCATAAGCTTCCACAATCTTAACAGATTTCTCCAGCTCATCCTGCGAAGGGAAATACCCCTGCCTGACAACCGCTATCTGCCGGGGATGAATGCATCCCATCCCTTCAAATCCAAGTGACCTTGACTCATAAACAGAGTTTTTCAGGGCTTCCATGTCGGTCACATCGGAGAAGACTGAATCAATAGGTTGTATGCCGGCGGCTTTTGCGGCATTGATCAGCCGTGTCCTTGCATATAAAGATTCCCTTCCTTCGTTTGTCCTCGAAACACCTATATCGGATGTGTAATCCTCAAGACCTATTGCTATTGCAGCAATATTTACAGAAGCTCTCGCAATATCGTACGAGTTTTCGATTCCCAGAGCGCTTTCGATTATGGGCATCAGAAATACCGGGTTGGTCAATCCGTATCTCATTTTAATTTCTGAAATTTTTATGTCGATATTGCGCACATTTCCGGGATCCTCACATTTCGGGATAAGTATCAAATTGACACTATGCGGGATGAGGTAATCGAGGTCTTTCAGTCCCCTCTCGCCCTGGTTGATCCTGACCATCCTTTCAGAACCGCCAAAATTTATTTGTCTCAATGCATTCCTGACCAGGATCCTGGCCTCATCCTTCCTGGAGGGAGCGACAGAATCTTCCAGATCGAGGATTAACCCGTCAGCTGAATGCAGGCCGGCATTGATCATCAGGGCCGGGTTGTTGCCGGGAATATAGAGCCTTGCAAACCTGAATCTGCCCGGAGCTGTGCTATAGCTGTTTTCAGGCAGAAACTCCGGGAGATAATCAAGGTCCGTATCCATAATCTGTTTAATTGCCGCCTCCATTCGGGCCGCTATAACAAATGGAAGTGCACCTGAATCGTTAATCTTCAGATGAGCATTTTCTACACCGTAGAACCCCAGAACCTCCTTGCACAATGCGGTAATGGATTCGCCGTAAAGAGTTTTAACCTTTGAAATCAGATCGATGGTTATTCCAACCTGATTTCCTGTTTCCAGTACGATCTCACAGTCTGATCTGATCCCGGGACCGGCATTGCCGGTTTTTGCTGCAGTTCTGTTCATTTTACAGCTACTTTTATTTGACTTACGTTGTTGTTGCGCCGGTCTTCCCCGCCCGACCCTTCCCTGATCACCCCAACTTCAGGGAATATCGGGCGCCGGGTGTTCTCTCCTGTCTTCACAAAGTTCGATCAGAACACCAGAAGTCGATTTGGGATGAAGGAATGCTATATCGAGCCCTTCAGCCCCTCTTCTTGGGCTGGAATCGATAAGTTTCACCCCGTTCTTTTCAGCTTTTTCCAGTTGTTCCCCGATATTCCTGACCGCAAATGCAATGTGGTGGATCCCCTCGCCTCTTTTTTCAATAAACCTGCTTATTGGTCCTTCAGAATCAGTCGATTCAAGCAATTCGATTTTAGTCTGCCCGACCATAAAAAAGGCGGTCCTCACCTTCTGGTCAGCTACTTCCTCAATGTTATAGCATTTGAGCCCGAGTACATTCTCGTAGAACTTTATTGTTTCCTGGAGGTTGCTGACAGCTATGCCGATATGTTCAATGTGCGTTGGTTTCATATCAATGGGTATGAATTCAGGGATTAATATAGGAAAAATTTGCGAAAATAACTATGCCAACGACCGGCCGGTGAGTAAAATCTGTCTGCTGGCAATTGCCAGTTTATTAAAACGGGAACTCTTCCGGTGCACTGATCTCGGCTTCCCTTATCTCAGGCCTTTCGGCTGCAACATGTACCGCATTGCCATCGACATATATAGCTTTGTATGGTGTTGTGGGGCAAGCATATTCGCAATGCCCGCAGCCAATGCATATACTTTCATTTGTCTCCGGAATGACCAGGTTCCCCTCATAAGGGACCATATATACGGCTTTTGTGGGACACGCTTCGGAGCAGGCTCCGCATGCGGTCTTGTCAGTCTTTACAATGCAGTTATCCTTGATAAAAATGACTCTCCCGATCTGTGTCAGTTTCTTGGCATCAAGCTCAAGTGGCTTGAGTGCGTATGTGGGACAAATTTCAGTGCATCTTGTACAGTTGAATGTACAAAAGCTTTTATGAAAATTCATCACTGGCTGCATCATATTCACAAGTCCGTATTCCTGCAGCGCAGGCTGGAGGACCTGGTTGGGACATACGCTGATGCACAGCGAGCATGCAGTGCAAAGCTTATTGAACTCTTCAATTGAACCGGCTCCCGGAGGGGCAACAGGATATGTTTTCTCCTCCCTGACCGTCGTTCCTTTCTTTGGTGTCGGAACGCTATTGTTCTGAGCCTTCGCGAGACTGCCTATGCCGGCAATGCCAAGAAGCGCTCCTGCTATCAGTTTTCTTTTGGACTCATCCGTCTTGTGCTCCTTCCTGCCAATTCTCACCACTCCAAACGAAAGAGCTTCGTCGGGACAGGCTCTGATACAGTTAAAACATTCAACGCACCGGCTGTTGTCTATATCCAGCCTGAGAAAATCTATGCATGATGATTTACATACTATGGCGCATCTTCCGCATCTGGTGCATTTGTTATCCTCAAACCTTACCCTGAGAACCGAAATTTTTGAAAGGAGTCCGAGCAGGGTTCCGACAGGACATACCATATTGCAATAGAGTCTGCCTTTCATCAGGGAGAGTGTCCCTACAAGAATAAAAAATGCTGCTGGTATGGAATATGAAAGCAGTTGATATCCCTTTACATTGATATGATGAAGAGAATAGTTATCAAACTTACCGAGAATGTTAGCCAGAAAATTATTGATCAGGATCACAACCGGTCTGGCAAAATAGGTCGTGAACCTGCCAAATATGCTGTATGGATCGAGCAATGTCAGGAGGTATACACCCCAGACAAGCGTAACCACCAGGGTGACAGCAAGCAAAGAATACCTTATTATTGTATGAGGCCGTTTATATCCGAATCTCCTGAATTTCTTCCTTAAACGTCCTCCTATCCTGCTGAAAAGATCCTGCCCTATGCCCAGCGGGCAAAGAAATGAACAGTATGTACGTCCGGTAAGCAGAGTTAACAGAAGGACAATAACAAAGCCACCTGCTGCCATAACCCTGAGATCATAGAATTTCAGAACAGAAGGGACAAACTGAAGATAGATGAGAACATTTATGTACTCAGAAGGAATCTTATATCTGAGATCGATAAATATTATTAAGAAACAAACCAGAACGATCGCTGAAAAGACAATGCGAAAAGTCCTAAGAAATGGAGAAGTCATTAATATTTACATTTTTATTCTTCTGATATTCAGGCTATCGAGCTTCATATTGCCCAGTCCTGCCTTGTGGGCCATAGGAATATAATCTATCTTCTCCGGTTCAATGCCGAGCATCCTGGCGGCTGCAGCATCTCCCGCAACCCAGTCGGCGGTAAGTATCTGGGATTTCATCTGAACAACATCCTCCTTTGAGACCCCTTTCGGACCATGTTTCACCATAACATTGAAGCAGTCAACAACATTCAGTACCGGCTTCTTTTCGTAGAGAGCATAATCGGCGATGCACTGATGCAGATCGTTGGCGTGCCACCATCCCCTGTCCCATACCAGCCCCATGGTATTCTTGAGACAGCTGGTCATTCTTGTGGAATTGTGGTCCTTAAGAATGGGTACATTGATCCACACATCTGTTTCAAGCAGAAGCTGATGCACTTTTGTTCTTTTAAGCCTGACGCCTCCCGGAATTTCTATCTGCTGATAATAATTCTCGGTATTGCCCGGCACAACCTTTGCTCCGGCGGCTTTAGCGGCTCTCTCGATTCCTGAATTCCTGTAAGTGTTTACCCAGTTATCGCAGGTATGGTCAAAAACATAAACTTCTCTTGCTCCAGCTTTCAGGCAGTGTTCAATTATGCGCCTTACAAGCAGGGGATTTGTGTTGGCTGCCAGATCGGGTATCACATCCCACCCGATGTTAGGCTTAACCAGAACCTTCTGGCCTTTCTTCACAAAAGCGCCCATGCCGCCCAGCTCCTGTATCCCAAGATCGAACATGGCATCCGGATTGCCACCCATGACCGCCACAACATCATATTTTTCCGAATTTGACGCAGCTCCCCAGAGCTTCTCATACCCTCCCAGACTCAGGGCAGCACCCGCTGCCACTCCCGCACCGGCTGATGTCTTCAAAAAGTCTCTTCTCTTCATAATCATACTCGGTATAATATCAACAGGTTAAGAATAAGTGGCGAAAGATACAACTTTTTTTGGTATTTGTAAAACGCGTGTAAATTGTATCTTAGCGTCCAAAACCGGGAACCCGGATTTTATGGTTTCAGATAACAATAGCCCGGTTGGTTTGTTTCTCTTTTAAAATTACTTCTATGAGGATTCTCTATTATGATTGTTTCTCCGGGATAAGCGGTGATATGAATCTTGGTGCCATGATTGACCTTGGTATTGATAGCGGGTATCTGCTCGGTGAACTTGGAAAACTTAATCTGCAAGGATGGGAGCTATTGGTTGAAAAAGACCAGAGACACGGCATAACCGGCACTAAAGTTACTGTGAAACAGACACGTCGTGAGCATAAACACAGGCACCTGGCGGATATTGAAAAAATATTCAGAAACTCAATACTTGATCAGAAAACCAGGGACCTGAGCCTGAAGATTTTCATGAAAATAGCTGAAGCAGAAGCAAAAGTCCATGCCATTCCTGTTGAGAAAGTTCATTTTCATGAGGTGGGAGCTATTGATTCAATTGTCGACATTGCAGGTGCAGCAATCTGCTTCAACGCACTTAACGTTGATGCCGTGTTTGTCTCACCAGTTGAACTGGGTGGCGGTTTTGTCAGATGTGACCATGGGCTTCTGCCCGTTCCGGCACCTGCTACCGCAGAAATAATTAAAGGTATTCCCGTAAGGAAGGATGGTGTTAACTTTGAAGCGACAACCCCGACAGGTGCTGCCATAATAGCTGTCCTGGGAACTCACTTCACCTCCGGAGATACTCTCAGCGTTGAAAAGACAGGTTATGGGATAGGCCATAAAGAGAATCCCGATACCCCTAACCTGCTAAGGGTCTTTCTCGGGACGGCCTCTGAGGAAAAATCCGGCGGCCATGAGGCTGCGCTTATTGAGTGCAACGTGGATGACATGAACCCTGAATTTTACGACTATTTATCCGAAAGGCTATTCAATGCGGGGGCTTCCGATGTGTTCTACTCCGATATAATCATGAAAAAAGGAAGACCCGGCGTAAAGATCAATGTGATTTGCGAGAAAGAGGTAGCTGACATGGTAAGGGAAATAATTTTCACTGAATCCACATCGATCGGGATCAGGACCTTTTTTTTCAGAAAAGATACCCTTGCAAGAAAACTGGAAGCAATTGAGACCCCCTACGGGAAAATAAATGTTAAACGTTCATTCTTTAAAGGAAGAGAGGTCTCATTCAAACCCGAATATGAAGATTGCAAGCGGATCGCCAACGAAAGGAAGATCCCTGTAAAAGAGGTCTATAACAACATAATGTCGTTGCTGGCTGGCAATAATAATTACGAAAATGATTAACAGAAAACTTGAAAAGCTCGATACACTCCTTAAGGATATGGGCTCCTTTATTATTGCTTTCTCAGGAGGTGTTGACAGCACCTATCTCCTGCACAGAGCCTGGTCCCTTAAAATACGTGATATTAAAGGCATTACGATTAAAACCCCATACATCCCGGAACACGAGATCACTGAAGCAACTGAATTTGTAAGGTTGTCCGGTATACCACACGAAATAGTCGAACTGCCAATTCCCGAAGAGATCAGGTCAAATCCTGATAATCGATGCTATTTATGTAAAAAAACCCTTTTTACGATGCTTCTCGACTATGCCCGGACAAACGGGTATAAATATGTGGCCGACGGCACAAATGCTGATGATACTCAGGATTACCGGCCGGGAATGAAAGCATTGGGAGAACTGGGTATCCGAAGCCCGCTGCTTGAGGCGGGTTTTACCAAGCAGGACATCAGGGATATGGCTCACCTCGAAGGGCTCAGGATCTGGAATAAACCTGCCAATGCCTGCCTGCTCACCCGCTTGCCCCATAATGTTGAAGTGGAAGAAGTAACCCTGAGAATGGTCGACGCAGCAGAAGCCATGCTTCTCGAAAAAGGGTGCCCCGGCGTCAGGGTGAGAGTCCACGGAGATCTTGCACGGATCGAGTGCCTTCCCGGCTTCATGGAGAAGATAATCGGTAATCCCCGTAAGGAAGAAATGATTGAAAACCTCAAGAAGATCGGATTCAGATACGTAACTTTGGATCTTGAAGGTTATAAAAGAGTCGGAACACCCCCCAAATAAGATTACTATGACTATAAAAGAACTTGAACGAATTCTGGAAGATGTAAAAAGCGGTGAAAAGAGCATTGCTGATGCCCTTGAAGTGTTGAAAAACTTTCCATATACTGATCTCGGATTTGCCAGGATAGATCATCACCGCGAGATCAGGACGGGCTATCCGGAGATAGTTTACTGCGCCGGGAAATCAGTGGAACAGGTCGCTGAGATTTTCAGGGTGATGGCTCAGCGTGAGAAGAATATCATCGGCACCAGGGCAAATGAAACAATGTTTGAAGCTGTAAGGGAAGTTGAGCCTTCCGTTGTTTTCCACAGGGTTGCGGGTATTCTGGTCATACAGAAGAGTAAACCGGAAACCCCTGCAACCAGGATCGCAGTAATCACGGCGGGGACATCTGACATACCCGTCGCTGAGGAGGCTGCCGTTACTGCAGAGCTTCTTGGCAACAACGTTTTAAGGATCTACGATGCCGGGGTGGCAGGGATCCACAGGCTGGTCGACAAGCTTCCCGAAATAAGGGATTGCAGGGTCATCGTAGTTATTGCAGGAATGGAGGGCGCGCTCGCAAGCGTTGTTGGCGGTCTAGTCGATAAACCTGTGATTGCAGTTCCTACAAGCGTTGGATACGGAGCCAATTTCGGAGGCATCTCAGCACTCCTGGCTATGCTTACAAGTTGTTCAACAGGCGTTACCGTTGTCAATATCGATAACGGTTTCGGAGCAGGTTTCTCAGCCAGCATGATCAACCGGATGTCGTGATAACCAGCACACATGGATGACAAGATCCTCCTGTCAACGGCATACCTGCCCCCAGTAAGTTATTTCATGCTGATTGATGGTGCCGGAGAAATATTTATTGAAAAAGAAGAAAACTATCCCAGGCAAACCTACAGGAACAGGTGCAAAATTCTCTCATCCAACGGACCGCTTGTGCTTTCTGTCCCTGTGAAAAAAGGAGGTGTGCCGAAAGCGAAAATAAAGGATGTGGAAATCGATTATACCAAACGATGGCAGAATATTCATCTGAGGGCTCTGACAGCCTCGTATAATTCAGCCCCCTGGTTCCAGTTCTATTTTGAAAAGATCGAAAAGATAATCAATTCCGGACCGAGATTTCTGATCGATCTCAACACTGACCTCCTCTTTACCATTCTGGAGTTCCTGAAAATAAAAAAAAACATTGGATTTACATATGTCTTCGAACCGGCAGCTGACGCAGACAATGATTACAGGTACAGGCTAATTCCGAAAAATGAATCAAGTTTTGAAACAAGGGAATATATCCAGGTATTTAATTACAGGACAGGCTTCATGCCAGGATTAAGCATTATCGATCTCCTTTTCAACATGGGGCCTGAATCCGCAGAATATCTTCATGCAGAATAACCGAGGGGCTCCCCTGTCACCGGAAAGCCCCTCTGAAAAGGAAGTCAATCAAAGAAGAAGTATTTAATTGCCGAATTTAAAGCCGAAAGTCATGGTAAAGACGTTCCTGCCCGTCGAATTATCTGCCATTGCTGATGGTGTATTGCCGGAAACAGGATACAGGAAATACTTCTGGCTGTCCTGAAAGCGAGTAAAGCCAAAGTCAACAAAGAGGTTCTGCTCCCTGAAGCCCGCGCCAGCCGAGAATGATGTATAATTGAGGTTCTCGTTTTCCTCGCCTTCCCTGAAAGCTTTTCCGTAATAACCAAAGCCTGTCCGCAGGTAAAGCTTGTTCAGTCTTACTTCACCTCCCAGCCTTAAGTTCCCTGTGGATTTAAGGGAATTTTTCAACTCCATGTTCTTTTCGCTGTAGTCGAAGTTATCACCTGTCTCTGAGAATCTTGCGGAACCATAATCAATGAATTCATATTCCGCGCTCACCAGAGCCGATTTTTGCACCTGCACAGCCACTCCTGCAATAGCCCTCAGAGGAGTTGTAAGTGCATAGTTATAGCGCATCGGATCATTGGAGTAACTGTATCTGGCGCCATCATCAAACTGCGAGCTGACATTGTCGTAGTAATACTCGTCTATCTTGTAAACTGTGGGTGCATGAAAAGCAAGACCGATGCGAAGATACTCCATGGGTTTTATGATCGCTCCCATTTTAAATGCATAACCGGTACCCTTGTTCTCATAATGATTGGTATAGGTGAAATTATCGAATCCCGATACCAGTGTGATATTGGTCGATTCCAGATGTTCATAATGCCCGGTAAACTGGATAGTGTTTATTCCGAATGTAGCACCGAAAAAGACTTTATTGGAATAGTTCCCCCCGATTGAAAAGGAATGTTCGCCCATAAACCCTGAATTTGTAATGATCCGTCTTACATTCTGCCCGTAGATTGAGGGTGGATTGTCTCCGTAATTTGAGAACACTGTACCAAAGTAGTAACCTCCCGAACCGGTTATGGTATCCATTATCCATGCATCATATGCTATTCCTGCGGCTCCTCCCAGATCGGAATAATGGAAGCCGTTGCTCTGGTTTACCCAATAATCTGCCATGGAACTGTAATCGTTTTTGCCCTCGATCCTGGTCGTGGAATAGAAATTACCGGTTTTATTGAACGAATAACCTGCATTCAGGGTAACAAGGCCTGTCTGATCGTTGTTTCTAATCAGGTTCAGCACCACGCCTGTCTGGCCAATATTGAAATTATTGAGGTAATCACTGCTGAGGCCATTGAAGAAATTGGCCGATGTATTTATGTTAAGGAGCTGAGGCGAAAAAGAAACCTCAGAAGATCTGTAAACACCTAATCCTGCAGGATTCTGGCTAAGTGTTGAGAGATCGCCACCGAGTGCCGTAAATGCTCCCCCCATTCCCATAAACCTGGCCGTTCCGCTATAGAATAACTGGGAGTACCTCAGCGCGTCGTCTACATTTTGTGCATGCATGGCAGGGAACGCAATCAGCGCCGCCAGCATAAATATTTTAATTCTTTTCATTACCGTTTGTTTTAATCCTGGTTAAAAAGATACCTGCACTCTGACAAAGAATGGAACTACAGGTATCATAATCAATAGTTTTTTCGCTTATCGCCTTGTCCCGCCTGATGAGGATGATGAAGACGATGAGGAGCCGGATGAAGAAGAGCCTCCTCCTGAAGAGGAACCGCCACTACTCATTGAACCAGAGCCTGATGAGAATCCGCCTCCTGATGAGTTAACCGAACGGGATGGCATCGAACCCATATCAGTGCTCCTGCGTGCCGGAACGCTGTAGGTGGGTGCGGAAGTTCCTGATCTGATCTGTCCTGTTGAGATGGACGGATTGGTACTGCTCCTTACGCCCGGAGCCTGAGACTGATTTATGTTCGTCCTTCCGGTATTGACATCGGTGTTTGACCTGATGTTATTAACGGCCGGAGTTGTATTCTGGTCAACCCTGCTGTTGTTATATGAAGGACGTGTGCTCATCCGGGGGTTGTTATAGCTGGGCGTGTAAGTTCTTTCAACAGAATTGTATTCAGGCTTTGTTGTTACTGATCTCCTGTCGGGTGTGGCAGAAATGGTTTGGGTCCCTGATTTTGCCGGATCCTGTGTAATACTCCTGTCTGTTATCGTTCTTCTTGCATCAGATGATACTGCCTGTGTGGTACTCGTCCTTGCTCCATCTGTGGAAAGGTACGGATCTCTTCTCGTTGAAGCAGAAGGAGAGGCTGTACCGCCTGTCCACCTTGTTGAGAGATTGCTGGCTCTTTCCGTTCTGCCATAAGGTACAGTGTATTTCGTGTCAGTATAACCATAGCGGGAATAATAATATGGTGAATACCATGGATTGTAATAGGATGAATAATAGTTCCCGTAATACCCTCCGTAATAACCGCCATACATGCCTCCGTAGCCATAATAGTAGGAATCATAAAAGAAAGGATCGTAGTAGCCATAGTAAGGATTCATATAAGAGTAAGGATTCATATAAGGGGAACCGAATCCGTACCCGAAGCTTAAACTGAACGGTGAATAGCCGTACCCGTAATAGAAAGGATCCCTCCAGTAAGGATTAAAATAATTTCCGTAAAACCTGTTTATCCTGCTCGAATAGTACCCGTCATAAGAATTATAGAACCCTCCCCCACTGCCGCTGTAATAGCCGACATTGGCATCGTTATAATTGAGTGCGTCAGTATATTCCGCAGAAACAAGCGTGTCGGCAGCATAAATATTGTCGTAATACTCTTCAGATCTGAGGGTTCCTTCCTTAATCCTGCGTTCAGCAACGATTGTGGAAACTACAGGCTGATCGGAAGCAACGAAATAAAGGTCGTCGTATTCTCTGGCCACATAAAGGCCGGAAGAACATGAACCCAGTGTCAGAAGCGTGATGGCCGTGAGATAATACAGTGCTTTCATTTTTATTTCCCCCTTTTGGTTTACTTAACTATACTCAAATATTGTACCAAACAACCTGTATGTCCGGATAATCTTTAAACTCTACACAAATTTAATCTTTTTTTCATGTGAAAATAACTTTTTATATTAATTTAAACTAAACGGTTCACATGGAACCCACATGAATTAAATTTTTAATGCTTGTTTGTGATTTTATATCATGTGGGTTTCATATCTGCAAATAAAAATGAGAGCTCTGCGCTGAACCTTCACTTCTGATATCATCTTCTGGCGTTGATGCATAATCCCGTAAAGGAATACTCTGTGAATGATACGCAGTGTTCTGTATTCATTAAAAGGTTCCTGTTTTTTTATCGTCAGATTTAACTACTTTTGGGAACGGATTTTTTATAAAAACAAATTCCATACCAAAACATGGCGAAGTTTTTGACAAACAGGGAGGAGAATTA
Source organism: Bacteroidales bacterium UBA5621 (assembly GCA_002424525.1). Taxonomy (GTDB): domain Bacteria; phylum Bacteroidota; class Bacteroidia; order Bacteroidales; family VadinHA17; genus LD21. The sequence continues at coordinate 22,267 of DIKJ01000198.1, read as the reverse complement.
TGCAAAATGGTATAACGATCTGGTTATCAAAGCAGACCTGGCTGAAAACTCTGCTGTCAGAGGATGCATGGTCATAAAACCCTATGGGTATGCCATATGGGAAAATATACAGGCAGCTCTCAACAAAATGTTCAAGGCCACCGGTCACGTTAACGCATATTTCCCGCTGTTCATACCAAAATCATTCTTCAGCAGGGAAGCGGCGCATGTGAAGGGATTTGCCAAGGAGTGTGCCGTTGTGACCCATTACCGTCTGAAAAACGATGAAACCGGAAAAGGAATAATTGTTGATCCTTCCGCCAGGCTCGAGGAAGAACTGATCATAAGGCCCACTTCCGAGACGATTATCTGGAATTCATACAAAAACTGGATCCGGTCATACCGCGATTTACCCATACTGATCAATCAGTGGGCCAATGTCGTGAGGTGGGAAATGCGCACCAGGCTTTTCCTGAGGACTGCGGAATTCCTGTGGCAGGAGGGCCATACAGCACATGCCACACGCGAGGAAGCGATCGAGGAGACCGAAAGGATGATAAATGTATACGCTGAATTCGCAGAAAACTTCATGGCCCTGCCGGTAATTAAGGGCTACAAAAGTGACAATGAAAAGTTTGCCGGTGCTATCGACACATATGCCATTGAGGCTCTTATGCAGGACGGCAAAGCACTTCAATCCGGCACAAGCCACTTCCTCGGTCAGAACTTCGCAAAAGCTTTTGATGTTCAGTTCACCGACAGGTCAGGCCGGCTCGATTATGTCTGGGCAACCTCATGGGGTTTGTCAACTAGAACCATTGGCGCTCTTATTATGGCTCACTCCGACAACCGAGGACTGGTTCTTCCGCCCAGACTGGCCCCGCTTCAGGTGGTAATCATCCCAATATATAATAATACCGGTCAGCTTCCGGCTATCTCCGGGAAAGCGTCAGAAATAAAAATCAGGCTTGAAAAGGCCGGCATATCGGTTAAATATGACGACCGCGATAACAATAAACCGGGATGGAAATTTGCAGATTATGAACTTAAAGGGGTCCCCATTAGACTGGCAGTCGGGCCCAGGGATCTGGAGAACAACAGTGTTGAGATTGCCCGCCGCGATACCCTCGAGAAGAAAACAATACCCGCTGATTCCGTTTACAGCGTTATCCCCGAAATGCTGGAGGAGATACAGAAGAATATATATAACAAGGCTTTGCAGTTCCGGAATGATAACACTTTCATAGTTGATGACTGGAGCGAATTTCAGAATATTCTTGAAAATCAGGGTGGATTCATTATGGCCCACTGGGACGGGACTGCAGAAACAGAAGAAAAAATCAAGGAAGAAACTAAAGCGACTATCAGGTGCATCCCCTTCGATGCCCCTGAGGAAATGGGCAGATGCATCTATTCGGGCAAACCCTCAGAACGCAGGGTGCTTTTTGCCAGGGCGTACTGATCACTTAAGCCTGACTACTGCCCGGTGACTGCTGAGCGTTTCTTTTTTGTATTTTGCTAATAATTGCTAAATTAGTGCCAGGTTTTTCAGAAAAACTATTAACCCCTTTGTTATGTCGGATCCTCAAGAAAAAAAAGTGGCAATAATCGGTACTCTGAAAGAGAAATCCGTGTTAAAGGAAAAGGTTTATGATAATACACTCGAATCTTTCACCATCGTAAAGGATATACTCAAGAACTTTTCGAAGGAAGTTAATGTGGAACTTGACAATATCGACACAAGGATTAAGCTGGAATATACCGACCGCAGCAGTTTTGACGCACAGATCAGAGTAGCCGGCGACATTCTCCTGTTCAGTATGCACTCCAACATTTTCCAGTTCGACAGGGAACATCCGGCCTGGAAAACACCCTACATTCAGAAGAACAAATTCAATGCCTATTCGGGCATAATAAATATTTATAATTTCCTGGCTGATTCATTCAAATATTCACGTCTTGATGACCTTGGTTATCTGATCGCCAGGATTTTTATCAATCACGAAAAACAATACTTTGTGGAGGGGAAGCGACAGATGGGGATGCTTTTTACCAATTACGGTAACGAAGAAATAACAAGATCCTCCCTTACCCTGATTATATCGACAGCAATCCAGTACGCTCTGGAATTTGACCTCCTGGTACCCCCTTACGATGCAGTGAAAATAGCTACCGTGGGGCAGGCTGAAGCAAAGATCCAGCATTCAAAACTTATCACCGGCAAGCGTCTTGGATTCCAGTTCAATTCGGATGATGTGCTGATCAATAATTCTCATTGAACCTGATGTGTTTTTTTCATCGAAACAACAAAATCTGTACAGGTCTTTTTTCGTCCCGGTACTTCTCCTGGCATCAGCCAGCGGGTATTCCCAGTTACCTGACCGACAGGATCCCGTAAACAAAATATCTCCCTTCTCCCTGACTTTTAACAACAGAGAGAACAGATTTGGGATTTCCAGGGAAGAAACCGTCTTTGCACCTTCGCAACTCCGGCCACTTCTGTCAGGAATGCCGCATGAAAATTACCTGTTGCTGGATTCACTGAGAAAATACGTCTCCAAATCACTTATAGCCAGTAAAATATATGATCTGATCGTCGTTCCCTCCCGATCGCCAGACCCCGGTGTATTATCAGAAGAGGATCGGTTCGGCCGGTCTGGTTATTCAGGAAAGAGAATCAGGAAGATTGAAATAAAAAGACTTGAAGTATTCGGAACAAATATCAACAACGCGGCAATCTCGAATCCGACAAAAATTGAGAAGTTCCTGAACAGGACCCATTTCAACACCAATGAATTCATTATAAGGAAAAACCTGCTTTTTTCTGAGGGTGATACCGCGTCTCCTCTGATATTAAGCGATAATGAAAGAATCTTAAGGCAACTTCCGTATATGGCTGACGCTCGGATCACCGTTGATGATGTTAATGAGGAAGAAGTTGATATTATGATTATTACAAAAGATATCTATTCCATCGGAGCAGATTTTAATTATGTGGCAATTGACAAGGGGTCGGTATCGCTGTTCGAAAGGAACATTTTCGGAATGGGCCATGAATTCGGGATCGAGGTTCCATACGATGCTGATGATTATGACTCTCCGGGCTTCGGAGCCAGCTACAGCATCAATAATATCAGCAAATCCTTTACCGATCTTGATATTTTCTTTCTCAACGGACTCGATGCGAAAACCTATGGGTTTGCCCTTGATCGCAAATTACTGAGCTCAACCACGAAATATGCAGGCGGAATCTCATTCAGACAGACAATTACCGGTGAGGACCTTGATTCATTGCCGGAACCGGCATCCCTCAGGTACAACGTTCAGGATTACTGGATTTCAAGATCCTTCCTGGTCGATCAGGTGTCAGTGACAAGAATAATCACAGGGATTCGCTTTATGAATAATATAGTAACTGCCAGACCATTCATTAATCCCGACTCCTATTATCACCTGCAAAACTATCGCCTTTACCTTGGTTCGGTGGCTTTATCCGTTCAGAAATACTACAAGACCAGCCTTATTTACAACTACGGACGCACAGAAGACATACCCTATGGTGGGATGTTCAGACTAACTGCAGGCAAGGAGATAAGCGAATTCAAGAACAGGGAATATGCGGCCATAGATCTATCTGCCGGGATCCGGAGCGAATCGATGGGCTACTTCTATTTCATGACCGGCTTATCGACCTTTGTCAATAAAGGAGTTACGGAACAGGGCCTTTTCGCAGCCGAATTAAAATATTTCAGCAACCTTCTCTTCATCGGCAGGTCCAGGATCCGTAACTTCCTTACCGCCGGGTATACAAGGGGGTTTGACAGGTATACCGACGAAAACCTCAGATTTGAAACCATAAGGGGATTGTCGGGCTTCAGGAATGATTCAGCAAGCGGCAGACAGAGACTTTCGTTCAGGATCGAGTCAGTCCTTTTCAGCCCTGCCAATTTCTACGGGTTTAAATTTTCGCCCTTCATTTTCGCTGATCTATCCATGCTGTCAGAGGCTAATGAGCTGATCCGGAAAGGAAGCATTATCTCAGGCATAGGAGCCGGATTACGGATCAGAAATGATAACCTGATCCTTAATACTTTTCAGCTGAGGGTCGCTTTCTACCCGAACCTGCCGGTTTACTCCCGGACTAACAACCTGATAATATCGGGCGAAGAGTTGTTAAGACCTGACAATTTCGATCCGGGACCTCCTGCCATTCTACAATACAGATAATTGAGCCCTAATTATGATTGACGCTTTCTTAAAATATGCAGACACAAATTCGCTTTTCAGGCCAGGTGAGAAAATCCTGCTGGCTGTAAGCGGAGGTATCGATTCAATGGTAATGTCTCATTTGTTTATCACTACGGGAAAGGATATCGCGCTGGCACACTGCAACTTCAGCCTGAGGGGGAGAGAATCTGATATGGATGAGGAATTTGTTCAGCAAATGGCTTTCGCCAATAAGATTCCCTTTTATTCTGAACGGTTCGATACAAAGGAATATGCTTTATTAAATCACATTTCTGTTCAGGTGGCTGCAAGAGAACTCAGATATAACTGGTTCGAAAAGATCAGGATGGAACATGGATATGATAAGATCGCTGTTGCCCATAATTTAAATGATAACACCGAGACCCTGCTGATCAACCTGATACGGGGCACAGGAATTTCAGGCCTTACAGGCATGAAACCTCTCAGCAACAGAGTAATCCGTCCTCTCCTTTTTGCCACCCGCGAGGAATTAGCAAGTTATGCTGACAGATACGGCGTTGCGTTCAGAGAGGACAAATCAAACAGCGAGACCAAATATACCCGTAACAGAATAAGGCATCTGGTCCTGCCTCTTCTCCGGACAATGAATCCATCCGTTGAATCAACTATTAACCAAACGGCCGTCCGGCTTTCCGAGACTGAAGAGATACTAAAACTGTTTATTGGCCGGCTCAGAAGCGAGCTCTTCACTGAAAAGGAAAACCGGATTTACCTGGATATTGACAAATTAAAGCCCTGGATGCATAACAGGACCATACTTTTTGAAATTTTCAGACCCTACGGAATTACGGAACCGCTTGTAAAAGATCTTATTACAGTCATCTCCGGAAGGACAGGTGGGAATATATTTACCAGCAGATACAGGATAATTAAAAACAGGAATGAGATAATTATTTCAGCCAGAGAGGGATATGAGGCGTTAACATACAATATAACCGGGATCAGAGGATTTCAGGAGATCCCCTGGGTGATCTCAGCAGAAGAAGTTACGGTTTCTCCCGGTTTCAGGATCCCTTCTGACGCCTCTGCCGGTTGTTTCGACAGCGATGAAGTGCTTTACCCAGTGATTATCCGGAAATGGCAGCCTGGGGATTTTTTCTATCCCCTCGGGATGGATCACAGAAAAAAAATAAGCGATTTTCTTGTTGACAATAAATATTCCATGCCCGATAAAGAGAGCTCCCTGGTAATGGAATGCGACGGGAAAATATTCTGGCTTGTCGGAAAGAGAATTGATAACCGGTTCAGGATCAAGGAACCAACTAAGAGAGCACTTATCATCACGGTAAGAGTCTGACCTGGCAAAGAATCCCCGGTTCCTCACGGCAGGTTGCCGATCCTACCTCTCACCGTGAAGTCCCCGGTCTGTCAGAAAAAGGTCGGCCATCACAATAGCCGCTGCTGCCTCCACAATTACCGGCACACGCAACGCTATACACATATCATGCCTCCCGCTGACCTTCAGGGTCGTCATCTCACCGGTTTCAAAATTGAGGGTTTTTTGCTCAGCCCCTGTCGACGATGCAGGCTTTACAGCCACTCTGAAGAGTATATCGTTCCCATTGGTAATGCCACCATTGATGCCGCCTGCATTATTGGTGGAGGTTCTCCCGTCTCTGGTTAAAAAAGGGTCGTTATGCTGTGAGCCCTTCATCGCAGCTGCCCTGAATCCGGACCCGAATTCAACTCCCCGGACCGCGGGAATGGAAAAAACAATCTGGCTGATGGCAGATTCAAATGAATAAAAGAACGGCTCTCCCAGAGCCCGGACCGGATCCTTAACCACACATTCAATTATACCGCCTATTGAATCACCTTCCTTTAAAGCTCTCTCTACAGCATCCTCAATATTGTCCGATCCTCCTGCCGATATCAGCCTGGCGGAGATTACGGCGGGCGATAATATTTTTTTGGCTATCACGCCTGCGACGACCACACCCCATGTTATTCTTCCCGAAAAATGACCACTTCCGCGTATGTCGGAATAGCCTGAATGTTTTATTCCCGCAGTAAAATCGGCATGGCCCGGACGGGGCGTGCTCCTGAACCGGTCATAATCTGATGAAATACTATCCCTGTTTCTGGTAATAATCGCTATCGGCGATCCGGTTGTAAAACCGTTATGTATACCGCTCAGTATCTCCGGCTGGTCAGCCTCGATTCTCTGAGTTGTCCCCCTGGCGCCGCTTCTTCGCCTCGACAGGTCAGCCTGAAAATCATCCGCATCGACTTTAATTCCGGGTGGACATCCGTCAATGACCACACCTATAGCCGGCCCATGCGACTCACCAAAAACTGAAACCCTGAAAAGTGTACCAAATGAATTCATAACGATCTGTTTTTTCTGTCCTTTCTGTTCTGCCTGTAAAAATCGAATATCTCCGAGACCGGCACTTTTTCAGCAACAGCCCTCCCTATGCCGGATGCAAATACAAAATAGATTTCAGAACCTGATTTCTTTTTGTCATGAACAATATACTGATAAAGTTGATTATCAGGTATATCGTGATATCTCAACAGGTCAAATCTCTTAAGAAGGGCTATGATCCTCTCCTTTTCGCTTACTTCAAGGTAACCCCGTTTAAAAGAGTAACTGACTGCCAGTTCCATACCTGATGCTACCGCAAACCCATGCTTTGTTGCTTTATACATTTCAATCGCATGGCCAAAGGTGTGGCCAAAATTCAGTACCCTCCTCAGTCCGGTCTCCCTCTCATCCTCAGATACTACTGAAGCTTTATATTTTATTGCCATCGAGATCAGAAACTCCAGCAATTCCCTGTCGCGGCTTATTATCCCATCATGATTGTCCTCTATCAGACCGAATAGCTTTTCATTCCCGATAACAGCGGTCTTGATTAGTTCGGCAAGGCCCGATAGATATTCCTCATCAGGCAAAGTCATAAGCATTGCCGGGTCGCAAACCACAAATTCAGGCTGGAGGAAAGTGCCGATAATATTCTTCGTATTGCCCAGGTTCACACCGTTTTTCCCCCCTGTGCTGGCGTCGACCTGCGACAACAAAGTGGTTGAAACATAGGCACATCTGACACCGCGCATATATACTGAAGCGAGGAAACCGGCAATGTCACAAACAACTCCGCCTCCGATGGCCAGTATAAAACCGGATCTGTCGATCCCCGCTCCCAGAAGCCTCTCTGCCAGGAGTTCTATAACCTCCAGCTTCTTGCTCGACTCCCCCGGCTTTATAGAAAAAACAGGAAAAGGAGGGAACTTATCACCGTAGAGCCTGAATACATTGTCGTCACTGATAATGATAACGCCTTTATCCGGAAGAAGCGCTCCAGCTTTCTCCCACCTTTCACCAACAAGTATCTCTGACTTTGTGCCTGCTGTATCTATTGCTATTTTTTCCAAATCCCTGAAGAATGACAGTTAAAGTTATAAATTCCGTGATTGAATTAGCATATCAGTCTTTATTAAGTAATCCCTGATCGAAATATTTCGTAAAGATAAAAAGTGTTACTTTACAAACACTATCTTTTTAAATACAATGACTCTGAAAGAAAGATACGGAAAAACTATTGAATATTTTTTAATCAACCGCCCTCATGCAGAAACAGAGCTCTCTTACAGCGACCCTTTTGAACTGATTGTCGCAGTAATTTTATCGGCTCAATGCACCGATAAGAGGGTTAACATGATCACACCGGCATTGCTCGGTAGATACCCTGATGCTGAAGCCATGTCAAAAGCAGATCCTTCAGATATCTTCAGTTGCATCAGATCATGCTCATACCCGAATAATAAGACAAAGCATCTGATTGGCATGGCACGGACGCTTGTTAAGGAATTCGGAGGCATTGTGCCTTCAGAGCCCTCGCTTCTGATGCGTTTGCCTGGTGTCGGAAGAAAAAGCGCCCATGTAATAGCATCGGTAATATTCAGCAAACCCGTTATGGCTGTCGATACCCATGTATTCAGGGTTTCAAAAAGAATCGGCCTCGTAAAAAATGCCAGAACACCTCTTCAGGCAGAGAACCAGCTGACGAAACATATACCCGCTGATCTGCTGAACCAGGCACATCACTGGCTTATTCTGCACGGCAGATATATCTGCAAGGCCCGCAGTCCTCTCTGCCACGAGTGCGGGATTACAGGTTTCTGTGCATATTTTACTGATAATTTCAAAAAGAAATAAGATTTTAATGGATTACAAGGAGAGCTACGAAGCGTTGCTGGAAGCCCACAGGAAGCTTGAAGAAGAGGTCGAAGCGCTGAGGCTGAAGAATAATGTTAAAAATGAGATCGTAAAAGACATGATCTTCAAGGCATTCCATTCAGCATCACAGTTGATGGCCATAACGAAATTCGGTTCAGGCGAGTTTGTTGATGTCAACAGATCCTTTACCGAAGCCCTGGAATACTCCAAAGAAGAGATTATCGGGCGTAAACCGGATGACATTAAACTGTTTGCAGAAATTGAGAGCAGCAATAAGTTTCTGGGGATGCTTTCAAGATTTGATGATGTTGAGGATTACACCATAATTTTAAGGACCAGGACAGGCAAACATAAGCCTTTTATCTTCTTTACCGAGAAGGTGATTATTGAGGATGAGGCCTATCTCCTGACTATATATAACGACGTCGATAACCTGAAAAATAAAAGGATCAGGGACAGCAGCGGAACAGTTCTCGAAGAGATATTTGAAACAGTCAGCAGTTACTTTGCCCTCTTCAGCTATTCTGAGGATAATCGCTTCTTCATTGTCGACTTCAATACCAGGGTTGAAGAAGTGGAGTTTATCTCGAAAAGCGAAGTGATCGGGAAATTTGTGGATGAGACACCCCTTGTCTACAGACCGAAGCTGATTGAACTCCTGCACCACGTAAGAATTACAGGCGAGGCTCATAAACTTGCTGCTTCTCCGGATGGCGATGATTCGGAAGGTTACTATATGGGATTTATACTGACTTCGGGGAATATTCTGATAACATGGGAGCAGGGTCATCTGCAGAAACAAAAGGAAAAAGCATACCTTGAACATCTGATCGATTCGAACCCTGTGGCTATCGGAATAACCGACATGGACGGCAGGATCACAATGATCAACAAAGAGTTTACAAGACTTTTTGGCTATACTGCCCATGAAGCTCTCGACAACTACGTTGACAACCTGATCGTTCCCGACGACCTGAAGGAAGAGGCACTGAAGATAAGTACCATCGCCTCGCACAAGCGTACCGAGGTAAAAGAGACTGTTAGAATAAATAAATCCGGAAACAGGATCTATGTTTCACTGATAGCAACATCGATAATAGTAAATAACCAGCCAGTAGCCTGCATCGGCATTTACCGCGACGTGACGTCAGAAAGGAAAAACCAGCTGCTCCAGGAAATATTGTACAATATTTCTTCAGCGGCTCTGAACCAGTCGGCCATCAAGGATATATATCCGATAATTGTAAAGGAGTTAAGCAAGATCTGGGATACGGACAATTTCTTTATTGCTATCTACGATAATAGAACCGGAATGCTGTCGCTACCGTTTTTTGCTGATGAAAAAGATGAGTTTCATGAGATTCCGGCAAAGAAAACCATAACAGGATGGGTGATCAGCAACAATAAATCGGTACTGCTTAAGGAAAACGACCTGAGGGTGCTGGAGGATGCAGGAGAGATCGACCTGGTTGGAACACCTTGTAAGGTATGGATGGGTGTGCCTCTCAGAGCTGATGACAATATTATTGGTGTTATATGTCTTCAGGATTACCATAATGAGAACAAATTTTCTCAGGAAGATGTGCTGGTGCTTGAGTTTATCTCCAACCAGGTAGCCATCGCCATTCAGAGAAGAAACATGCTTGACAACCTTATCCTGGCGCGCCAGAAAGCCGAAGAAGCAGCACAATCGAAACAGCAGTTCATGTCAACCATGAGCCATGAGATAAGGACACCTCTCAACGAAGTCATAGGTATTACCAATCTTCTTCTGCAGGGAAGTCCCAGGGAGGATCAGATGGATTACATCAAAACCCTGAGGTTTTCAGGTAACCATCTGCTGACCCTGGTCAACGACGTGCTCGATTACAATAAAATTGAATCCGGCAAGATTGTATTCGAACAGATACCATTCAGCCTGACTGATTTTATAAACGACATTATGAGATCCTACTCATTCAGGTCGAGAGCAAAGAATCTTGGGTTTGACATCATAAAGGCTAATGATCTTCCTGAAAATGTAATTGGCGACCCAATCCGGCTCAACCAGATACTCTCCAATCTTCTTTCAAATGCGCTTAAGTTCACCAGAGAGGGTTGCATTGCCGTGACCATCAGGGAAATGGAACGTACCGGCAGGGTTACGAGGATGGAATTTACCGTAAAGGATACGGGAATAGGCATACCAAAGGAGAGGCAGTCAATGATTTTCGACAGTTTTACCCAGGCATCTGCCGACACGACAAGACATTACGGAGGAACCGGACTGGGCCTCGCAATATGTAAAAAGCTGATCGAATTGCAGGGTGGGGAAATAGTACTCGAAAGCGAGCCGGATAAAGGTTCAACTTTCAGATTCGCCATGTCGTTTGGCATAGCTGAAAAGGAGAAGGCGACCACCACTTCCGAACCTGCCGAGACCTACAAAGGCCTCGACGGCAAAAGAGTGCTTGTTGCCGAAGACAACAGGATCAATTTCTTTGTTGCGAATAAATTCCTTACGGGATGGGGAATCAATGTGACTCATGCAGAAAATGGGAAGGTAGCGCTTGAGTTGCTTGAAAAAGAAGATTTCGACCTTGTGATTATGGATCTTCACATGCCCGTACTAGATGGTATTGAGGCTACCAGGATAATCAGGAATTCGGAGAACCCGTCTATCAGATCGATTCCTGTTATCGCACTCACTGCAGCAATCATGTCGGAGAGTCACGATAAGATCAACGATCTCAATATCAATGATTATGTCCTGAAACCTTTTAAACCGCGCGATCTGTTTGACAAAATTGCCAGGCACATAAGGTAACTAAGCCCTCTGTTCGCTATCTGATACAGTTTTTGCTGATATATTCTGTGGCTTGCTTGCTACCCAGCCTGAAAGCTCTTCTGAGATCATGACATGCATCCTCCCTTTTCCCGGAATTTAACAGGGAAATGCCTTTGTTGAGCCAGGCCTCCGGATTATCAGGCTTCAGATCAAGCGCCATGCCGTAATCACGGATCGCCCAGTCCCACGATCTTGAAACAAAATAAGCATTTGCCCTGTCGATAAAGCAATCGGGGTCGCCAGGGTGAAGCTGTACATTCTTCGAGTAATATTCGAGAGCCCTGAGGTTATCGCCTGCCGCTGATTCGATCATTCCTGCAAGTCTGAGGGCTTTCTTGTTTCCGGGATATAATTCCAGGTATTTGCTTACATCTGCCCTCGATCTGGTTGTCTCTCCCGTCTTCCTGTAACAATCGGCTCTCAGTAAAAGAAGTTCTGCATCGGGTATATTGAGGGCCATCAGCCTGGTATAGGTGACCGAGGCGCCGGATGGATTGCGTAACTCCTCCTGGGTTGTGGCATAAAGCCGGAGATATTTTTCATTCGACGGGAACTTCGCAGTAAGCGGGGCCAGAGCCGCTGAGGCCTGTGCATAGTTGCCTCCGGCCATGCTTATAAGGGCTCCAGCATAAATATTGTCATCATACCCCGGGTAATCCTTCACGAGTCCGGATAATATTGCCCTGGCTTCCTCCCTGTTCCCCCTTGAAACATAATATTCGATTTCCGATAATCCTTTCTCATGACCACTGTACCACTCCTGTCTCCAGAACTGACGCCAGGCGGCACTGTTCTCAACCGCACTGAATGACGGATCGAGCATAATCTCCTTTTCGCTCTTCCTGTAAGGTGATTTTATATTCCTTTCAAGATGGTACAATGAGGTGGCAACATCGCGCCTGATTGCATAAATACGCGACAGTCCATACTCTCCCGAACCCGGCGAAACAATGTTTGCAGAATTCAGGTCATTAATGGCCGCCGACAGGTCTCCTTTTGCCATGTAAGCTTCGGCTCTCCCAGTTAACAGAAAGGACTCGCTCCCTGGACCAATAACATCAGATAACACCCTGATGGCTTCGTCATAACTGCCCGATTCGGTTAACGCCTTTGCCTTAAGCAGGTGATCGACCGGCTTCTGTCCCGAAACGATGACAGTCAGAAACATCAGGAGAACCGGAAGTATTAAATTTCTCATATAACTGAATCAGAATAAGTTAATAGTCCACTGGTTTGACTGTTGCCCCTTTTTCCGTGATCACATGTATAAATCCTGTCAGGTGGAACATTTCGACTCCCGAAATACGTCTCTCATAAACATCGCACTGATAGAAATAGACTCCGGGCGATACAATTCTTCCATTGTAAGTTCCGTCCCAGTTTATTTTAGGCTCCGCTGTCCGGAAGACCAGCACCCCGGTCCTGTTGAAGATTTTGATGTCAATCTTCTCCACCAGTCCCGATGTTTTTGCTATCAGTATATCATTTATACCGTCACCGTTCGGAGTGAAAACATTGGGAATCTCGTAGAAGTTGCATGAATCGACGCATAATGCCGTTTTATCGCTTTCATTTCCGATAAGATCAAAAGCTGAAACGGCATAGCATCCGGCCACAATTTCGCCCGGGCGGTGTACAAAAGAGAAGGTGTTCCTGTCGTTGATCGTTGCGATCAGCTCCATTATACCCTCATAGGTCATCCTGTAGTAGATCTTATATCCTGCAACATCCTCAAAGCATTCCGGGTCGTCGATCCTCCACCTGACGGTATTGGTCAGGCTGTCGCACTCACTCGTAACAGTTATTACCGGCGGACACGGGGGTTCATTATCCTCAGGTATTACACAGGCTGTCTGTGAGAAATTGATCAGATTCTTTGGCAGGTCAGGCCTCAGGTAGCCTCCTGTGGACCGGATATAATAGCAATACTCTTTCCCGTTCTCAAGCCCCGTATCAACGAAGGTAAGCTGATTCGTTGACCCGACCGAATCGTATGCAAGTGTTGTCTCATTCAGCCTGAAGAAATCGTACCGCGTATTGATCCACGGGACATTACGGTTGATCACGAATCTTGCTTTCCGGTCTCCCGGGCTGATTCCAAGGAACATGGATGAAGCGACTCCGGGTTCACCGATCAGGAATCTGTTACCAGGGGCATTGTTGTACAGTTCTATCCTGTAAAGGTAACCCCTGTCCCGGGTATTGATCGGATTATCAACAAAAACAGTGTCATTCAGATCCGCAGTGATTATAGAAGCAATCTGCTGATAACTGGTTCCTGTCGTCCCGCTGGCTCTGAAAATCAGGTACTCGTAGGGCCCATTGGCCGGTATTGTATCGAGCCTGTCGGGCTTTCGCCATGCAATATATATCGACCCGTTCACAAGGTCAGTGCTGGTGACGCTTACGTTCCTTATCACGGGCACTCCCGAGACCAGGGTGGAAGCAATCTCATTTGAAGCCTTACTCTCTGTTCCGTTAGGATAAACAGCAACTATCCTGTAGGAATATTCCGTGCCGAACTTCAGTCCCTCTCCGTTATCCGTGTCGGTGAATGAGACTGTATTGCTGCCCGCAATATATCCTACTTTAACAAAACCCGATGAGGACGGTATTCCGTTTGTACAGGAATCGGGGCTGAAAGTTGATACGCCTACTCTCCTGTATATGCTGAAACCTGCTATGGCATCCGTCCCGTAATTCTCCCACAACAACCTGATGAATTTACCTTCCGGTATCGCCGTGATAAGGACCGGCGAGGGGCCAAGGACTTTTATCCTCATGTTATCGATATCAACCAGCTGAAGGTCAGTTCCCAGGTCTTCCGATTTTATAATAATATCATATGGCTGGTTCCTGACCGCCTCGTGACAAGGGACCCACCGTAATATCGACGAAGTGAATCCCGGAACCGAATCTGCAAGATTGAAGGTGGCAGGGCACTTCGCAAGAGTAAATATCCCCGATGTGGCAATCAGGTTTATATAGTCCTTGTTTTCATCTGTCGCTGTTGCGAGGAACTCAACAACTTCACCAACCTCCACACACATATCTTTAAGAGGGCCATTAACCGGGGGTTTGTTTTTCGTTGTGAATACTTCGATCTGCATATCACGGACAACTACTCCGATCTTGACACCATTTCGCCACTCCTGTATCTCCATTGCCACATTGAATATTCCCGTATCGGCAGGAGTGTTCCATATCAGGTCACCGGTTATCGCATCAACGCGAATGAAATTTGTTGCAGGGGGGAGAGTGTAATTCTCTATTGGTTTCCCGTCATCACGTGTGCAGACCGTCAGCTTATAGGAAAGGCTGTCTCCGTCGGGATCAAAAGCTGCCGGGTTATGGACGAAAACGTATCCCAGTGCAGCCTTGTCATAAGGAGGATTAAGCAATACGGGAGTGCTGTTGAACCCCATCCCAGGGTTAACCGTCAGAATAGTTGATATCGAAAAGACGACATTTACCGAATTGGGGATGTTCTGGACACCGAAATTCCTGTTCGGATCCTGAACAACGATCCTGTAAACACCGGGTCCGGGGTAAGTATGCCTCATCTTATAAATATTCCTTTTATAGAAGTTGGGAAGAAGGAGAATTTCAATCCTCGGGGCGATCGAAGTTGAATTATCTCCCCAGTCAACCTCCAGCTGAGGCCGGTCAGCGAAGCTAAGCGTATAAGTAAATGTCGTGATTGTGATCTCGAAGGTAAGATCGGAAATCTGTACGTATGTTATCTCACCGGCCCTGTTGTGAGTTGCACCAAGCCTGGCGGAAGTCAATAATAATACCAACAGCACCAATAATCTCCCTGACACTATGTTTTTCACTCTCTTGAATTATTTAATTTTAAAAGTCTGTTCCGTCTTCTCCGCTGTTAACTTCACCCCCTCTTCAAAATCATCAACTTTCAGAATTACCATATTTGCCTGATCATCATAAAGATCAGTCATAATAAGGCACCTGACGGTAACAGTGTTTATCCCTGGTCCGGCGTCGAAAAGCATGTTGACGCTAAGCTCCCCGTCAGCCAGGTTCAACGTCAGCAGGTCTCCCTTAACCTGCTTCTCATTGACAAATATCATCAATTTATCATTAAAATACTCATTAACCGCCCCGGTTTCCGGAGGTCCGTAACCCGAAATACCGTTTATCAGGATTTCATTTGCGTCAGCCATTCCCGAATCAACAAGAAAATCATCATAATACACCTTTAAAAATACCTTAAATGATTTGTCATTCCGGTCATAATCAATGCTCATCAGTGCAACATGGACCGGGTGCGCAATCAGGGAAAACGCTATTATAAGTGTTTTAAGCATTAAAATCAGGCTATAATCATCTTTTTGTCAGCAAAAATCAGACCAATAATCTGCTTTTACTCCTTGATGCTAACCCTTTCCTTAAGGTAACCGACTGAACCAACTTCAATGAAGGAGACACCCGAGGCTCCTGAAAAATTTCCTGCGAGGATCACCACAATATCTTCATCTTTAAGATCATGCTCATGGATGAGGTTTAATAGAGCCACCCTGATGAATTTATCGGCCGACTCGCTTTTCTCCTGGTAGCTTGCATAAACACCGTATGAGAGCGCCAGCTCCCTCATGGTTGACCTGGAATAACATTGTGCCAGTACCAGGTTGAACCCCCTGTATCCGGCCATATCCCTGATGGTCCTTCCTGTAATGGTATCTGCTATGATCCCCCTGCCACCCAGTTTTACCGATGTTTTAACAGCAACCTTCGCAAGATATGATGCTATTTCCCCCGTAAGGTTCAACGCAGGTATTTCAAGAAACTTCTCCTTGTTGTTTTCCGCTTCAACCGCTATCCTTGTCATGGTCCTGACTGCTTCAACCGGGTATTTTCCCTGTGCGGTCTCCCCGCTCAACATCATAGCATCGGTATTGGAATAGATGGCACTGGCAATATCGCTCACCTCAGCCCGTGTAGGCCGCGGGTTAGTTATCATCGAATGAAGCATCTGTGTGGCAACAATTACCGGCTTTCTGGCCGAAATGCACCTGGAGATCATCATCCGCTGAATACCCGGGACTTTTTCATAGGGAATCTCTATGGCCAGATCTCCCCTGGCAACCATTATACCATACACGTTCTCAAGGATCTCGTCAAAATTCCTTACACCCTCATCGTTTTCAATTTTTGCGATGATCTTCATCTGGCTGTTGTGACTATCAATAACAGATTGTACATCAAGGACATCCTGTTTCGTCCTGACAAAGGAATGGGCAATAAAATCAACCCCGTTCCCTGCGGCCATCTCAATAAAAGCCTTATCCTTTTCGGTAACCGACGGAAGGCATATTTTAACGCAGGGCACATTAACACTTTTGCGGGACCCAAGTACACCGTCGTTCTCAATTGAACACAACAGGGCATTGCCGATCTTGTCCAAAGCTTTAAGCTCGATGTCGCCATCGTCGAAAAGGATTGTCGATCCAACAGGAACATCATCGGCAAAAGCCTTGTGATTCACATAAATACGCTCCAGCGTAGTTGTTTTGTCAGGATCACCTTCCAGGATTGCGGTAGCTCCTTTCTTTAGGATGATGGGGGAATTGCTTATTGTGGTCCTGATTTCCGGTCCTTTTGTGTCGAGCATAACAGCGATCCTGTCGGATACTTCCCTCGCATTTCTGATGATCTCCAGTGCACCATCGATATCGAGATGGGCCGAGTTGATCCTGACAACATTCATTCCTTCCTCATACAACTGCTTCAGGAATGC
>DIKJ01000198.1:0-5177 GCA_002424525.1 Bacteroidales bacterium UBA5621 | reverse complement strand
ATCGCTTCCGTGGCAAGTCTGTAGCCATCCAGACCAAACCCTATGACGCTTCCCGAGCAGTACTTTCCTGTAAGGCTGACATGCCTGAACTCTTCGCGGGCAGAGATATTTGTAATATGTACTTCTGCGACAGGCACTTTTACAGCAGCAACGGCATCAGCTATCGAGACTGAGGTGTGCGTATAACCAGCCGGATTCAGGATTATTCCGTCAGATGCAATATCAGCTTTTTGTATCTCATCGATTATTTCCCCTTCGATATTCGACTGAAAATACTCAAACTGAATATCCGGGTAAAGAGATCTTAGTGTCTTAAGGAAGACCTCGAAGGAGGTGAAACCATACTTATCGGGTTCTCTTTTTCCCAGAAGGTTCAGGTTGGGGCCATTGATAATATGAATTTTCATATGCAATATCTTCTGATCATTAATAAACTGTAAAAATAGCTAAAAAATAGAACTGAAATTCTAAAATGATTGTTATTGATCCCGTTTGCCCCGGGTTATCTCCGGAATCAGTAAAAATTACAGGCTCAGGCCTCCTTTTTCTTTATAAATCAGAAATTAACCAGCATCAAGGAACCCCGCCTGACCGCTGACGGAGTCAGGCGGCCAGGCAGCACCTGGCAACTTGAGTTAATTAATAAAATCCCTTCTTGCAGTATCATGTAAAAAATCATACATTTAACCTGTAGTAAAATCTCAGACCATACCAGATGAGCCTCTCCTGGAAGCAATCTCTCAAGAATTTTGAAACATGGCTCAGATTAGAGAAATCGTTATCTGAAAACAGCGTGGAAGCGTACACCAATGATGTAGGCAAGCTCGAAAGGTTTTTCAGTGAGACTCTCAGGGATGTTTCGCCGGCAGATGTCTCTTACACTGATCTTAAAGAGTTTCTTGCATGGTTCGGATCACCCGGCACCAATGCCAGGACCCAGGCAAGACTTATCTCGGGGATCAGGGCTTTTTACAAATTCCTCCTTATCGACGGGGAAATAAAAGATAATCCGGCCTCACTGATTGAATCCCCCAAGACAGGTATGAAGCTTCCCGAGGTTTTATCGTTGCAGGAGATCGACAGGATGATCGATGCGATTGATCTCAGCAGGCCGGAAGGACACAGGAACAAGGCAATCATCGAAACCCTGTACGGTTGTGGCCTCAGGGTGAGTGAGCTTACTGGCCTTCGCATTACTGACATCCATTTTGGGGAAGGGTTTGTCTCGGTAACCGGGAAAGGTGACAAACAAAGGCTCGTTCCGATAGGACAAAAAGCACTAAAGGAGATTGATATTTACAGGCAGGACCGTAACAGGCTGGCATTGATCCACGATCAGAATATCCTGTTTCTTAATCGCCGCGGCCGTCGTCTGACACGAGCCATGATCTTCACCCTGATCAAAGATCTGGCAGCGAAAGCCGGGATCGGGAAGAATATAAGCCCTCATACGTTCAGGCACTCATTTGCAACACATATGATTGAGGCCGGAGCAGACCTGAGGGCAGTCCAGGAAATGCTCGGGCATGAATCGATTCTCACCACNNGAGATCTATACCCATATCGACCGCAGTTTTCTGCGCGACACACTGATCATGTTCCACCCGCGCTCCTCCTGATCAGGTATTTCAGAATTCAATTTTATATATTACCTTTGCACCTTATTTTGCGTAAAACAATTAATTTAAGTTTATATCAAATTCGTAAAAGTATGTCAAAAGTAAAAAGAGTTTACTCCTTTGGAGGCAAGACTGCTGACGGTAAAGCAGATATGAAGAACCTCCTTGGAGGAAAAGGAGCCAATCTGGCAGAGATGTGTCTGCTTGGATTACCTGTTCCTGCCGGTTTCACAATAACCACTGAAGCCTGTGTTGAGTATTACACAAACAACCATACACTTCCGAAAGAGCTCATGCCGGAAGTATGGGAGGCTATGAAAAAGACTGAAAAAACTATGGGGATGAAGTATGGCGATCCCGAGAACGCCCTGCTCGTCTCCTGCCGTTCAGGAGCACGGAGGTCAATGCCCGGCATGATGGACACCGTGCTTAATATCGGTCTCTGTTCAAAAACAATTCCCGGTTTCCTCAAGAAAACCAATAATCCCCGTTTCGTATGGGATTCCTACAGGCGTCTCATTATGATGTATGCTGACGTTGTCATGGAAAAGGCTGAAGGGATTGAACTTCCCGAAGGCAGAGGCATTCGTAAACAGCTCGATGAGATACTGGATAGTTTCAAGAAAAGCAAAGGGTACTCATCTGATACTGAGATTACGGCTGACGAACTGAAGGATCTTTCCGAAAAGTTCAAGAAGAAGGTGAAGCAGGTGCTGGGAAAACCTTTCCCCGACGATGCTGAAGAACAGCTTGAGGGAAGTATCAAAGCTGTGTTCAAGAGCTGGCACGGCAAGAAAGCTGTTTCATACCGCCGCATCGAAGGAATTTCCGATGACTGGGGAACCGCTGTGAACGTGCAGGCAATGGTATTCGGCAATATGGGCGATTCTTCGGCTACCGGTGTTGCATTTACCCGTAATCCCGCAACAGGTGATAATATTTTCTACGGAGAGTGGCTCGTTAATGCCCAGGGAGAAGATGTCGTGGCTGGTATCCGCACCCCGAATCCGCTCAACGACGATACAAAAAATGAACAGAACAAGCATCTGCACAGCATGCAGGAAAGCATGCCGGGAACATATAAGGAACTTTCCGATATCCGTAACATACTTGAGAAGGCGTTCCGCGACATGCTCGACATTGAATTCACCATACAGGAAGGCATCCTTTATATGCTTCAGTGCCGTGTAGGAAAGAGAACAGGAACTGCTGCCCTTAACATGGCAATGGATATGCTGAAGGAGAAACTCATCGACGAGAAGGCGGTTGTTACAAGGGTTGATCCTGCTCAGCTGGATGAACTGCTTCACCCGATCTGTGATCCAGAGGTTGAAAAGAAAGTAAAACCGGTTGTCAAAGGTCTTCCCGCAGGTCCCGGTGCCGCCGTAGGACAGGCAGTCTTCACTGCTGAAGCTGCTGTTGCCTGGAACCGCAAAGGGCATAAGGTCATACTTATCCGGGAAGAGACCAATCCGGAGGATGTGGAAGGAATGCGCGCCGCAGAGGGTATTCTGACAGCCCGCGGTGGTATGACATCACATGCAGCACTCGTTGCAAGGGGATGGGGAAAATGCTGCGTGGTAGGAGCCGGAGCTCTCCATGTGGATGCAGCAGGAAAGAAAGCCAAAGTCCATGGGTCAGATATAGTCATTAAGGAAGGCGACATGCTGACACTCAACGGGACAAAAGGTAATGTCTATACAGGAGCCCTGAAGCTTATGGATGCAACCGAGAATCCCCGCTTCAAGAGCTTCATGAAGATAGTCGACAAATACCGTACCATGGGTGTACGCACCAACGCCGACACACCAGAGGATGCCAGAATAGCCCTCGATTTCGGAGCTGAAGGGATTGGACTCTTCCGGACCGAACACATGTTCTACGGAAAAGGATCGGAACAGCCACTGTTCCTACTGAGAAAAATGATACTCAGCGCTAACGAAGAAGAAAGACTCAAAGCTCTCAACGAGCTCTTCAAATATGTGAAGAAAGATATGAAGGCCACCCTCGAGGCCATGAACGGCAAGCCCGTTACCTTCAGACTGCTTGATCCCCCGCTTCACGAGTTTGTCCCGCAGAGTGCAGACAAACAGGCTGAGCTGGCAGCGGCTCTCGGCATTAAGAAATCGGACGTGGTCAAGCGTGGCGATGCACTCCATGAGAGCAACCCGATGATGGGCCACCGCGGTGTCCGCCTCGGAATAACCTACCCCGGGATAACCGAGATGCAGGTGCGCGCAATGTTCGATGCAACAGCCGAACTGCTGAAGGAGAAGAAAAAGCCCATGCCTGAGCTGATGGTACCGGTAACATGCGATGTCTCCGAGCTGGAAGAGACCAAAAAAGTGGTAGATAAGGTCTATGCAGAGATCTGCAAGAAGCACGGTCTGAAAAAGATAGATTACAAATACGGCACCATGATCGAGATCCCGCGTGCTACACTCCTTTCCGACCGCATGGCAAAAAGCGCCGAGTTCTTCTCATTCGGGACCAACGACCTGACACAGATGACATTCGGGTTCAGCCGTGATGATACCGGTGGCTTCCTTCATGATTATCTCGACAAAAAGATGCTTTCTGCAGATCCCTTCCAGACTATCGATCAGGACGGAGTAGGACAGCTGATAACAATGTCGGTTGAAAGAGGACGAGCCACAAGGCCCGACCTTAAAGTCGGTATCTGCGGCGAACAGGGCGGAGATCCTGCATCGGTTGAGTTCTGTTACAGGAACGGTCTTACCTACGTGAGCTGCTCACCGTTCAGGGTTCCTATAGCCAGGCTTGCCGCAGCACAGGCAGCCATTAAGTTCGGAAAATAAAACGTCATGATTTTATTATCAGGAGGCTGTCATTCCGACAGCCTCCTTTTTTTTTGGTGGAATCGCTCCACCAATGCTACCATCTCGAAATCATAAATCAATCAGGAGCTGAAAATTTATAATTCAAAGAAATTTGAATTATATTAGTCCTTTATAAAAGGACATGCAGCTCCATCCCAAAATTGATAACTATCAATATACTATTATATGATAACAAAAGAGGACCTGAAGCAGTATGACATCCGCGAGGTTCAGGAGATACTATACAATCCCGACTATAACACCCTCTTCGCTGAAGAGACCAGACCGGGACTAACAGGACTCGAAAAAGGGATCATTACCAGGACGGGTGCCGTCGCGGTAGATACAGGAATTTTTACCGGCCGCTCACCTAAAGATAAATATGTGGTCCTTGATGAAAAAACTCAAGGCACTGTCTGGTGGAAATCAGAAAAGGCCAAAGTATCAGACAACAAGCCGATCAGCCCGGAAATATGGGAACATTGCAGGAAAATAGCGGCCCGCCAGCTCTCGGGCAAAAGACTCTTTGTTGTCGATTGCTTCAGCGGCGCGAATGAAAATACCAGGATTGCTGTGCGATTCATTCTTGAAGTTGCCTGGCAGGCCCATTTCGTAAAAAATATGTTCATCAGGCCGGAGCCTGAAGAACTGGAGGGTTTCACACCTCATTTCGTTGTTCTGAATGCCTCAAAAGCCGTTAATCCCGACTGGAAGGAAC
>DIKJ01000238.1 GCA_002424525.1 Bacteroidales bacterium UBA5621 | reverse complement strand
TAACTTAATCCGGTTACAACCAATGATTTTACCCCGGGGAACAGGTTAGCCGGATCGAGCCGCTTTTCAATATCCCTGCAGATGTATACCATCTGGCCGTTCATGCCGGCCTCACACCAGGCATTCATAAAGGGCTTATATTCCGTAAGAATCCGGGCTTTCGCAATCCCGCAGAGATCAAATCCCAGCTCCCGTGCCTTCTCTTTTATAAGCACGGTTATTCGTCCCTTTTCAAAATCAGTCACCGGATCTTCATTTAAAGGAAACCGAGTTCAAGCTTCGCCTCATCGCTCAGCATGCTCCTGTCCCACGGAGGATTGAAAGTCAGTTTAAGGTCGCATTCACTTACTCCTTCCACAGCAGTAACCCTGGTTCTTACCTCTTCAACCAGATCTTCAGCCATCGGGCAGTTCGGAGCCGTAAGGGTCATCGTAACATGGGCAACATGCTCATCGTCAACATCTATGCTGTAAATAAGTCCCAAATCCCAGATATTCACGGGGATCTCAGGGTCGTAGATACTACTCAGCACCTCCCTTATCTTCGTTTCTATATCGGATCGTTCTGATTGTTCCATATGTTACATCTCGTTTTCAATCAACTAGCAACCAGCAACTAGTAACTAGCAACTTAGATTAAATATACTATGTTTTTGCGTCAATCGCAATGGCATAAAGTTTGATCTGGCGTACCATTGCCAGCAGGCCGTTCGACCGGGTCGGGGAGAGATTCTGCCTCAGGCCTATCCGGTCGATAAACCAGAGATCCGATGATATTATCTCCTGTGGAGTACGATCCGAAAGTACTCTGATAAGAAGGGCTACTATTCCTTTTGTGATTATCGCATCGCTGTCGGCTGTGAAAGTGATTTTTTCGCCGTCAAATTCAGGATGAAGCCATACCTTCGACTGGCACCCTTCAATCAGGTACTCCTTAGTTTTATACCTGGGATCAATAACCGGCAGATTTTTACCGAGATCTATCAGGAGGTTGTATTTATCCATCCAGTCCTCAAAAAGCGAAAACTCTTCAATTATCTCATCCTGTATCTGATTGATCGTCATAACTGGTGTCAGAACATTTTTATTACCTTTTCAATTCCTTTGCCAAGAAGGTCTATTTCCTCCTCAGTATTGTAGAAGCACATTGATGCCCTTATTGTACCGTCTATTCCAAACCTTGCCATAACCGGTTCTGCACAGTGTGTGCCGGTCCTGATGGCGATGCCCATCTTGTCGAGTATCGTTCCTGCATCATACTGATGGATCCCTTTCAGAAGGAATGAAATGGTTGAGATCTTATTGGCGGAATCTCCATAGATCCTCAATCCGTCAATTAATGACAATCTCGCGACGGCGTATTCAAGAAGGACCCTCTCCCTTTCAGCTATTTCAGCTCTGCCGAGGCCGGTTACATAATCGAGTGCAATACCCAGGCCGATCGCCGCCGGAAAATTCAATGTCCCGGCTTCAAACTTGAAGGGAAGCTGGTTGTAGGTGGTCTTTTCGAATGTGACGCTCTCCACCATATCTCCCCCTCCCTGATATGGAGGCATATCGGTAAGCCATTTCTCCTTTCCGTAAAGAACGCCTATACCGGTCGGACCGTAGATCTTGTGGCCGGAGAAAACAAAGAAATCGCAATCCAGCTCCCTCACGTCAGTTATTCCGTGCTGGATGCTCTGTGCACCGTCGATGAGGACAGGGACACCGGCTGAATGGGCGGCACTGATTATATCCTTCACCGGCACGATTGTTCCAAGGGCATTTGATGCATGAGTGACCGCCACAAGCTTTGTCTTTGGTGACAGGAGTTTCAGATATTCGTCAAATATAATCTCTCCTGAATCATTAATAGGAATAACTTTCAGGACGGCATTTTTCCTTTCGCACATCATCTGCCAGGGA
Organism: Bacteroidales bacterium UBA5621; assembly: GCA_002424525.1. GTDB lineage: Bacteria > Bacteroidota > Bacteroidia > Bacteroidales > VadinHA17 > LD21. The sequence continues at coordinate 3,413 of DIKJ01000238.1, read as the reverse complement.
ACGATATTGGCATGATGCTCCAGACAGCTTATGATTATCTCATCCCCGGGCACTATATACTTTTCCCCGAATGAAAATGCAACAGCATTGATAGATCCGGTAGCTCCGGAGGTGAATATTATTTCATGCCTTTGTCCGGCATTGATAAATTGCCTGACTTTCTCCCTTGCATTCTCATAAGCTTCAGAGGCAATATCACTCAGGGCATGCACTCCCCGGTGTATGTTGCTGTTGTATGACGTAAACACCTCATTTACAGCATTTATAACATATTGAGGCTTTTGGGTTGTGGCACCGTTGTCAAAATAGACAAGATCCTTGCCATATACTTTCCGGTTCAGAATGGGAAAGTCGGCTCTTATGTCAGATATATTCTTCACTTTCCTGAATAGTTAGCCGCATTGGACCATACAGCTGGCACAGCGCGAGAGTTCACCTTTCAGGCGCTGCATTACCAGGTTATCCATCCTCTCGCGCAGGGGGTCAATCCTGATTTTCTGTATTACCTCATGCGTGAAGGCGAACATAAGCATAAGCATCGCCTCCCTTTTTTCGATGCCTCTTGAACGCAGGTAGAAGAGCGCGTCATTATCGATCTGTCCCACCGTTGCTCCGTGACTGCACTTCACATCATCAGCATAGATTTCCAGCTGTGGCTTTGTATACATTTTTGCATCATCCGTCAGAAGTATGTTGTTATTCCTCTGGTAGGCAAGTGTACCCTGGGCATCTTTTGCCACATATATGCGGCCGTTGAAGGCTCCGGTCGCCATATCATCAAGCACCCCCTTGAAGAGCTGGTTGCTGGTGCAGTGAGGGAAAGCGTGTTCAACGTTTATGTAATTATCTACATGCTGAAACTTGTCGGCAAGATAGAGGCCGTATGAATTGCTTTCTGCACCCTCTCCCCCGAGAAAGTGGTAAGTACTGTTCCTGACGAGCCCGCCATGAAGGGTTAAATTGTTTGAAGAGGCCTGGCTGTTTTTCTCCTGGTGAATGAAAGTATGGGATATTTTGCTTGCATTATTGTGTTCGTTCTGAACCCTTATGATATCAAAGTGAGAGTTCTCGCCGACATAGACTTCCGTGACGGCATTAGTCAGAAACTTCCGGGGCGACAAGGTATGGTCGCAGATAATGATGGCAATTTCTGAATTCTTCTCAACAATAATCAGGTTTCTGTGCTGGTTGAAAATGTCTTCGTCTGAGTAGACAAGGTTTACTATCTGAACGGGTTTTGTAAGTCGTGTTCCTTCAGGCACGTAAACGAATATCCCGTCGGATGCCATCGCGGTATTAAGGTGAACCAGTCCGTCCGATTCGCTTTTTGCATATTTCCCGTAATGTTCCCTGATCCTGTCGCTGAATCTGACAGATGCTTCCCTCAGGCTTCCCACCCATACACCCTCAGGCAACTGCCGCAGTTTATTTTTCAGGTCAGGGTAGAACCCATTCATCAGAACAAGGCCGTGTGTATCGAGGCTTGCCACATCGCACCTGAACTCTTCCGCCTTTATAAAATCTTCATCATCAGGTGCCAGGTAGTTTTTAAAATCATGCCTGAAGAAAATATCGAGGTTGGTGTATCTGTACATCTCACTTTTCCTCGAAGGTATGCCAAGGATCCTGTATCTCTCAATAGCCTCTTCCCTGAATGAGTTGATATACTCCGTAGAGGAGCTTTGGATCAATTGTTTGTTTTCAGTGTAGAGATCTGAATATCGCTCTGAGAACTCGCTTTTATAATTCATAACCGGTCTGATTATCAACCTCACTCCTAATCCATTCATAACCTTTCTCCTCGAGTTCGAGGGCAAGTTCCTTGCCGGCAGTACGAACGATCCGTCCGTCATAAAGCACATGGACGACGTCAGGCACTATATAATCGAGCAGTCTCTGGTAATGAGTTATCACGACGGCGGAGTTGTCAGGGCGTTTCAGCTTGTTCACTCCGTTCGCGACAACGCGGAGGGCATCTATATCGAGGCCCGAGTCCGTTTCGTCGAGGATTGCCAGGGTCGGCTCAAGCATAGCCATCTGGAAAATCTCATTTTTCTTTTTCTCGCCTCCTGAGAATCCTTCGTTTACTGATCTGTTCGCAAGTTTTGAATCGATTTCGACCATCTCTTTTTTCTCACGCATCAGTTTAAGGAAATCGGATGCTGAGAGCGGTTCGAGGCCTTTGTGCCGGCGGTGAGTGTTGACCGCCGTTTTCAGAAAGTTCACCATGCTGACTCCAGGTATCTCAATAGGATACTGGAATCCAAGAAATATACCCTCTTTTGAGCGTTCTTCGGGGAGCATCTCAAGCAGGTTTCTGCCAAAATACTCTACTGTTCCTTCTGTAACACGGGCTATTTCACGGCCGGCTATTACAGCGGCAAGAGTGCTTTTCCCTGAACCGTTGGGGCCCATTATGGCGTGGATCTCTCCGGGCTTTACCTCCAGATCTAATCCCTTTAATATTTCCTTGCCGTTTATTGAAGCATGTAAATTCTTAATGATCAGCATAATACAAGAGTGTTTAATCTGTTAACCCACACTGCCTTCGAGGCTTATCTGGAGAAGTTTCTGTGCCTCCACCGCAAATTCCATCGGCAGTTTGTTTATCACCTCCCTGGCATATCCGTTTACTATAAGGCCTATCGCATCTTCGGTGGAGATCCCTCGCTGGTTGCAATAAAAGATCTGGTCCTCCCCTATTTTCGATGTGGTGGCTTCATGTTCAACGATTGCTGAAGGATTATCGATTTCGATGTAGGGAAAGGTATGTGCGCCGCATTTATCCCCAAGCAGCAATGAATCGCATTGTGAAAAATTCCGCGCTCCGGATGCGTTCCTCAGGACTTTTACCAGCCCCCTGTAACTATTCTGTCCATGTCCTGCGGAGATCCCTTTCGAAACGATCCTGCTCCGGGTGTTCCTTCCGATATGGATCATCTTGGTACCTGTGTCGGCCTGCTGATGGTTGTTGGTTACTGCGACTGAATAGAATTCTCCCGTGGAATTATCCCCCTTAAGAATGCAGGAAGGGTATTTCCATGTTATGGCAGAACCGGTCTCGACCTGCGTCCATGAAATCCTCGAGTTCTCCCCCCTGCAGATGCCCCGTTTGGTAACAAAATTAAAGATCCCTCCTTTTCCCTCTTTATTGCCGGGATACCAGTTCTGTACCGTGGAATATTTTACTTCAGCATTGGTTTCAGCGATTATCTCAACCACTGCGGCATGCAGCTGGTTTTCGTCGCGCATCGGCGCCGTACAGCCTTCGAGGTAGCTGACATAGCTCTCTTCGTCGGCAATAAGAAGGGTTCTCTCGAACTGACCGGTGTTTGCAGCATTGATCCTGAAGTAAGTTGAAAGCTCCATAGGGCATCTGACCCCTTTAGGAATATAGCAGAAGGAACCGTCGC
>DIKJ01000055.1 GCA_002424525.1 Bacteroidales bacterium UBA5621 | reverse complement strand
TCTGGAGGATAAGCTCCTGCTTCCTCTTGTCCTGGTCATTTTTAATCATGCTGCGCATAAGTAGCCATGCGGTCAGAAAAACAATCAATGCAGGTACAGTAATTTTTATTATGTCGTAGACCGTTTCCATTTCTTCGCGTATTAATACACAAACTTAAGATTTTTGTTTTTCATTTTACCTTATATTTGAATCGAAGCGTAAACAATTTAACCACTATTAATTCTTATGGAATATCTATCCGACAGAGTCAAATCATTATCAGTCTCCCAGACACTCGCCATGGCTCAGAAGGGAAGGGAGCTGAAAGCGCAGGGGTTCGATATAATAAGTCTCAGCCTGGGTGAACCGGATTTCGAAACGCCTTATTATATCAGGGAGGCAGCAAAGAAAGCTATAGACGGAAATTACAATAAGTACCCACCGGTACCAGGATACAACGACCTCAGGGAGGCCATATCGAAGAAGTTTCTCCTGGAAAACGGACTTAATTACTCATCTGATCAGATAGTTGTTTCAGCCGGAGGCAAGCATTCCCTGATAAATGTGATTCTGTCAATAGTCAATCCCGGGGATGAGGTGATCATTCTGGCCCCTTACTGGGTAAGTTATTGGGATCAGATTATTCTTGCAGGCGGAAAGCCGGTTGTAATAAAAACGCTTCTTGAAAACGATTTCAAGATCAGTCCTGAGCAACTTCAGGAGGCAATCACTGACAGGACAAGGCTTCTGATATTCAATTCTCCGTCAAACCCGACCGGAATGGTTTACTCGGGTGACGAGATGGAGAAGATTGCCCGCATTGTTGAGAAGCATGAAGGTCTGTTCGTTATTTCCGACGAAATTTATGAGCATATTATTTTTTCCGGGAAACATGTAAGTATGGCATCATTTGACTTCATTTACGACCGTGTGATCACAGTGAACGGTGTCTCCAAGAGTTATGCCATGACGGGCTGGAGGATAGGATTCTTCGGCGCACCCCTGTGGATAGCCAAAGCCTGCAATAAGCTACAGGGGCAATTTACATCCGGGGTCTGCTCCATTGCCCAGCGAGCTGCGCTTGCGGCTATTCAGGGGCCCTTTGATGACCGGGACCGGATGAGAGATGCCTTCCTGAGGCGTCGTGACCTTATCTGCCGCTTGCTGGACGGTACGGAAGGATTGAAGATAGGGGTGCCCCAGGGTGCCTTCTATATTATGCCGGATATAAGCTATTTTCTCGGTAAGTCTTCCGACGATGGAACACTGATCAGTAACTCTGACGATCTTGCGCTCTATCTGCTGGCCAGGGCACAGGTTGCCGTCGTTGGCGGAGATGCCTTCGGAGCGCCTGATTGTATCAGGATCTCCTACGCCACTTCCGACGACCTGCTTACAGAGGCTGCCAGACGAATAAAAGAAGCTCTGGCGCCGTTGCGCCGTTAAGGTGTTTCGCCACCCTCAATATTTGTTGTGCGATACAGTAACCTCTCTTGGCTTGCGTTTCTTCTCCCTTTTCTCGCTCCGGGAATAACCCAGAGTGATGATGAGGTAGACTCGTTTTGATGAAGGTATTCCCAGTTGTTTTCTCACCAGACGCTCGTCGAACCAGCCGATCATGCACGATCCCATTCCTTCGGCTTCGGCTTGAAGACAGATGTTTCCCGCTGCTATACCGATGTCGATATGTGAATAGTCCTTGTTTTTGATCGTTCCGCCGATTTTTGAACTAAGATTGACACTCTCTCTTACAATTATGATCAAAGCGGGAGCCTGTCCGACAAAAACATTCATTCCCAGGATTTTAGCGGATGCGGCCTCTGCAATCTTCTCAATGAGTGCCGGCTCGGTAACGATTATGAATTTCCATGGCTGGGCATTACAGGCCGAGGGTGCCATTCTCCCGGCTTCAATTATGCGTTCGAGCTTCTCTTCTTCAACAGGCCTTTCATGATACTTTCTGTCGCTCTGCCGGCTCCTGATGAGCTTCAGCATCTCCTTTCCGTCAATCATACTATTAGTAATTTTCGGCTTTGAGTTCAAAATAGCTGATTGGGTGCAGACATGAGGGACAGGTCTTCAACGGTTTCGTCCCGAAATGGACATATCCGCATTTTCTGCAATACCAGAAAACCTTTCCGTCACGCTCAAATACTTTGTTTTGCATCACATTTTCAAGCAGTTTCCTGTACCTCTCCTCGTGGACCTTTTCAGCTGAAGCGACGGCCTTGAAGGTTGTTGCAACACTCTTAAAGCCTTCTTCTTCTGCTACTTTGGCAAAAGCCGGGTAGAGATCGCTCCACTCTTCGTGCTCTCCTTCAGCTGCCGAACCGAGATTCTCTTTCGTATCACCGGTCTTCCCTGCCGGGTAGCTGGCAGTTATTTCAACCATGCCACCTTCAAGGAAGCTGAAGAATCGTTTTGCATGTTGCTGCTCCTGCAGGGCTGTTTCAAGAAAGATTGCGGCAATCTGCTCATAACCCTCTTCCTTTGCTGCTTTGGCTGCAAACTCATACCTGTTCTTTGCCTGTGATTCACCAGCAAAAGCTTTCAGAAGATTCTGTTCTGTTCTTGTACCTTTTATGCCCTTTTCCATGTCAGATCTTTTTTATTAGTTTCAATGATTTAGAAATGCCTGCAACAAATAAATATGTTACCTTTACCTGGCGCGTAAAATTAGCAAAAATTCTTATCTTTATTTTCAAATGAGCATCCGATAAACAGTAATAAACAGATCATAAATATCACATTACGAAACATCAAAAAAACTAAAAATGGGAGCATTCATTATTATTCTGGGCATAATTGTACTTCTGGTCCTTCTGGCTGTATCGTTGTATAACCGTCTGGTAAGGCTCAGGAATAACAGGGAACAGGCTTTTGCTGATGTCGATGTTCAGTTAAAACAGCGGCATGACCTTATACCACAGCTGGTTGAGGCAGTAAGAGGTTATATGAAGCATGAGAGGGAAGTGCTTACTGAAATAACCGAAGCGCGTGCAAATGCGATGAAGGCGACAACAATAAATGAAAAGATCGCAGCTGAACAGAGGCTTTCGTCAGCGCTTGACGGGCTGAAGATTTCGGTTGAGGCCTATCCTGACCTTAAGGCAAGCCAGAATTTCATGGATCTCCAGAATGAGATCTCTGATGTTGAGAACAAGATTGCTGCGGCCAGAAGGTTCTTTAACTCAGCCACCAAAGAGCTTAATGTTGCAACGGAAGTTTTCCCCTCCAATATTGTGGCGACCATGTTCAATTTCAAGCGTGAAACCATGTTTGATCTGGGTGAACAGCGTGCCGTTGCCCAGGAACCTCCCAAAATCCAGTTCTGATTGAATGAAATACTTTGGTTTGCAGAGTCAGATATGGAAGAACAATGCTAATACAGTATTGATTCTGATAATGTTTCCGGTGGTGTTCTTCGGGCTTACCTGGCTTTTCTTCTTTTTCTCATCGATGGGATCGGCTGAACGGCAAATGACACTGTATGATGTGAATTACAGCTTCCTGCGAACCATACCGTGGATCAGTATCGGCGTTCTGCTCTGGTTTACAATAGCATTTTTCACGCATGCCACAATGATAAATGGTGCGACCAGCTCCAAACCTCTGGAGAGGAAGCAGAACAAGAGAGTTTATAATCTGACCGAGAACCTTTGCATCACTGCGGGGATAACGATGCCTAAAGTCAACATCATTGAGGATGATTCGCTGAATGCTTTTGCCAGCGGCATTAACTCTAAAACATATGCTGTATCACTGTCGCGGGGAATAATCGATAAACTAAATGATGAGGAACTCGAAGCAGTTATAGCTCATGAGCTTACTCATATAAGGAACCGCGACGTGAGGCTTCTGATAATCTCTATAGTGTTTGTGGGGATCTTTGCATTTGTCTCCGAAGCCATCTTCCGGTCGATGGTTTACGGAAGAGGGGGAAGAGGAAAAAAGGAGGGAGGAGCAGGTATCATTATCGCCCTTGTTCTGGCTCTTGTAGGTTACCTTATTGCAACCCTGTTCAGGTTCGCTCTCTCGAGGAAGCGTGAATACCTTGCTGATGCCGGAGCTGCAGAGCTTACCAGGCGGCCCCTGGCACTGGCTTCAGCCCTGAGGAAAGTGTCGGCCGATCCGACCATCGAGGCAGTGAAAAGAAAGGATGTTGCCCAGATGTTTATTGAAAATCCGCAATTAAAAGATAAGAAGGCTTCGTTTTCCCTGGGTTCTCTTTTTGCTACACATCCGCCAATCGCGAAAAGGATAAGCATTCTGGAACAGTTTTAACAAAGATTTTACCTGTTTGAATCCAAATTAGTCCCGCGACTACCAACTGCCAACTTAATTTCCTTGTGCTACCTGTGATTTAAACTTCAGGCTTTTTCCCGAACAGCCTGGTCTCTTCCCCACGGATAAGGCGCATTATATTCTTTTTGTGGGTTATAATAAGCGCAATGGCTGCAATTATCGAAAATATCCTGAAAAAGAGTGAAGGAGTGTCAAATACCAGGAAGAGCAGTAAGGGGAAAGCTGCTCCGGCGCTCATGGAGGATAGAGAAACATATCCTGATAATACCAAAACAATGAGAAATACCCCTAAGCATGAGAGTGTAAGGAGCGGGTGGACGGCAAGCAGTACACCAAAGATGGTAGCGACCCCTTTACCGCCCCTGAATCCTGCGAAAAGCGGGAATATATGTCCTATTATTGCCGCAATTCCTGCAAGTATTTGAAAGTTAATAAGCTGAGCGCTCTCCGCCTCCGCAAAGCCGGCAAAGACCGGTAACATTGATGCAATCCATCCCTTAGCCACATCGAGCAGTAACACCGGAACACCCGTTTTCCATCCGAGCACCCTTATTACGTTTGTTGCTCCTGCATTGCCGCTGCCATGCTCCCTCACATCGATGCCATGGAAGATTTTGCCGGTCCAGACGGCCGTTGCTACCGACCCGAGCATATATCCAAAGATCAGGGTAAGGGACAGGTTAATGGGTGTCATTGTCTGATTATGATCATATCTTCGGTCCGGCATCGGTCAATCCGGCGCTCTCCTCAAGCAGTGCGAACTTGCTGAAGTTATTAATGAACTTCAGGGCCAGATCGGTCGCTGCAATACGCCATTTGATCGCAGATCCCCAGGCTTTGGCAGGATCCAGCAGGTCATCATCAATTCCTTTAAGGTGAAGGGGTACACTCAGGTTAAAAACAGGAATTTCGTCGAAATCGCAGTTATTGATTGAATTATCAAGTATTGCATTGATTATGCGTCTGGTCGAAGGAAGGTCAATCCTGTTACCTGTGCCGTAAGGGCCTCCCATCCAGCCAGTGTTCACCAGCCATGCCTCTGCCTTGTGCAGTTTCATCTTCCTGGTAAGTTCATTTGCATAAATTATGGGATCGAGCATCAGAAATGCTGCCCCGAAACATGCTGAAAATGAGGGGACAGGCTCAAATATACCTCTTTCGGTACCGGCAACCTTCGCAGTGTACCCGCTCAGGAAATAGTATCTGGTCTGATCTTGCGTGAGTCGGCTTACAGGTGGCAGAACACCAAAAGTATCTGCTGACAGGAAGATCACAGTTTTTGCATGTCCTGCCCTGGAGACCGGTTTTACGATATTTTTTATATGATATATAGGGTAGGAGACTCGTGTATTTTCAGTTTTGGAATCGTCATCAAATTTTATTGTCCCGTCATCGAGAACGACCAGGTTTTCCAGAAGAGCATCGCGG
>DIKJ01000044.1:6866-11138 GCA_002424525.1 Bacteroidales bacterium UBA5621 | reverse complement strand
TCCTTCTGGGGCTTATTGTGACCGGAGCATCTGCAGTAATTTTCTATTATTTCCTTGACCGGAAGAAAAGGGCTGAATTCCGTAAGTCGGAGGAGAGGTTCTGGAAATATATCAAGTAGTCCGAAGTCCTTTCTTGCACTGAGCTCTGAGCACTGTGCCCTGAGCCGTAAAAGTCCAAAGTCCGAAGTCCGGTCAGTTTATCCTTGTCAGGATCAGCAGCATATCAGAATCGTTAGGAGATGTAACTACAAGGGTCTCGCCCTTGTCTTTCGCCGTGCCGCCGGAATACACATTCCTGACAGGATCAAACCACCTTACACTGTAGCCGGCATTTACAGGTTTCCTGATCTCCAGGGTAAGCTTTACGGGGAGGTAACCAAGAATTGTCTTGTTATCGATCGATTTTACAAGTGATACAAAATGATTGAACTGCTCATCGCCGGGTTGTTTCACCAGCAGTTCCGGTGACGGGTAGAGGGTCCACCATTCGAACTGTCTTATGAACTGTGCAAGGTAACCCATCTGGATTGATCCCGGCAGGTCAATAGCCGGCCTCCATGGCGAGGTCCATGGTGCGTCTGAGTGATTGAGTATCTTTTCCCCCGGTTGAAGCCATGGCCATATACCGTTTGCACCGTATGAAATTCCTGCGATTGGCGTTGCGAACAGACTCCACCACGATGCATTGCGCACATCCCTGTCGGTGATTGTTGTCCGGATCTCCTCGTAATTGGGTTCAAGATTTATAAGCGGGCGGGCGGGCAAACGGCTCCACATCTGGTTCATGGGACCTTTTGTGATCCAGTTAACCGTAGCTTCTGCATTGCTGTGACTGCTCTGATAGCCTACTATATCAAGCCAGGGCTCATCGCGGTACAACTCTCCTATCCATGATCTGCCCTGTGGATGCTGTGCCACTATCCCCTGCTGTTTCCCGTCAGACAGAGCCCTGCCGATAGTCTTCCAGCGCTGTTCAAATGTGCCGGTATAATTTCCGTCACCGCCCAGGAACCACACAACATGATTTGCCCCATACCTTGCCATAATATATTTAGCCAGCAAAATAGCCTGATCATCAGGCAGATAATAACCCGGACTCAATTCCCTTCCTGCTCCTGACTGAAGAGCCCACAATACAACTGGAGCAGCAATAAGGCCATAATCATTTATTCTATCGATCTTTTTATCGATGAGCCTGAAGAATTCCGGATTGATTTTTATCCTGCCGCTGCCCTCGAATGCGACCAATCCTTCACTGCTCCTGTCGCAACCTCTCCACTGAGTTGTAACAAACTGAATCGCTGTATAATGGTTTGCCACCCTGTGTCCAAGATACTCATCCCATTCCTTGTCTGTTGATTTGAGAGCTCCGTTCCAGGCCGTGCAGGCAAGCCAGAAAAAAGGGGTACCGTCGGAATGGGTAAGGAAAAAGGTCCCGGGAGGGTTGATAACCGGTCCGCGGGTATAAATGTCATGACCGGCATTTCCGGATTTGCATATGAAATTGCCGGTAATATCGTTAAGTCCGCTATTCTTAGTATCCGAGCAGGCTGTCTGGTAAGTCCATGTGCCAGTTTCCCAGGGCATGAATCGTGCTTTCCAGGTCCGGCCGCCGTCCCAGAAACCGTTTATAGCCTTTTTCTGTCCCGTCGGTGAAGTAAAAGTTATTTCGAAAAAGCGCACTTCCTGGAGGGCGTTTTCATAATCTATACTGCTTGTAAAAACAAGCTCCTGTTTCTGCCATTTAAACGCATCCTGACTATATGCCGAAAAGACCGGCAAAAAGACAAACAGCGTAAAACAAACGAAAATCCTTAATTTTGGAATGTAACTGATCATTTTAGTTTTATAAGTTATTTTACTGTACTAATTTATGATAAATATTCTTATGGAAGACATAATTAGAAGGGTTCGTGAGGAATTGAAGGGCAATGCTGACGAAAAGACCAGAATATCGGGAGAAAGATATTTTAAGGAAGAGGTAAATATTTATGGACTCAGGTCTGCCGAAGTTGTAAGAATTGGCAAGGAATATTACAAAATAATCCCGGACAAAAGCAAGTCAGCAATATTTGCTCTCTGCGAAAAGCTCTGGGAATCGGGATTTATGGAGGAGTCATTCATTGCCTGTAACTGGTCATATTATGTTTACAGGGAATATGAGGCCGGTGATATTAAGGTATTTGAAAGATGGGTCAGCAATTATGTAACTAACTGGGCGTCGTGCGACACGCTGTGCAACCATTCGGTGGGCACTCTTGTTGAGATGTTTCCGGAGTGCATTTCAGACCTGATCGGATGGACAGGTTCCGATAACCGCTGGATGAGGCGCGCCGCCGCCGTCTCCCTTATTGTGCCTGCAAGAAAAGGCAGGTTTACTGATGAGATCTTCCGGATAGCAGACCTGTTGTTTGCCGACAGTGATGACATGGTACAGAAGGGTTATGGATGGATGCTAAAAGCAGCAAGCGAGAAGCATCAGAAAGAAGTATTTGATTATGTTGTTTCAAGGAAAGCCACTATGCCAAGAACTTCACTCAGGTATGCAATTGAAAAGATGCCGCCGGAGCTAAAAAAAGTCGCTATGGCAAGATAATATCCTGACTTTATTATATTTGCAAAAATAAATGACCCTATGAGAGTTTTAACCTGCATAATCACATTTCTTTTCACTCCCTTGTTGCTGTGCTCCCAGGACAGGGTAACCGGCAGGGATTTTGCTACCAGATCGGAAGTTCTTGCACAGTATGGGATGGCTGCCACGAGTCAGCCTCTGGCTACCCAGGTTGCGCTTGACATACTTAAAAAAGGCGGCAATGCCATTGATGCAGCAATAGCGGCCAATGCGGTACTGGGAGTGGTTGAGCCCACCGGTTGCGGGATCGGCGGTGACCTTTTTGCTATTATCTGGAGTGCCGACAGGGGCAAGCTGTATGGTCTGAATGCCAGCGGGAGATCGCCACGGTCACTGCGTCTCGACTACTTCAAGTCCAACGGACATGAATTCATCCCTGCACGAGGTCCGTTGCCTGTGTCAGTGCCAGGCTGTGTGGATGGCTGGTACGAAATGCACGAGATGTTCGGCCGCCTTCAGATGAGAGACATTCTTCAGCCTGCCATAACTTATGCACGCGACGGGTTTCCGGTTACTGAGGTCATAGCCTACTATCTCAATCTCGGAACCCAGACACTTAAGGAGTATCCCAATATTAAGGAAACATTTATGCCCGGGGGGAAAGCTCCCGAAAAGGGAGAGATTTTCCGGAATCCTAATCTTGCAAGCACGCTGGAGAAGATTGCGAAAGGTGGGCGAAATGAGTTCTACAGGGGAAGCATAGCAAAAGCCATCGCCGCTTTCATGAAGTCGCAGGGAGGGTTCCTTACCTACGACGATATGGCACGTCACAGCTCGGAGTGGGTTGAACCTGTAAGCACAAATTACAGGGGTTATGATGTATGGGAACTTCCTCCGAACGGGCAGGGCATTGCAGCCCTGCAGATACTCAATATCCTTGAGGGGTTCGATATCGCCTCAATGGGTTATAATTCAGCCGAGTACATACATCATTTCACAGAAGCCAAGAAGCTTGCCTTTGAAGACCGCGCCAGGTATTATGCCGATCCCAGGTTCAGCAATGTGCCGGTAAACCAGCTTATCTCAAAGAAATATGCCACTGAAAGACGCAAGCTTATCGATCCTTCAAGGGCCGGCAGGGTTTACAGTGCGGGCAGAATTGAGTCGGGAAATACCATTTATCTTACTGTTGCAGACAGATTCGGCAATATGGTCTCCCTGATACAGAGCAATTACCGGGGAATGGGTTCAGGGATGTGCCCCCCGGGTCTGGGATTTGTGCTGCAGAACAGGGGTGAGATGTTCAGCCTCGCCGTGGGTCATGCAAATGTTTTTGCCCCGGGAAAGAGGCCGTTCCATACCATTATACCCGCCTTCATTACCAGGAACGGCAGGCCATGGGTGAGCTTTGGCGTTATGGGAGGAGATATGCAACCTCAGGGCCACGCCCAGATAGTGATCAACCTTATAGATTTCAAAATGAACCTGCAGGAGGCCGGAGATGCTCCAAGAATTTATCATACAGGTTCCTCAGAACCGACTGGTGAACAGATGGCTGCCGGAGGGGTGCTTTATCTTGAAGAGGGTTTCCGCTGGGAAGTCATTCAGAGGCTCCTTTCCATGGGGCACAGCGTACAATGGAACCTGGGAGGATATGGCGGCTACCAGGCTATTATGTGGGACGAAAAGAACAAGGT
>DIKJ01000044.1:0-6710 GCA_002424525.1 Bacteroidales bacterium UBA5621 | reverse complement strand
GGTTTGTTTGTTTCCCAGGATCCTCCGGTAAAGTCGGGGACATCAATTGACTGTGATCTGTTGGCTACGGACCATTCGCTCAGGGGGGCTATTGAACTCCAGAGGGCTCCGTCATAAACATCCTGATCGAGAGGCAAGCCGTTGCGGAGGCAATCTATCATTCTCCAGTCCATTATGAAATCCATTCCTCCGTGACCTCCGACTTTTCTGGCCATATCTCCCACCCTTCTGACTATTTCAGGTGTGAACTTTTCCGATACCTCCTTAAACTCATTGGCTTTTAGCCAGTTGTGCCCCATAGCGATCCGGGGCTCAGGGTACTTCATTGCCGCACCGCTTGTTCCACTTACCACATGCAGTCTCGAATAAGGCCTGACGGATGAGATATCGTGCTGTATCATTATTGTACGTCCGAGATTAGTTCGGACCAGAGTTGTATTCATATTACCACGGTATTCCTTATCAGCGAATGGCGCAAAAAACTCATCCCCCGCCGCTAGTTCGCCGGCACTGGTACCCATTACGAAATCGTTGGATGACATGGATGTAAGATATTCCATTCTGTCGCCCCTGTTGATACCCATGATCTCACAAATCGGTCCCAAACCGTGTGTGGGATACAGGTTGCCGTTCCTTTCGGCATTCTCTTTCAGGCGCCACATACCTGTATAAGCGCCATCTGACTGCCGCTCATCGTCCGGCTTTTTAAAATTCATGCCAACAAGATTGTGGATATATGCCCCTTCGCCGTGGACTATTTCGCCGAACATACCCTGCCTTGCCATATTGAGCGTAAGAAGCTCAAAAAAGTCATAGCAGCAGTTTTCAAGCATCATACAGTGCTTTTTTGTCTTTTCGGACGTCTCGACAAGCTGCCATGCTTCATCAAGTGTACGGCACAGAGGGACTTCACACGCAACATGTTTTCCGTTCTCCATGGTATAGAGGGCCATAGGGGTGTGAAGGATCCATGGCGTGCATATATATATAAGGTCAAGGTCCGGTAATTCCACAAGCTTCTTCCACGCATCCTCATCACCTGCAAATTCTATTGCAGCCGGGCGCCCGATTCTGGACAGGTATCTCTGTGAGCCATCCACGGCAGCCTGCCTGAGGTCTCCCAGAGCCCTTATGTCAACACCCTCTATATAGGACAGACGCTGGACCGCACCGCTGCCCCTGTCGCCCAGGCCTATTACACCTACCCTGACCAGAGGAAGTGCGGGTGCCGCATAACCCGACATGTTAAATTTCTGGGTCCGCACCCTTTTTGCTGATCCAAGGATTGCGGCCATATTTGATTCAGGAAGCGGTTGGGGAGTGCATCCGGTAATAAAACTTCCTGCAAATGCTCCGGCTCCGACGGCGGTGGCTGTCTTTAAGAAATTACGGCGATTGCTTTTCATAATGAACTTTAATATTGTTTATTATTCATTTAAAACCACCGCAAAATAATATTTTATTTAAAATATTTCATGCCGCACGGGGAAATAAAAATACTGGGGCGGATGCACGGTACCACGGGCATGGTCCCTGATGAAGTGTGCTCAATCCTTGCGGAATGCCCCGTATCCGCAATACCTGGAGCATAAACTGCAGGATGTACACTTTTCGTGGTCTATTTCAGGAGCACTGAACGGATTTCTTTGTGAAATTGCTCCGGCAGGACAGACCTTTATTACCGGACAAAAATGATTCTGAGGGCATCTTGATGCCTCGATTCTTACGTGAGTCATAGATTTTTTTAATAAGAAACGATACTGCAATGATTGTTAATAACATTTTCAAGTTTATCTGAGGTTATTACTCCTACTCCTGTCCATTTGGAGACACCCTCATGAAACAGCATGAGAGTGGGAACACTGTTGATATTATATTTATATGCAAGTTCCCTGTTCCTGTCCACATCGACTTTCAATATTTTTATTTTATCGCCCATTCTCTGCTTAAGCTGTTCCAGAACAGGCTTCATCATTCTGCATGGCCCGCACCACTCTGCTGAAAAGTCCACCAGAACAGGTACACTGCCTTTTATCAGTTCATTAAACGTATTAGTCATATTTCTTTTGTTTTTTGAAGTTAATAATTACATCCCTGGTCAGCTGTCCCAGTATCCAGCCTGCAGCAGTGCCATATAAAGTACTGAGATACCATACTGATTTTATGGGGCAGGTACCTGACAGACAGCCTATAAACTTCCAGTAAAGGAATCCTGCAAGGGCTCCTGCTCCGGTGAAAATTATCGTAAAAAGGTGTTTTTTAAGAAATTCTGTCATAACCACAATTTTGTGCAAAGATCCTGACATAAGGGATTATGGTCAGTGACTTTAGTCACAAAAGAGGTTATTTTTTTACCAGGGCAGAATAATCCACTGAATTTCTTTCTGTTACCACTAATCTTCTTTTCTCAAGATTTCTTAAAAGTCTTGAGATCACCTCCCTGGAGGTATTGAGCTGTAATGCGATGTCCTGGTGCGTTCCTGGAAATTCGGTTTTTCCGGTTGATCTGTACCGCTCCTCAAAAAACCTTATCAGCCGCTCATCGAGCTTTGTGAAAGCAATAGAGTCAATAGTTTCAAGGAGTTCATCAAAACGCTTTTTATATGAATACATCATGAATTCTTTCCAGCTCCGGTATTCTGACAACCATTTTTCAGGTTTGTCAACAGGCACTGACAGGAGAACCGAATCCTCTTCTGCGATCATCCTGATATTGCTTTTCTGAAGTCCCATGCAACACGTGAGCGCCATGGCACAGATCTCCCCCTGGTCAAGGTAATAGAGAAGAAGTTCACTGCCATCCTCGGAAAGCCGGAGTACCCTCAGAGATCCGCTGATCACCATCGGAAAGCTTTTAATGTAATCCCCGTCTTCCAGAATGCTTTGTCCGGATTTGAGATTCAGTAATCCGGAAACATCTGATAATTCAGCAATCAGTTCCTTTTCGAGGAATGGGAAAACCTTCATGATCAGATCAAGTTTATCCATAGTCCGGTTAATTTATTGCGCCAATATAATGTATCGGAAGGGATTTTCTATTTTTACGTGAAAATGTTAATATGATCCGGAAAAATGTTTCGCTGAAATCGTTCAATACTTTCGGACTAGATTACAAGGCGGATTGTATCATAACGCTTAAGTCGGAAGAGAGTGCCGCCGCTTTTTTCAGGGACAGGGAGTCCTGCGGAAAACCTTTGCTTATACTGGGAGGAGGGAGCAATGTTCTTTTTACATCCGATTTCAGGGGGACCATATTATTGCCCGGATTTGGGGGTATCAGGCTTGAAGAGATGAATGGTTCAGACGTGGTTGTTTCGGCCGGAGCCGGGGTAAAATGGGATGATTTCGTCGAATGGTGTGTGAGCCGGGGATATGGAGGAATTGAAAATCTCTCGCTGATACCGGGCAGTGTAGGGGCCGCACCGATTCAGAACATCGGAGCTTACGGTTCCGAGATCAGGGAAACAGTTATTAAGTTAAAGGCAATCAGTATAGCTACCGGTTCAGTTACGATGTTCAGCAACGAGCAATGCAGGTTCGGTTACAGGGAAAGTGTTTTTAAAAATGAAAAGAAAGGGAAGTTTTTAATTACCAGGGTTTATTTTAACCTTGAAACAAATCCGAGGCTTAACACCAGTTACAATTTGTTGAAGGAAGAAGTTGAAAAACTGGGAGGTGAAAGCCTCAGGAATGTCAGGGATGCAGTAATTAATATCCGGAGGAGGAAACTGCCTGATCCAGAGATCTTCGGGAACGCTGGCAGTTTTTTCAAAAATCCGGTAGTCAGCCTTTCTGTTGCCGGAGCCCTTAAAGCCGATTATCCTTCAATGCCTGCTTTCCCGGATCAGTCGGGAGGCGTTAAACTGGCTGGCGGCTGGCTTATTGAGCAATGCGGATGGAAGGGAAAAAGGGCAGGTGACGCAGGTGTTCATGACAAACAGGCTCTTGTTCTGGTAAACCATGGAAAGGCAACAGGGAAAGAGCTTTATGATCTGTCGGAGGAGATCAGGAAATCGGTCATGGAAAAGTTTGGAGTTTGTCTTGAGCGGGAGATTGAAGTAATAGGGATCACCTGAAGATTCTTCTTTTATTGAGTTCCTTCTGGTAAATGGCTGCATATCTGTTGTGTTCGGCAAGAGTCCTTGAAAAATTGTGATATCCTGAAAAATCAGCTTTAGCCACAAAGTAAATATAATCATGTTCCTCCGCGTCCAGAACCGCATTAATGCTTTCGACCGACGGGCAGCGGATCGGGCCGGGAGGAAGTCCTCTGTTCCTGTAAGTGTTATACGGAGAGTCAACCTGAAGGTGTTTCTTTAACACCCGGGTGATCGCGAAATTGTTAAGGGCAAATTTTATAGTAGGATCGGCCTGCAGGGGGATCCCCCTTCTGAGCCTGTTCAGATAAACCCCGGCTACCTTCGGGCCTTCATCTGCCCGGGCCACCTCTTCTTCAACAATAGAGGCAAGCACCGAGACCTCAGTCAGTGTAAGTCCCCTTAATTCTGCTTTTGCTATTCTTTCCCTGGTCCAGAACCTGCGGTACTCCCTCAGCATTCTCTCATAAAAGCCGGCAGCTCCGGTGTTCCAGAAAAACTCATAAGTGTCTGGTAAAAAGACCGAAATAACATCCTCCCTGGCAAAACCATCCTTCCTGTAATTCTCAGGGTCGGACAGGAATGTGATCAGCTGGAGGGAATCAGCTTCGATCCTGCCGCCAATTTTCCCGGCCAGTTCTTCCAGCGTCCTTACGTTGTTGAATGTAAGCATAAGAGGTGTCTGACGGCCGGAGCGGAAGATGTTTATCAGTTCGGCATACGAAAGGTCCTGGTTAATAACGTATCTCCCCGGCTTGACAAGCCCCGGATAGCTTTTCTTTCTGGCAATCCATTCAAAGACGCTTTCATTCTTAATCCGGAGGTTTGACTGAATGGAATCCATTGCCTGACTGTAAGTGGCCCCTTCAGGTATGTAGATCACAGCTTCCTGACCTCCGGTTGTCACGTTAACCCCGAACAGAATCCCCGACACTGCAAAAGCCGCCGCTATAATGGCAACCACAAGGATCGCAAATAAAACTTTAATGCCTTTCCGGATCATCATATTTTAGTTGATCTGCAAAAATAGAAATAATGTAATATCCCTCCAAATCGTTATATGCTGACCTCCTCCTCTGTGCCCTGCCAGCCGAAGTCCGAAGTCCGAAGTCCGAAGAAAGGATTCTTGCCCTGAGCTCTGAGCCCTGAGCTCTGAGCCCCGCTTTACGCTTTACGCTTTACGCTTTACGCTCTATGCTCCCTGCCCTCAGCCTTCGTCCCGTGAATACGGGACTACGGCTGACAAAGCCTGCTCCGGCAGATAAATAATTCCATATTATTTCTAATTTTGCATAATCATACACTGTTCAAACGATTAAAAAACGATGAAAATGTCTATCTCGATGGTTCTTGTTCTGGTTGTTATCGGACTACTCACCGGAGTTGTCTCCGGAATGCTGGGTGTGGGAGGAGCTCTGGTTCTTATCCCAATGCTTGTTTTTTTCCTGGGATTCAGCCAGTTTGACGCCCAGGGCACAAGTCTTGCAATGATGCTTCCGCCAATCGGGTTGCTTGCCGCATATAATTATTACAAGGCCGGGCATGTGAACATTGTTTTTGCTCTTATCCTTGCTGCTTCCTTTATGCTGGGAGCCTATTTCGGTTCAAAGTTTGCCCTGAGTCTGCCACAGGCAGCCATCAAGAAGGTTTTTGCCATATTTCTGATAATTGTTGCAGTCAGGATGCTGTTGACGAAATAATAATAACAGAGGCCTTACCTGGGCAGGAAAGGCCTCTTTCTTCAGGCAGAAAATCAATTAAAACATAAATCCCAGGCTGAGCATAAATGAAGGTTCCCTGTCATCCAGGTTAAATGTCTGCGAACCTATAGTAACAGATTCTCCAAATCTCTTACTCAGACTGCCTCCATACCTCAGATCGATGGCAAGTCGCTTGAACAGGTCGACTCCCAGTCCGGCTTCGTATCCAAAAGTTGCGCTTCTGTAAAGGTCAGTGAAATTCGGGTGGTCAATCAGGGCTGCAGGTGAATTAATAAGGATTGAAGCAGAAGGACCAGCATTAATTCTTAAAGGCCCCAGATGGAAGCCGACCAGCAGCGGGATATTCAGTTTATTGAACTGTTGTTTCAATACGTCACTCACTGAATTCTCTGTTACTGTATATTCGTACGTCGTCGAAGCAAAGACCACCTCAGGCATGATATAAACCCCCATCAGGGTTATTCTCAGGAATGCGCCTGCATGAAAACCGAAGGCTGCATCTTTGAGGGCTTCGATATTATTGGTTCCGTCGCTAATATCATAAGTGGGAACCGTGTTGGTGCTTGCACCTGCTTTTATGCCGAACTTAATCTGAGAGAATGCCGGCAGTGCTATCATAGCCAATAAAATAATTACTGCAATTTTTTTCATCACTTTAAGTTTTGGTTGTTAATTAATGTAATTGTTCAAATCTGTCACATCATCGCATGTATAACGACGAGCAGGGCCAAAAGTTTCATAATCAGAAAAGTTATTTATTGAAGCAGAACGGAAGAATCAGGGTAATCCCTTAGTCTTTGGCAAGTTCGGCGAAGATAATTTTTTTCATCCCGTCAAATTCCTCACGGTCGAAAAGCCTTGTGAGGAAAATGATCCTGCCATCCCTGTCTAT
>DIKJ01000202.1 GCA_002424525.1 Bacteroidales bacterium UBA5621 | reverse complement strand
TTCACATTTCCCCTCCGATCCGTCATCCAGTAGAACCCCCCCTGTTCATGGTCCCACATCTTTCCGATAAGATAATCCACTCCATGCCCTGCCATACCTGCCAGTTTCCCTCCTCCGTAACCTGCACGATGGGCCGAAGCAAGGGTATAAACTGACCGGGTCTGAGCTATCAGTGATTTCTCATCATCTCCGGTATCTTTGCCGTACCGGTCAAAATGAGTAATAAATCCGCCGTTCAAGCTATCGGTCATCCTGTTCATCCAGAATGGCAGAAGCTCATTAACAAGGTGATTTTCAGCCTCATTCTTTAAAACCAGTAGTTCTTCCCTGTTCATGTTAATCCAGTTTATTTGTTGCCGGCATTAAGGTACAATTTTTTTAATGATGAGGTATTCCGTAAAGGCTAAAAGCGGTAAATTTGGGGAGATGGAGAAAGGGATGAGGAGTGAGGGGTGAGGGCTGAGGAATGAGTAATTAACCAGTATAAAATGAAATATTCAAAAAGAGATCTTGTGGTGCTCTCATTATTAATCATTTTCTGTGGAGCCCTCCTGAACTGCTGTAAAAGGGAAAAGGTTGTCAGCCTCAGGAGCCTGTTGATCGAAATGACTGACAGGGAGAGCCTCACACGCTTCCCCGTCCCTTTTTACAATCTAAAACAGTTCAGCAGTTATGACAGGAGGTCTGATCTCGAAGGCCTTTCCAACTGGTTCGCCAATTCCGACTATACTCATTTTACAGGAGTCGATTCCTCCGCAGGAAGGAAGGAATACATCCTTTTCGACGCCGAAGGGCCCGGAGCAGTTGTGAGATGGTGGATGACCTTTGCCGGGGAAGGAAGCTCAGACGGGATACTGAGAATTTACATCGATGGTAACAATAAGCCGGTTATTGAAGAGAATGTACTTAAGTTGCTTAGCGGACATCTCCTTGCCGGTCCACCATTAAGCACCTCTGTATCACCCGAATCCGAGCCTCATCAGAGAGGACATAATCTTTATCTTCCGATTCCGTACAAAAAACAATGCAGGATAACCTACGAATGTGATGCTGTTGTCATTACACCTGAATCAAGAAAACCAAGCATTTATTACAATATTTGTTACAGGCAGTACGAAAAAGGGACAAGGGTCGTTTCTTTCAGCTTAAATGAACTTGCCCATGCTTCTGAACTTATTACCGGGACGAACGGACTGCTGGAGGCTCCTGACCTGACTGCAGGAAGAGTGAACAAAAAGCATCTTCTCTCCCTGGCCATTCAGGCAAACGATTCGGCACAACTGGTCATATCTGATAAAAGATCAGCCATCAGCAGGATCATCCTGAAGCTTGAGGCAGAAAACAGGCCGCAGGCACTTCAATCGACTGTTATAAGCATTAGCTTTGATGATCACAGAACCATCTGGGTCCCTGCCGGACATTTTTTCGGGACAGCTTACAGGGAGACTACCTCTTCAACATTTTTCAGCAGTGTGGATAATGAACTTAAGATGGAATCCTACTGGCTTATGCCATTCAGAAAAAACTGCATCATCAGGCTTATAAACTTCGGAGGAGAGGAGGTGAAGGCAGATCTGCAAGCAGAGACGACATATTACAGATGGGACAGAAAGAGCATGTATTTTGGTGCCTCATGGCATGAGTATCACCAGATTGAGGCGGCTGGTTCAGAGCTGACTGGTGGCTCCGGACTGCACCGCGATATAAGTTTTGCAGATATTGCAGGACAGGGAGTATATGCAGGGGATGCGATAACCGTCCTGAACAGTGTGGATGCCTGGTGGGGCGAGGGCGATGAGAAGATCTACGTCGACGGGGAATCTTTCCCCTCGAGCTTCGGGACAGGTACAGAGGATTACTACGGTTATGCATGGTGCAGACCGGAGGTGTTCACCCACCCCTTTATTGCACAGCCTGACGGCAGTGGGAACTTCCATCCGGGAACCTCTGTCAACATGAGATACAGGTCGCTGGACGCCATACCCTTCAGAACCCGGATAAGCTCAAATATTGAGCTGTGGCACTGGCTGCCAGCTGTAATAAATTATTCGCTTACAACCTACTGGTATACGATCCCGCCATTCACCATCAGTATAAAACCGGATCCGGAGTCTGTGAAAAGGCCGGTCCCTGCTGATCCTTCATCACCGAA
This sequence comes from Bacteroidales bacterium UBA5621, assembly GCA_002424525.1. Taxonomy (GTDB): domain Bacteria; phylum Bacteroidota; class Bacteroidia; order Bacteroidales; family VadinHA17; genus LD21. The sequence goes on along the minus strand of DIKJ01000202.1, from coordinate 2,105 downwards.
GAATATGCTTTAAAACTTATAGTTTTCCCCGCCTGCTGAAGATGATCGTGGCAGATCATTGTTGTTTGACCACTTCCCTTGTAAGGGTTAGAGGTATGTCCCCGTCCGGGGAGACTGCCTTTCCGGTCATTTTTGCCGTGCTCTCCATCTTCAGGGCTATACTTATATCTCCTCCTTCAATATAGACCGAAAAAAGCAGATTGTCATTTTCAAACCGGACGTTAGCGCCGGGAATCTTGTAATCACTGCCGGGGAACGAAACTGCTGCAGAATATTTATTATCAGCATAGTTTACATCGATTAAACCGGTGTTATAACCTTCGGGAGCATAGGGAGCCTCAAATTTCCATTTGCCCACGGGGTTGTTCTTCGTCTGGGGATTTTGCGCGGCAACTGCTGAAATGCAGAAGAGTATGGCAACAGAAAAAATAATGATTCGCTTCATGATCTGTTTTTTTATGTTTTAGTTAAGTTTTAACAGGCTGAAGATAATTTTAAAATTTCATATTAAAAAGAGGAGAAGAAAATATACCGTATCTGATCTGATCAAACATTGTAATTATCATTATTGTTTTCACCTTTTGGTCATATTAATTGTTTAGCTTTGTGATGTTAGCTACTTAACACAATAATTCAGTATGAAGAAGATACTTATACTTGGTGCCGGTACGGGAGGCACAATAATGGCAAACAAAATGCGGAAAGAACTGCCGCGGGAAGATTGGAAAATCACTGTTATTGACCAGAGCAAGGTACACTATTATCAGCCCGGTTTTCTTTTCATTCCTTTCGGGTATTATAAAAAAGATGATGTTACAAAGCCGAAGCAGAATTTCCTGCCTATCGGGGTGGAGTCTGTTTATCAGCAGATTGACCGCATAGACGCTGAAAACAACAAAGTATATCTTGTCAATGGAGAAGTCCACGGTTATGATATACTTATAATTGCCACAGGTACGAGGATAATGCCCGAGGAGACGCCCGGGCTAAAGGGAGAACTTTGGCACAGGAATATCTTTGATTTTTATACGATCGAGGGGGCCGAAGCCCTGGCTAAATTCTTTAAGACCTGGGAAGGGGGCCATCTGGTTGTAAATATCGCTGACAATCCAATTAAATGTCCGGTCGCCCCTCTTGAATTCTCTTTCTTTGCAGATGCTTTCTTTACTGAACGGGGAATGCGGGATAAAGTAAAAATCAGCTATGTAACACCGCTTTCAGGAGCCTTCACAAAGCCCAGGTCATCCAAACTTCTCGGGAGTCTGCTTGAGAACAAAAACATTGAGATGATAACCGACTTTTTTCTCTCTGAAGTGGACAACAAAGCCAGGGTCATCAAAGATTTCGGAGGAAGGGAGATTGATTTCGATTGCCTGGTTACCATCCCGCTTCACGGGGGCGATCCAGCTATAATAAAAAGCGGACTTGGTGATGAATTTGGTTTTGTAAAAGCAGATAAATATACCTTACAGTCGACCCTGTATGATAACATATTCGCGATCGGCGATGCAGGCAATTTCCCGACCTCAAAAGCCGGATCCGTCGTTCATTTCCAGGCAGATATCCTGACTGAAAACCTCATGTGCCATATTGAAAAAAGACCTTTTACAGGCAAATTCGACGGGCACTCAAACTGTTATATTGAGACAGGACACGGGAAAGGAGCACTTATCGACTTCAATTACGATACGGAGCCACTGCCCGGTTATTTCCCTTTCCCCGGGATCGGGCCATTCAGCCTGCTTAAAGAGAGCAGGCTGAACCACTACGGCAAACTGCTCTTCCGGTGGATATACTGGCACATTCTGCTTAAAGGGAAGGAGATGCCTATTGACACCCACATGACAATGGCCGGCAAAAAAGCTGATTAAAATTCAAGCTATGGAAACTTCAGAAAAACCGATTCAGGTGCAGATCGACGAAATAAACAGGAAGCTCGATCTTATTCTTGACGAAGCATTGATCCAGCGGCAAAACCGTGAATCAGTAAATGATCTTCTTGATGATGCCGCCATCATAGGGAAGGATGTGTTCAAACAGACGGTTATCCAGCTTGATAATGCCGGGATCGAACTCGATGGTGATGCCCTGAGATGCCTTCTCCT
>DIKJ01000022.1 GCA_002424525.1 Bacteroidales bacterium UBA5621 | reverse complement strand
ACCATAAATACCGGCTCCATTCGAATTGATCCAAATGCAATGTGTGTAGCGCTCACGCAGACCGGCACCAACAGGTTTTTACATTGTTTTTCTTTGGGTACGATGGCGCGGTAACTGATTGGATAAGGCCCTTTAACATGGGCTTCAACATTCCCTTCATTTTTCACAAATCCTTCTGTGGTGACATACCTCTGGACATGGTGCGAATCCATACCGTATGCAGCCAGGCCCACAGGGTCAGAGGCTATGGTCAGGCCTTCACAATTGTACTGAGTCATCACGTAGTCACTGATCATGCGCCTGGCTTCACGCACATACAACTGTTCCTGCCAGCCGTTCCCTTCGGTAAATTCATCTTTGCACATACCCCAACGCGATACTTCGTTGCGGATGTGCCCGGGCATCCGGGGGTGATAGGCTAAAGTCCACATCAGACCCTTCTGGTAATCGCGGTGGCGTTCTGCAATTGCCTGCCTTTCCGTGTAAGAGGCTTCGGGGTAATCGTAATTCTGTCCGATAAAATCGGTGGAAAACCCAAGTCGATTATTCGTATCGGTTTTTCGGTTGGGCATGTCAGAATTGATCCACGGAAATCCTTTTTCGCCAGCTTCGTAGTTTCTCAACAGAAGTTCGTAATCCGGTTCGTTGTAGGTTGCCGGCTTTTCAAACGGGATGCGGTTCCCGGGATGGTCGGTAAGGCACATCCTGAAGCAATAGGCCTGAACACCTTTATTTGCAGAGCCTTCCTTCCCGGGACCTTTGGGATTGATAAACGGCAGCAGCCCGCTTGCCGGATTGCCTTTTACACGGTAGGGGTCAACCCCATGCACGAAGTTGTGGTTAATGGAATTCCTTGATAACTGGTTAGTCATAGTGCGGGCAGTGTCGGGGGTATGAACGCCGTTGAGCGTTTCCCCGAACTTTTTATTAGATTCCCTTCCCACGGTGTAAGATACCCCGGCAGCGGCCATTAAATCACCCTCATAAGTGGCATCGATAAAGGCTTTCCCGGAATAATTTACGCCACCTTCCATCGAAATGGAGGAAATTACTTCTTTCATTTTCGTTACACCGTTTTTCCGGTCAAGCCGCTGGTTGTAAACGAGGGTAATATTTTTCTCCCCGGCAAGCATCCGGTGAAATATTTCCAGTGCGGCCGATGGTTCAAAAGTCCACATGGCATCTTCGGCTGATTCGGTGCGGGTTTGGCCGCCATCGCGGTACTCTTCCGCTTTTTGCCATTTCCAGTTTTCGGGTTGCTGATAATGTTTTTTTACATTTTGGTAGAATTCGCGGGCAATTCCGCCAATGGCCTGTTTGTTGCCAATATCGGTCTGGCCCAGCCCGCCTGTAGTTAATCCGCCAATACGACTGGTGGGCTCAATCAGTACTACCGATTTCCCCATACGCGAAGCCTGAATAGCCGCGCTGATGCCGGCGGACGTGCCTCCGTAAATTACCAGGTCATATTCACTAACACCCTGATTAAAAGCCATTTGATTGACCCATATCAAAACCAACAGTACAAAAAATCTTTTCATTTCAGATTATTTTATTTGCTTAACAAATACCTGAATCTATATGTTCCTGATAATTAATTGAAATCAATTATGAGTTCTGATTTTCCCTTATCAGTGGCAGGTATAATATCAAAAAACTCTTTTACGAGGTTTTTTTCAGGATAACTAACTTTTACGGTGAACTTGTCATTGCTGAATACTTTGGGCATGAACTCATTGCCTTTAATCCTAACTAGATACTCAAGTTCTCCAGTTGTCTGATTGATGATCTCAACAACCGGATCAGGATCTCCTGATATTCTCAGTGTCGGCAGCCAGGCCGACGGTTCACGTCCATAATTATCCATCTGGCTGATGGTCAGAGGCCAGCCGGGATGCTGGCTCTCAGGGTCAGGTTTGGTAACATCACTCAGGAACCGCCATGATTCCATCGTAATATTACGGGTTTCGGTATCAAAAATGACAAAACCGAGTCCGGCGGTTTTTTCCTGCTGGAATTTATAGCGGTTGCTGATCCCGCCAAAATCGCCCGGATTGCCTATTGCATAGATATAGTTTTTATTGCCGAATGCATCGATGTACTCCCCCGTGTTTGGAAGGTTGTGTTGCGGTCTGTTACTGACAGGGATGCTGAGCTCATCCGGACGGAACCACCTCGAATATCCAACAGCAATTGCCGGGGTGCAGAAACACCAGCCCGCATCCCGGAAACTCTCTATGCCATACTGGACGAGAGAAGGGAGATGCTGGTCACCGGTTATATGAAAAGCAAATGCTTTACGTATTATTCCAATCGCCCTGTCGCGTGCTTTCTTTGGCCACCCTCCCGAATCGAGGTCGCCGAAAAGGTAGCCATCCTGCTGTCCGTGGTGAGTAGCAGCATTCGTAAAAGGTGTCTGTGATAACAGAACTTTCATGTCAGAATCCTTCCAGTCCCTGATCCAGCTTTCAAGGAATAATTCCTGTCTTTTCCCCAGCAGATCAAGGTCAGGTCTGTCAATAACAGAAGGATCTGTAAGTGGTTCTTTCAAATGGTCCTTTCTTCCTTCCCATTCTGCAACCAGGTTAGGGCCCGATTTGAAGACCCTGTCGCTTACTATGGCGAAACTTACTCTTCCATAGTTCAGGCTGGTATACCACACCTTCATGCCCTGTTCAACAGGAGCAGGGTCGAATGGGTCGGGCAGATGAGCACATTGTGTTTTATTTACCACATTGACCATCTTCACCGTCTGTGTGAATCCCATAAGATCGTCGCTGTTTGCTGTCCCTTCAGGCCTTGCCACTCCTCCCCCTCCCCACAGGTTGCCCTGGAAAACATCATGATCGTCAGGAGTGCAGATGGTGGGGATATCCCGCATAATATCCCCGAAAGCCCACCCAAACATATACCATTTGCCGAGGTAGCTGAGAACAGCCATATCTTCAGGCTCCCTTTTTATCGGGTAACCTCCGTTCTGCTCATAGATCTGATCACCCGAGAAGTATAGGATATCCGGATTTTTTAAGCCGAGATTCCTTGTCACCGGAGAGTAAGGAAACCCTGTATGGTACTGGCAGGTCATTGCCCCCATTCGTAAGGGACGCCCTGCAGGCTCTCTCCGTATCCTGCCTGCATAACTATATGTCTCTTCATTACCCTGAAGGTTTCTGTACCGGTATAATATCCTGTATTCCTTTTCCTTCAAAGGATCCCAGTTTTCAATCCTGAATGTAGCAGTGCGTGAATCAGGTTCGATTGGTTGAGAACCTGCAGATATCCATTTTTTTCCTGTTCTCAGTTCAAGTTCCACAATTTGATTATCCATTTCAGAGATTGGTGGAAGCTGTGCTGTCAGTTTAAGGGTATTCCTGCTCAGAGTGTGCATGCTCCACAACACAGGACCAAATCTGTTTTCCGGCTCATAATCAAAGCCAGCGCCTTCAACCGCAAAATTATCGTACCAGAATTTAGGTCCGTTGTTCTTTGATCTTGCACTCCTTGGATTATTAACAAATTGAATGATGCCGGTAACCGGGTTTTCCGGCACTGAAGTCACTTCTGTTACTGAATTGCCTTCTTCATTAATAATATTAAGACGTAAAAGAAATCCTTCAGGACTCTTATCGCCGGAGAGCAGTATCCGGAATTTGCTGAACACAAAGTCAGCCGGTAATTTTTTCGTATTCTGGCCTATAAAAGCGTATCCGTCAGTATGAATCCCGGCGTTAATGCCGCTTCCGAAGAAGATTGCGGCCCTGATGTCAGCGTCTTCAGAAGCCTGTGAGCCAATGATCAATCCTGCTGATCCCTTATTCGCACCCTGATCGAGCAGACCCATTTCCAAGCTTATCCTGAATGGTTTTTCATTCGGTCCAATTCTGTACGGCAAGAGAGCACAGGTAGCCTGTTGTCCTTCGCCGGTAAATTCAATTCGACCATCATTGATACGCCACTCTTCGAGGGGCACTGCCCAGAAATCTTCTCCAATCCAGGTCCT
>DIKJ01000130.1 GCA_002424525.1 Bacteroidales bacterium UBA5621 | reverse complement strand
CTGATATTCCTGTTCATCTATTGAAGCGTCCCGGTTTTTTAGCCCACATTGAAAATCCGGGTTTGTTTTTCTCAAATATCCTGGTAATTCCTTAAATTTACTTTGCAGTAAACCATAGACTAATTAATAATCTGTCAACCATGAATTGCCGTAAAGTAAAACCCATTGTCATTTTTACGTTTATCCTGTTAATGTCAGGAACATGCAAACAACCTGAAAGAGTTGTTCTTCATGAACCTAAAGATTACAGTTGGCTCGAAGAAATGACGATCCCCGGATTACAGAAGGGGTATAACGACGGAAAATATACCGTTCGCGAAGTGGTCATGGCATATCTCGACAGGATAATTGCCATAGACAAGAATGGCCCGGCACTCAATTCAATACTTGAGATCAATCCTGATGCTCTGCAGATTGCCGATGAACTTGACAGGGAATTATCGGCAGGGAAAACCAGGGGGCCCCTGTTCGGTGTTCCTGTAGTATTAAAGGACAATATCGACACCGGCGACAAAATGCCCACAACCGCAGGCGCCACTGCTCTCAGGAACTCATACCCTATGAATGACAGTTTTGTTGCAAAAAAACTAAGGGAAGCCGGAGCGGTCATTATTGCAAAAGGGAACCTGAGTGAATGGGCTAACTTCCGGGCTACCACCTCTTCAAGCGGCTGGAGCGGAATAGGAGGCCAGACTAAAAATCCGTATGTTCTCGATCGTAATCCGTGCGGATCGAGTTCCGGCTCAGGAGTTGCCGTGTCAGCTAACCTCTGTATGATTGCCATAGGGACTGAAACCAATGGCTCAATTGTTTGTCCTTCAAACAACAACGGCATTGTCGGTATAAAGCCTACCGTAGGGCTGATCAGCCGCTCAGGCATAATTCCCATCTCATATACCCAGGATACACCAGGGCCGATGGGCCGGAGTGTAACTGACGCTGCAATCTGCCTGGGCACATTGACCGGGATCGATCCGGCCGACCTAAAAACTGCAGAATCCGCAGGAAAATATCCGGTCAGCTATACTGAATTCCTGAAGGCAGACGGACTGAAAGGCAGGCGGCTCGGGTTGTATAAGAGGGCCCTGGGCAATTCTGACATGGTTGACACTCTTTTTAATCAGGCTGTTAAAACAATAATCAAAATGGGTGCTGAGGTGGTGGAGATAGAAGATGGTATGGGCGACGGTTACTCCAATGCTTCTTTTGAAGTTATGCTTTACGAATTTAAGGATGGCCTCAACAGGTACTTCGCCGGACTGGAGGAGGGTTCAGCAATAAGAAGCCTGAAAGAGCTGATCGAATTTAACAAAACCGACACCATTGAACTTAAGTACTTCAATCAGAAGCTCCTTGAAATGGCAGAAGAAAAAGGTGATCCCGGGTCGCCGGAATATAAAGATGCACTGAGGACAATGCTCAGGGCAACAAGGGAGGAAGGTATTGACAAGATCATGAAAGAGCACCGGCTCGATGCCATAATTGCACCTACAGGCACACCTGCCTGGAAAACGGATCTAATCCTGGGTGACCATTTTGTTGGCGGAAGTTCTTCACCTGCTGCAATTTCAGGTTACCCGGCAATTACGGTGCCAATGGGCTTTATCAGTGAACTGCCGGTAGGAATCTCTTTCTTCGGACGCGCGTGGAGCGAACCTCTGCTCATTGAAATCGCCTATAGCTATGAGCAGGCGACTAAACACAGAAAGGCACCGAAGTACCTTATTACTGATTGATTATGCAGTCGTAAAACCAGCTATGCTGTGTGAATTCCTTTAATTTGATGAACCCTCTTTTGAGTCGGTCTTGATTTTCTCCGGGTCCTCATCAACCTTTGAAGCTTTCTTAAAATCTTTCAACCCCTGACCAATTCCCTTCATAAGTTCAGGTATCTTGCGCCCGCCAAAAAGAAGAACCACAACAAGTAAAATCAGTATGATTTCGGTAATGCCAAATCTTCCCATCTTTTCGAGTATTAAATATCCTATAAAGTTACGGATTATTCTGATATTAGCAAATCAACAATCTCAACAGGCTCCGGTTTAAAGTTAATATTCCGGTAAATTCAAAGGAATCAGTTGTGCACCTGAACTATAATCAAGAAAAAGGAATCAGTTTTGATACGGAATTATAATCAAGAAACAGGTTCAGATCAGGATGTTTCTTCAGCATCGTTGCCGGGACCAAATTGCTTAGCCGGCCGGCAAGGGTCCTGTAAACAGCATCAGCCTTTACACTGTGCGGAACACAGGAGATTATTGTTCTGCATTGCATTATCTGCCAGACACTCATCGATACAGCCTCACGGGGAACATCTTCAATTGTCCTGAACCAGCCTTCATTTACCTGCTGCATTTTGCATTCATCGTCAAGCCTTACAACTATATATGCCTCCCGTGTATCGAAATCTGCCGGGGGATCGTTGAAGGCGATGTGTCCGTTGACACCTATCCCTATCAACCCCAGATCGACAGGCCTCTCCCGGATACTTTTCGCCAGTTCACCAACCCTGGTTGTAATATCACCTTCAACATCAACACTGTAAAACCTTTTAACCGGCACCAGGTCAATAAACCTCTCATATAGGTATTTTCTGAAGCTGGCAGGATGGGATACCGGCAATCCTATGTATTCATCGAGGTGAAACACTTCGATCTTCTGCCAGGGTATATCCTCGGAGATGAGCGCCTGAAACGTATCAAACTGGGAACTGCCGGTAGAGACCACCATCCTTGCTTCTCCATTGAGTTTAACAGCCTCGTTAAGTATGTCCGCAGCCAGCCTGGCAGCTCTCTTCCCGAGTTCCGGCGAATCGGCAGATATAATTATATTCATACTTCTGTCTTTTATGAAGGAATTTTCAACATCCATAAAAGTAGAATAATATATTTAAGATTCTATTTTCTATCTTGGTCAAAAATTGCCGATCGGATGCCAAGATATATTATACTTCTGTTCTCCCTTTACCTTTTATGCAACAACAACCCCATATTCAGCCAGTCGCGTGGTATCAACAGGGATAAGTACCGTATAAATATTGTCCGTACTGATGAGACGATCTCAATTGACGGTATTCTTGATGAAGAGGTCTGGAAGAGGGCTGAACGCACCGGAGAATTCCATCGGGTGACGCCCACGGATACTGGTTTTGCTATTGCCCGGACTGAAGTGATGCTCACGTATGACGATTTAAACCTGTATGTCGGAGTTATCTGCCACGACCCCACACCAGGCAAAAGGCCTGTCGAATCGTTGCGCAGGGACTGGAGTTTTAACAGGAACGATAATTTCATGATTTTTCTTGATACGTACAACGATCAGACTAACGGGTTTGCTTTCGGCATTTCAGCAGCTGGTGCACAAACTGAAGGACTTCAGTACGACGGTACAAGGGTATTGTACAGCTGGGATATCAAGTGGAGATCGGCAGTGATGAGTTATGATGACCGGTGGGTTACCGAGTTCAGTATTCCGTTCCGAAGCATACGCTACTCTGAGGGAGATCAGGAGTGGGGCATAAATTTTGGCCGCCTTGATCTCAAAAACAATGAAAAATCTTCATGGGCTCCCATGCCACGTCAGTTTCCTCATTGTTCCCTTCCCTTCACCGGAACCTTACTCTGGGACAAACCGCTTGGCAAAGCCGGAGTCAGGATTTCGCTGATCCCGTATATTACCGGGAAGGTGACAAAAAATAAGGAAGCGGAAGAGAATGCCAGGTTAAGTGGCAATGCGGGATTCGACGCGAAAATGATACTCTCGACATCACTGAATCTCGATCTTACAATAAATCCCGATTACTCGCAGGTTGAGGTTGACAGACAACAAACCAACCTTGACCGGTTTGAGCTTTTCTTCCCTGAGAAACGACAATTTTTTCTTGAAAACAGCGACCTTTTTTCCAGTCTTGGCACCCAGACTGTCAGACCCTTCTTCTCCAGACGGATCGGGCTAAACAGCCCCGTCCTGGCAGGCGCCCGTCTCAGCGGGAACATTAACAACAACTGGAGAATCAATCTTATGGATATTCAGACAGGTACGGGTGATGATATTCTTGCATCCAATTTCTTTGTTGCTGCCCTTCAGCGCTCGGTTTTTAGCCGATCAAACATATCGGCATTCATAATCAATAAACTGATAACTGAAAATGTTGACCATGAAGAGACATTTACCGGGAACAGGTTTAACCGTGTGGCGGGCATCGAATATAATCTTGCTACCCGTGACAACAGATGGACGGGAAAAGCATTCTATCACCAGAGTTTCCAGGACGGAGTGTCGCTTGAAGATGCAGCCGTGGCGGCAAACATTACCTATTCCTCTCAGTTCCTCACCGCAACGCTTAACCAGTCGGTGGTCGGGAGCGGATACACAGCCGAGACAGGGTATGTCAGGAGAAGAGGCTATTACGAGTTGAATCCCATATTTCAATATAAGTTTTTCCCGCAGTCGGAGGTGGTAATAAGCCACGGTCCTGGCATAAGGACTGATATGTTCTTTGATCCTTCGATGAACCTTACCGACAGGCAGACAGAGATCTCATACAGCGTTGAGTGGACCAACAGGTTCATGACATCGGTTGAAGCCGGGGAGACCTATATAAAGCTTATGTCACCATATGATCCGACAAATACCGGAGGAGTTCAGCTGGCAGCCGGGGAGGATTTTAACTGGAAAGAGATCGGAGCATCATTCTCCTCAGACACCCGCAAACCTTTTTATATGACCCTCAGGAGCAGTTACGGAGGCTATTATAACGGTGAGAGGTGGAGCCTGAGCGGAGAACTCAATTACAGGTATCAGCCCTATGGAAGTCTGGCCCTGGTAACTGCCTACAATAATATATCACTGCCATCACCGTACAACAATGCAAGATTGCTGCTCATTGGCCCCAGGCTCGATTTTACCTTTACCGAAAACCTCTTCTTCACAAGTTTCATTCAATACAACAACCAGATTGACAACCTCAACCTTAATCTTCGCTTTCAGTGGCGCTTTGCCCCTGTCTCCGATCTCTATATCGTTTATACAGAGAACTCATTCCCGGCCGGTTACAACATAAAAAACCGCGGACTGGTGATAAAGCTGTCATACTGGTTCAACTGAAATCAGTTATCTGATCATGAAATCGAGGAGCGGTTCGTCTCCCAGGTAAGCAACCAGGTTGTCGTCCTTTTTCATCGGCCCCACCCCCGGCGGAGTACCTGTGAAAATAAGGTCGCCGGTCTTGAGAGTAAAAAATTCCGACACATAAGCCACTATCTCGTCAAATCCGAAAATCATGTCGGAGGTATTGCTCTTCTGGACAACCTTTCCATTGATCTCAAGCCTGAAGTCGAGATTACCCATGTCTCCGATAGCTGATACCGGAATGAACCTGCCAACCGGTGCCGCGCCGTCAAAGCCCTTGGAGAGTTCCCACGACAGGTTCTCACTGAAAAGCCTGCTCTGGATGTCACGTGCTGTAATATCAATTCCCACAGTGACTTCGTCATAGTATCGGTGGGCAAACCTGGGGGAAATACCTTTCCCCAGCCTGCCTATTTTAATCACCACCTCGACTTCATAATGGATATTGGAAGAGAAACCGGGCAGAAAGAAGGGCTTATTGTTTTTCAGAAGGGAGGAATCTGGTTTAAGAAACACTACAGGCTCCGCAGGTACAGGCCTGTTCATCTCCCTGGCGTGTTGTCTGTAATTAAGACCTATACAGATTATCTTCATATCATTTGCGATTCCTGCCGAAGGCCCTGAGCTTTATCTCAGTAAGAACTTTTTTTGTGTAGAGGGGGAAATCACCATTCATGATCCAGGAAAAATATGAGGGTTCCTCGTTTAAGACAGATTCGACTGATTTCCCTTTATGCTTTCCGAAGTTAAAAACCTCTGTTCCATTCTCATCATAGATTATCCTTCCCGCGAAATCTGCCAGATTATTGAACGAACTGAATTCCGCAAGCTTGTCAACCTCATTTTCAAGATCTTCATACCTGTCGAGCTGAGCTTTCAGGATCTCGTAGGCAGCCCCGGTATCGGCTTTTGAACTATGAGCATTCTCGAGGCTTCTGTTGCAATAGAACTGGTAGGCCGCTGATAATGTGCGTTGTTCCTTCTTATGAAAGATAACCTGCACATCAACATATTTATGCTTCCTGAAATTAAAATCCATATTGATCCTCAGGAATTCTTCAGCCAGTAGGGGAATATCAAATTTTATCGCATTGTAGCCGGCCAGGTCGCATCCCTCGAGGAACATAGCAAGTTTTGCTGCCACCTCCCTGAAGGTAGGCGCACCGGCAACATCCTCATCAGTAATGCCGTGAATGGCAGTTGATTTTGGGGGAACAGGCATTTCAGGGTTTATAAGGGTGGTCATCCATTCCTCCCTCCCACCCGGACTGATTTTCAGGACGGAGAGTTCCACAATACGATCGGTCGAAACACTTATGCCAGTTGTTTCGAGGTCGATAAAAGCAATCGGACGTCTGAGATTAAGTTCCAATTATCAGGTGTTTATCATCATAGGCATGAGGAGCATCAGAAGGTCCTCCGATTCATTGTCTGGTACGGCCGGCAGAAATAGTCCGGCCCTGGTGGGATCGGCAAGCTCGATCATCACCTCCTGCGTCCCGATATTGGCGAGTATCTCAAGGAGAAAGACCGATTTGAAACCAATCTCGATCTCATC
>DIKJ01000047.1:61074-64438 GCA_002424525.1 Bacteroidales bacterium UBA5621 | reverse complement strand
TTTTAAGTTTGTGAATTAATCAGGCCAGGATTATCTTAAGGCAGGTGAAAATAAAATAGTAGTTATTGAAAAGGACCATGAAAATCTTCTGGCAGGAAACATCAAAGACAAAAGAGTGAGGTTCATCTACGGGAATGCGGAAAACCCTGAGATCCTTAAGAAAGCTAATGTAACAAAAACAACAACGGTTTTTGCCCTTACTGAGAATGACAAGACCAACATCAATATCACCCATAACATAATTGATATTTTCAACCGGGGGGATGTTGAGAAAAAACTGAAGATCATCCTTCATGTATCGGACCATTTCAATATGAATATTTTCAAGGAGTTCCAGGAAAGAAGTATAAAGAACATCGATTTTCATGCATTTAATATTTATCAGAAGATTGCTGCCATTGTTATTGATGAATATAGTCCTGATAAATTCAGAAGATTTGACGGTCCGGATGCTGAGCAATGCCACATCCTGGTACACGGACTGAACAGGATCGGTGAACATATCATAAAAGAAGCCATTCAGCTTTATCATTTCGCAGACCTCAGAAAGCCAAAGATTACAGTTGTTGATGAGAGACTTGATGAGAAGGTTACAGAATTCAGGTTTAAAATCCCCTTTATTGATCAGATTGCGGATATGACTTTCATTAACAGCCCGGAACTTTTCAAGGATCTGAAGACCACGGGAATTCACGATGTTTCAGTATGTTTTATATGCAGTGAGACCGAGAGTCAGTGTTATGAGATTGCGAAAAGATACAGACAGCTTTTCTTCAAGCTTAAATACAAGGATATCAATGACTTATACGAAATGGAACAGCCAGATCTGAGATTGCTTGAAGACCCGCGTATTGTGATGCTTCTGCCAAGAGATCCCGATATTCTTGATCTCTTTGTCAATTTTAAAAGTGTAACCGATTTCCTTCATATCGACACTTTTGCTTTCTATACACACGTCTGTAACAAGAAGATGATTGCTGACGACGAAGATATGACCGACAATATTGCCATGCAGATACACAATATTTACCTTGGACTTGAGGAGGCGGAACTGATGCCGGCATGGGAGAAACTGACCGACAGGGAAAAAGACTATAACCGTTATCCGGCAAGGCATCTGGCAATAAAACTGAGGTATCTGAATGCTGCTGTGTTATCTGTAACAAGTGAAGGTGTTCCGTTTAATATTGAAAAAGTTCCCGATGAGGAGCGTCTGGTCCTGGCTAAAATGGAGCATAACCGTTGGATAGCAGAAAAGATACTCGGAAGTTTTATGTTTTTTGAGGAGATTGCCGACAAGGAATTGCAGAGCATGCTTAAGTCAGGCCTGAGCCTCCATAAGGATATTCAGCCCTGGGAAGAACTTACTGAGCAGGACCGTCACAAAGACAATATGATGACCGATAACATCCATACCATAGTAAAAGCCCTGGGTAAAAAGCTTATTAAGATTTAGAACAGAGGCTCCGTACACTTTGAGCCTGAGAAATTCCGGCGATTTACAGCAGCTATGATTTAGCTACCGACATCTTTTTGTTCTGTGCACTGAAAAATATCTCCCCGTTGATCTCGGTCATGTCCAGAACCTTAAAGCCATGCGATTCAAGCATTCCTGAGACATCATCCTTATGCAACGGCCGGTCAGTTCTGGAATCGATGAAGTTCATGAACCTGCTGAAGAAATTTGATGACTGGTAAAAGGAAAATCCTTTGCCCTTCGGGGTCTGGGAACTGGTAAAACAACCTATGAATTTTGATCGCGGGGGAAGCATACGGAACACAACATGAAGAAAACTGTCGAGATGTTTTATAAAATTAAGTTTCTTCAGGTTAATGAGGACTTTTACACCCGTCAGATCGTTATGATCGTAATAATAGTGATGTTTTGAAGATAGTATCAGCAGATCAGATTCCTGTGAAATTTCCAGCCTGTTTATGTATTGGAGAAATGTTTCACCACCCTCCGATATCAGAGATTCATATACGGGATTGAGCCTGGGTTTCAGAAAAGATGGCCGGATGGCCTGGGTGGCTGTCCCGGTGAAAAAATTGCCCATATCTGTATCCTTTTGTAAAACTGAAATATTTTCCATCATGATTAAAATTTTAACAAAATAAAAATAAGACTTATGAGGATTACGGTCAAGTGGCTTCCGGCTGGTAATCCTCAAATCATGGCACCTTCCGTTTTTCTTAGTCATAAGATTCCTGGAGAAAAACCGGAAAAAACAACAATTAATAAACAACAGAAGGCAATTCGTCAAAAAGGGGTCTGATTTTACAATAGCAGAAGCAATTGAGTTGGATCCTTCTGCGGAATACTGAACTATAGAATTAATTATCAGGCTGATACGGAGATGTCTCAGATGTAATATCGCTCTGTTACACCGGAGGGGATTTTTGACTAATGAACGTATTACTTTGATTAAACAGTCGCAGTTCTGAACTTTTTTAAGGCTTTACCCATTGCATGGAGATCTGAAAACGTCAGATTTCAGTTCGTGACTGCATGATCCTGTGTCCCCTTTGGAAGAAAAGAGACAATTATTGCTCCTGCAAAAGCCACGCAGATAAGGAGAGTAAAACCAAGTGTATAATTGCCGGCAATATCATACAATCTGCCAACAAGCATTGGCATGAGCGACTCGGCAATACCATCGGCAACAAGGACGACGCCCATGACTCTCCCGAGGATCTTTATGCCGAAAAGGTCGCCTGCCATCAGTGGTATGATCATATAATCCCCTCCCAGGCCGATGCCAAAGATAACCGCGAAAATATAGATCCTTCCCGGGAAATCCGGCATGAGCAATAGAGGTATCGACCCTGCGACAATAAGATATATAAGTATCATCACATATTTTCTTCGCACGAGGTCGGCCAGCATGCCCATCAGAACTCTTCCGATAAGGCTTGAGAGAAGAACAAGGGAAAGCACATGTGCCGCCTGTGACTGGTCGAAACTAAGGTCGCGCAGATATAGTTTAAGATGCTGGTTAACCCCTCCCACTGCCCCTATTGAGCACATACTGCCAAAGGCGAGAAGGTAGAAATTAGGGTTCCGCAGTATGGCAGACATGGGAACGGAAGGTTCTGCCTTCTTGGGTTCTTCCCGGATTACTTTAGGTTCTTTGATAAAAAAAGCAAGGGGAAAGGCTATTACGATGATAAGCACACCCAGGGATGTCAGTGCCAGGTGCCACCCGATATTTCTTTCTAGCCCGGCAGCGATAAGGGGTACCAGGGCTCCGCCTGTTCCGATGCCCAGGTAAGCAATTCCCATGGCTTTCCCCCTGTGCTTCGTAAACCACCTCGAAATCAGAACCTGACATGGCAGGGGGCCGCCAAAAACATATCCAAGCGC